>JANWKL010000081.1 GCA_025451375.1 Steroidobacteraceae bacterium
GTCCTGGCCGCGCTGCCATTCGGTGCCCTGACCTACGCCCGGGTTGATCTCATCCGCGATGCGTCACACGCGCCGCGACTACTGGAGCTCGAGCTCATCGAGCCGTCGCTGTTCTTCGCGCATGCCCAGGACGCGGCTCCACGCCTGGTCGCTGCGACCCTCCTGCACGCGCAGCGCGTCGCTCCTTGAAGTGCGCCCGCCTCTAAATGTGATGTGGCGCACACAAAAAACATCCTAAGTCCTTGTAGCAACAAAACTTTCACATATCCGTCACCGGTCTGACGCGCGCCGAACCGAGGCTTACCCGTGCCTGATTCGGCTGTCTCACGGGAGGCTGGAGTCATGAAAGCGACCGGGATCAACACGGTCATTGCGCGTTTCGACGCGGCGGAATACGGCCTGTGCCGCAGGCTGAACCGCGGCGCCTCGTTCGCCGGGCCACGCCGCGTGTTCCAGATCGCGAGCCGTCTGGGTGATGGACTCGTCTGGTATGCGCTGATCCTCGTGCTGCCGCTCGTCTACGGGCGCGCGGCCGTGAAGCCCGCGATAGTCATGGCTCTGACGGGCGCACTCGGGGTCATCGTTTACGCGTTGTTGAAGCGGGTGTTTGTACGTGAGCGTCCGTTCATCACGCACGCCGCCATCGACCGCGCGGCGGCTCCCCTTGACCGCTACAGCTTTCCTTCCGGACACACCCTGCATGCCGTGTCGTTCACCTGGCAGGCGTGTGCGCACTTTCCGGAACTTGCCTGGGCGCTGGTGCCGCTGGCGGCGCTCATCGCCGGCTCCCGCATGGTGCTCGGCCTGCACTACCCTTCCGACGTACTGGCGGGGGCGGCCATCGGTGCGGCGCTGGCGGAGCTTGGCACCGCACTGGCTTAAGATCAGCAGCGTGCCACCCGAGTGTCATCATGCGCGTCCGCCGCGCGGCGTTTCCTGAACGCGTGCGGGTACTCTTCATTTCCGACGTCTACTTTCCACGGGTCAACGGCGTCTCGACTTCCATCCGCACCTTCCGCGGCGACCTCGCCAACGAGGGCGTGGAGACGCACCTCGTCGTCCCACGCTACGACGAGGCCAGCGAAGCGAGTGACGAGCCGCACGTGCTGCGTGTGAGTGCAGCGGGCGTGCCGGGCGACCCGGAGGATCGTCGCTTGCGCTGGGGCGCGCTCAGACGGGTACTCGATGCCCTGCCGCACGAGGATTTCGACCTGGTACACATCCACACGCCGTTCGTGGCGCACTACGCCGGGACGCGCTTCGCACGCCGCGCCGGCATTCCGTGTGTCGCGACCTATCACACTTTTTTCGAGGAATACCTGCATCACTACCTGCCGATCCTGCCGCGGCGCGCCGGCCGCGCGCTGGCACGCAGCTTTACCCGCTCGCAATGCGCCCAGGTGCAGGCGCTGATCGCACCCTCCGAGCCGATGCGCGCCGTACTGGGTGAGTACGGGATCACGACGCCGATTCATGTGCTGCCCACGGGGCTGGCCGCCGATCGCTTTCGCGCCGGCGACGGCCAGGCGTTCCGCGCGCGCGCCGGCCTTGGCGCCGAGCGGCCGCTCGTAACCTATATCGGCCGCGTCGCACACGAGAAGAACATCGGCTTTCTGATGGAAGTCTTCGTGCAGGTGCTGGCGAAAGTGCCACAGGCGGTGCTGGTGATCGCCGGCGAAGGACCTGCGCGCGAGGGGCTGCGCGCCCAGGTCGCGGCGCTTGGACTGACGCAGCACGTGCATTTCGCCGGCTACCTTGCGCGCGATACGGAACTCCTCGACTGCTACGCGGCCGCGGACGCGTTCGTCTTTGCCTCGCGCACCGAGACCCAGGGACTGGTGTTGCTCGAAGCCATGGCGCAGGGCGCACCGGTGGTGTCCACCGCCGAACTCGGTACCCGCTCAATCCTCGTGCCCGAATCAGGCGCCCTGGTGGTTCCCGAGGAGCACCAGGCCTTCGCCGCCGCCGTGGTGCGGGTCCTTGGCGACCCCGGCCTGCGCGTGGAACTCGCCGCGCGCGGCCGCGCTTATGCGCGCACCTGGTCTTCGGCGGTGATGGCACGGCGCCTGAAGAGCCTGTACACGCAGCTGCTGACCGCGCCATTCACGGTCCGCGCGAGCGCCTGAGGCCGTTCATGTCTTTGCGGCGCGACGCCTTGAACCCCTAGGGTTCTCAGCTACACTTTCCGTCAACCGCGACCGCGGCTGTTGGGAGTGCGAGCATGGGCGCAAAGCGGGCGCTGATCGTCGATGATTCGAAGTCGGCGCGCGTGTTTCTCGCCCGGGTGCTGGAGAATTACGACATCGACGTCGACAGCGCCGAGAGCGCGGAGGCGGCGATCGAGTACCTCACCAGCAACCGTCCGGACGTGATCTTCATGGATCACCTCATGCCCGGCATGGACGGCTTCCAGGCCGTCCAGGCCATCAAGAACGACCCGCGCACTGCGACCATACCCATCATGATGTACACCTCCCAGGAAGGGGAGCTGTACCTCGGGCAGGCGCGCGCGCTCGGAGCGGTGGGTGTACTGCCCAAGCAGATCAAGCCGACGGATGTGTCCAAGGTGCTGTACCAGCTGCACCTGGTCCCCGACCGCCGCAACGCCGAGCAGGACAGTTTCACGCCGCTCAACCTGCGTGCGGATGGTGCGCGAGAGGGCGGCGCCGGTGCAGGATCCCGGGCGCTCACCGATACTACGTTGCGCGAGCATTTCGCGGAGCTGCGCCGGGCGATGGTTGCCGGCATCGATACTCAGACCGACCGCATCACCTCCGAGGTGCGGGCGCTGCTTCTGGAGGCCCTGCCACCGGCGACGGATGCACCCGTACCCGTACTGTCGCGCGCGATCCCCTCGTGGGCCTGGCTCCTGGCTGCGACGCTGCTGCTCATTGGACTCGCGGGTGCCGCCGCCTGGTGGCGCAGCGCGCAACTGCTGGAGACGGTGCGCACTGAACTCGCCCAACAGCGCGTGCGGGATGCGACCGCCGCACCCGCGACGGGCGTAACTGGCGAGCCGGCCAGCGATGCCAACGCGTCCGCGGCTGCGACCGCGCCGGCGCCGCCAGCCACAAAAGGGCTCGCGCCCGAGGTACGGCCCATCGTCGTACCGGTCCCCTACGGCGCAGATGCACTGGGCGGCGCGCGGCTCGAGGTGATCCGCCGGCTGCTGGATCGGCTGACCCAGCAGCGAGTGAGCGGGACGGTGGATGTGCGGGCGTATGCCGGGCGTTTCTGTCTCGTCGGCAACGCCGTCGACGGATTTGCCGTGCCGCCGGATGAGATGCCGTTTGCCAAGTGCGATACCGTCGGCAACCCTGCGGATGATTCGCTATCGGCAGCACAGCGTACACCGCTCGCGCTCGCCAATCTGATTGCCTCGGTGCGCAGCGCCACGCACGGCGCGCTGCAGGTGCAGGTGTCGGCCGGCGAGCCGGACAATCTGCGCGCGCCGTATCCGACGGTCGCGGGAGACCTCACGGCTGGCGACTGGAATCGCTCTGGCAGTGCCAATAATCGGGTCGAGATTCGCGTACCTTGAACCTCGATTCGCGTTCCCTCACGCCGACCGCCGCCGACGACTTCCGGCCACCCTGGTGGCTCCGCAATCGGCACGTGCAGTCGGTGCTCGCGAGCAGCTTCGTGCGCCGCAGCCGCGTCGTGCAGCAGGCGGCGCCGCTGGTCGCAGCCGAGCGTGAGGTGCTGCTCGACTGCGGCGACGGCGTGCGGCTGCAGTGCTTCACCTCCAGTCCCGCGCAATCCAACGGGAAGCCGGTGGTGCTGCTGCATGGCTGGGAAGGCAGCGCTGAATCGCTCTATGTGCTGTCCCTGGCGCAGCGCCTGTACGCGCGCGGCTTCGAGGTGGTGCGCCTCAACCTGCGCGATCATGGCGAAACTCATCACCTGAATCGCGGCCTGTTCCACTCCTGTCGCTTGCCGGAGGTGGTCGGGGCGGTGCATGCACTACAGGGGTTGTTCCCGGGCCGTCCGTTGCAGCTGGTGGGCTTCTCGCTCGGCGGCAACTTCATGCTGCGAGTGGCGGCGCAAGCGAGCACCGCGCACTTGAACCTCGCGTGCGTGGTTGCAGTGTCGCCGGTGCTCGACCCGCATGTCACCATGGCGGCGCTACAGCAAGGCATGCCCGGCTACGAGATGTATTTCGTGCGCAAGTGGCTGCGCTCGCTGCGCAAGAAACAGGCCGCATGGCCTGATACGTATGATTTCCAGGCGCTGGAACGCATGCGCGACCTGGAGCAGATGACCGCGGAGCTCGTGCGTCACTACACCGAGTTCCCGAGCCTCGATGACTACCTGAGCGGCTACGCCATCACCGGCGAGCGTCTCGCGCACCTCACGACTCCTGCCTACCTCCTGACATCACAGGATGACCCCATTATTCCGGTCGGCGATCTTAAGCACCTGGCTTCACCGCCTGCGCTCGCCGTCACGCTTACGCGCTACGGCGGTCACTGCGGGTTCTTCGACAATTTTCCAGGTCCCACGTGGCTCGAGCGGCACGTGCTGACACTGTTGGGAGCCATGGAGCCGCAGACTGCTGCGTCGGCAGCGGATGAGGAACTCGGCGTGCGCGAGACGCCTTAGCTGCCCTAACCGCGCCCCGCGCGCTTCTCCTCGAACTGTACGACCGGCTGGCCGCTGGTGACGGTCACCGCGCCTTCGATGACTGCGCCCTTGGCGATGGCGATGGTGCGCGCGACGATGTCCGCGCGAATAACCGCTGTGGCGGCCACTTCAAGCTTGTCCTCGACGACCAAGCGGCCGGTGATGCGCCCGGCTACGACCGCCGCCTGCGCATGAATCTCGCCGTGCCACTGCGCGGTCACGGCCATGTGCAAGGCACCGGCAACCCGACCGTCGCCTGCAACTGAACCAACCACGACCAGCGGGCCCGCAGTCTCGAGATCGCCGGTGATTCGGCTGCCTTCGGCGACGAATGTCGGCGAATCACCGATCTGGTCAATAAGTCTGCGTCTGAGGGTATCGGCCATTCGCTCACTCCAATAGCGCTGGCCGTGATCATACGAACCCCCGCTGACTTAAGATGCCGACCATGGTCACATTCCAGGGAGCAAGAGTTGCTCGGGCGGCATTCATCGCGGCGGTGGCCGTGCTGGCGGCGGGCTGCAGCCGCGAGCAGCAGGACTGGCGCTCCGCGGAGAGCGCCGGCACGAGCGAGGCCTTCAGCGTCTTCATCGAGCAACACCCGCAGAGCGAGCTGGTCAGGCAGGCGCACGAGCGCATCGCGCAGTTCGCGGAAGCCCGCGACTGGCAGCAGGCCTCGGCCACCGCAACGCTGCAGGCGTATCAGAAATTTCTCGCCCGGCATCCCACCGGCCACTGGTCCGAGACTGCGCGGATCCGGATCGAGGGGTTTGCGCTGGGCTCGGCGCCACGCATAGCCGAGCCTCCGGGTGAGGCCTCACCCCTGCAGGGCGCCACCGGCGTGCGGCTGATGCAGCTTGCCGCGGCGAGCGCGGCGGCGCGCGACCAGGCAGCGGCGGATTCTGCGAGCGCGTCCTCCGGAAGCACCAGCGTGCCACCGGAAGTTACCCAAACCGCGGCAACCCTGAGGCGTGCCGTCGCCACGCAAGCTGCGCCGGTTTCGGCGGGCATGATCGCCACCGCGAGCGTGGACAATTATTCGGTGCAACTCGGAGCGTTTGGCAGCGAGGCGACCGCCGGGGCCGAGTGGGACCGCCTGCAAACCCGTTTCGGCACGGAGCTCGGTGGTCTTGAGCCCCGAATTGTCGCGGCCAGCACGCCCGGAGGGCGCCTCTATCGCTTGCAGGCGTCGACTGATGACGAGGCGCAGGCGCGCGCGATCTGTGCCTCGCTCAAGCAGCAGTGGCAGGCATGCATGGCGGTACCAGCGCGCCCCCAGGGCCGCAACTGACAATTTCCGTCACTGCGCGGCAGTGCGGTTTGGCAGCAACTCCCTGTTTATCCAGCGCTTTCGCGACTGGCACACCCCTTGCTTTCACTACAGGCAGTTGCGAACAACTTCCCCGTGTTCGCTCCTTGTACGCCGCGATGCGACTTCCCCCGCACGCGGCGTCTTTTTTTATTGGCTGAAAGTCGCCTGCGGCGCTTTCAGCGAACGGCCGATGGTGAGCTGTTCGGCGTGCGGGCAAAAGGCGTGGCTCGATGCGCACCTGTCGCGATCACCTCGGCAGCCGAGCACTTCGTTGTAAGGATGGGCGCATGGGCTTTTGCCCGAGCCACGACCGGTACCGGAGATGTTTTTGCGGGGTGAACGGAGGGGAGACGGAGCTAAACACGCTCGAGGGGGATCGATGTGACGCTCCGCCTCCCTCTCCGGTCATTCGTTGTCAGGCCACTTGGCCAGTTTGCTGTTGCTGTATTGCACCTTGATTGCGATGTTGCTTCTTCATCAGCCGGTCTCCTGTTGCCAGAACGTCGGTTGCCTTCGCGAAACACCATAAGATGGCGAGCGCAGCTGCAACAAACGAAAAGAATTGGCGGATGCGTGAGCAGGGCTCATGCGCTGGGTGCGACCCGGTACTGATCCAGCGCCCAGCGTGTGAGGGCTTTCACCTGCGGCTTGTGTGCATCTTTCGGCCGGTTCACCAGGTAGTACGCGTCGCGGGTTGCGAGCTCCACCGCGAACACCCGCACCAGTGCGCCGGAGCGTATCCACGAATCACACAGCATCGCCGGCACGAGCGCGATGCCGACTCCCTGTTCGGCGGCGCGTACCACCGCTGACATGGTGTCGAGTTCGATGATCTGCCGCGGCTCAGGGGGCTCCAGGCCCGCTTCTTCCGCCCAGCTGTGCCAGGCAAAGGGGCGGGCGCGGTCGATGATCAGCGGCAGGGCGCCAAACACACCGCGACCCAGGCGCGCTATCGCCGCGGCATGCGCTCGCGCACACACCGCGGTGAACGAACTGTCGAACAGGCGCTCGCTGTGCAGTCCCTGCGGTGCGCCGTCCGCGAGCAACACCGACACATCGGCCGTCGGCGGATGCGCCAGCGGCCGCGGGTCACGGGTGTCGAGCTGTACATCGATGAGCGGGTGCGTGTCGCAGAAGTCCGCGAGCCGCGGAATGAACAGCTCGTTCGCAAACAGAGCCGGCATGCGCAAGCGCAGCGTCAGCCGCCCGTTGCGACGCGCGACCTGCGTCAGCATCCGGTCGAGCGCGTCGAGCAACGGTTCCGCCTCATCCAGAAGCCGGCAGCCGGCGGTCGTAAGCTCGAGTGAGCGGGTCTTGCGCTCGAACAGCGGCGTGCCCAGGGCCGCCTCGAGTTCCTTCATCTGGTGACTGACGGCTGAGGGCGTCAGGCACAGCTCATCCGCCGCGAGCTTGAAGCTGCGGTGGCGCGCGGCCGCACAGAACGCCCGCAGAGCGCGCAGGGGCGGTGGTCGGGACAGGCGCATCATCGAAGCAGTGGAGCAAGTTCCGTGCCTCGCCGTGCGCTGTGCGCCGGACCTGTTGCGGGGGTTTCAGTCGATGCGCCTGCCCCGCCGCGGTGCGTGGTGTGTGCCGTGTGTCTGAAACGGTGCGCGCTGAGGCTAGAATGTGCGGCATGGAATTCCGCGACTACTACAAGGTTCTGGGCGTCGAACGCAGTGCCACGGCGGATCAGATCAAGACCGCCTACCGGCGTCTCGCGCGCAAGTACCACCCGGATGTGAGCAAGGAAAAAGACGCCGAGGCGCGCTTCAAGGAAATGCAGGAGGCGTATGAGGTCCTGAAGGACCCGGAGAAACGCGCCGCCTACAACGAGCTCGGCAGCGACTGGAAGAACGGCCAGCAGTTCCGGCCGCCGCCCGGCTGGGACGCGGCTCACGCCCAGGCAGGCTACGCACGGCGTGGACGCGCCCGCGGCGCGCCCGCTGGTGGAGCGGGGGAGACATTCACTGACGAGCAGTTCAGTGACTTTTTCTCCTCGCTCTTTGGCGCGGAGGCGCGCCACGCCGGCGGCGCACCGCGCGCGCGTGCCGGGCGCGACCATCACGCACGCGTCGAGCTGGACCTTCCGGAAGCGTTTCGCGGCACGACGCGCACTCTGGAGCTGCGCCACCCCGAGCTCAAACCCGATGGCACGACTGAGCTGCGCGCGCGCACCGTGCGCGTCAACATTCCCGTCGGGGTGACCGAGGGACAGCTGGTGCGCCTTGCGGGGCAGGGTGAGCCCGCGGCCGGTCAGGGTGCAGCCGGGGATCTGTATCTGGAGGTCCACATCCAGCCGGATGCGCAATACCAGCTCGACGGCCGTGATGTGACAGTTAGCTTTGCGATCGCGCCGTGGGAAGCCGCGCTCGGCGCCGCGGTGACCGTGCCGACGCTGGGTGGACCGGTGCAGATGCAGATCCCAGCCGGCGCGCAGTCGGGGCAGAAGCTGCGGTTGCGCGGGCGCGGTCTTCCCGGGCAGCCGGCCGGGGACCAGTACGTGCAGCTGAAAGTACTGCTGCCGCCGGCGGACTCACCGCAGGCGAAGGCGCTTTACGAGGAAATGCGCGCCAAGCTCAATTTCAATCCACGCGCAACCTGAGAGCGAGGAAACCAACATGGCAAGTGTCACCACGGCGGTCCTCGAGGCGCGCGTCCTCGGTGAGGGCGACTGGATCGCGACGACCGAAGTATGCGAGCTGTGCCGGCTTGATCTTCAGGCCGTTCAGGAGCTCGCGGGGCTTGGACTCATCGCGCAACGTCCCGGCGTACCGGACACCTCGCAGGTGCCGGCCACGGCGTTGCCGCGATTGCGGATCGCGAGCCGCCTGATGCGGGATCTGGGTGTGAATGCGAGCGGCGCGGTACTCGCGCTCGAGCTCCTCGAGCGTATCCGGCATCTGGAGCGGCTGGCGGGCGACTACTGACCGAAGGACTCGCCGCCGTTCAGCAGCCACTCCTGCTCCTCGGGCGTGCTGTCGCGCGCGAGCGCGGCATTGCGATGCGGAAAGCGGCCGAAGCGCGCGATCAGCTCGCGGTGGTTCTCGGCCGAGCGTAGTGCGCCGGCAAATGTCCCGGTGAGTTCCGCCGGCACCTCGCTCAGGAGCCGCCGGTAGGCAACCACCGATTCTTCCTGCGCCTCGCTATTCTCCGCGTGCTGCAGCGGCATATAGAAGAACAGCCGCTCGACCACATCCAGCGCCGCATCAGCCGCCGATTGCATTCCCGAGAGCGTCAGTCCCAGGGCTTGCCCGTCGTAGGCGTAGGCGCGCTCGCTGCCGCGAAACAGGTTACGCGGGAACTGGTCGAGCACCAGGATGAGGCTCAGGCGCCGGCGCGGGCCGTCCGCCCAGCTGGCAAGTCCACCGGCGATTGCTTTTTCGAACACCGCGCTGAAGCGTGTGCGGATCTCATCATCGCGCCGTGCGCGAAGCTGCGAACCGTCGGCGCCGAACCAGAAGCGCATGCGCTGTTCCAGCGTGGCTGCGGACAGCGGCAACTTTCCGAACCAGAAATCGCGGATGCTGCGCGCCTCATCCATGACTCACTCCGCCGGTGAGCGGTCGGCTTCGAACAGCTTCTCCAGCTGCTGCGCGGCCTCGCGCGAAGTTGCGAGGAACTTCACCTCGTCTTCCTTGACCTGGTACTGGGCTTCGAGCGTTGCCTCGTCATGCTGGCGGAAGCGACGTACCGCCTCGCGGGCGGCGGCGGGCGTCTGACCGAGCGCCTCGAGCACCGCGGCCGCCATTTCCAGGCTCGAACCGTAGGTCTCGCGGACCAGACTGGTGACACCCGCATCCTTCAGTGCAAAGGCATGCTGACGGTTGCGGGCGCGTGCAAACACCTTCAGCTTCGGGAACTGCTCGCGCGCCAGCACCGCGGTGCGTATCGAGGCGTCGACGTCGTCGATCGCGAGCACCAGGATCCTGGCGCTCTGCGCACCGGCGGCGCGCAACAGGTCGAGCCGCGAGGCATCTCCGTAGTACACCTTGTTGCCGAAACGGCGCACGAAGTCGACGTGCGTCTGGCTGCTGTCGAGCGCGGTAAACGTCAGGCCCTTCACCCGCAGGATACGGGCGACGATCTGCCCGAAGCGACCAAAGCCGGCAATGATCACCGGCACGTCCTGCTCGTCGATCGCGTCGAAGGGTCGCGCGGAAGCGCTCTGCCAGCGCTTGATGATGGCCTCATGTGCCAGCTGCATGAGGGGACCGAGCATCATCGACAGCGTCACAGCCAGTACCAAGAGGTCCGCGACGTGCCCGTCGAGGATGTGCTGGCTCGCCGCCAGCGTGAACAGCACGAAGGCGAATTCCCCACCCGCGGGCAGCGCGAACCCCAGGCGCCAGGCCGCATCCTTGCGCAAGCCCGCCAGGCGCCCGAGCGCGGTGACGGCGAGCACTTTGACCACCAGGAGGCCGGCGGTAAGCCCGAGCAGGGTCAGCGGTTCGGATCGGAACAGTCCCAGATTCGCCGTCATGCCAACAGCAATGAAGAACAGGCCGAGCAAGAGGCCCTTGAACGGTTCCAGGTCCGCTTCCAGCTCGTGGCGGAATTCGCTGTCGGCGAGCAGCACGCCGGCGAGAAACGCGCCCAGCGCCATCGACAGCCCGACAAGATTGGCGAGGAGCGCGGTGAGAATCACGGTGAGGAGTGCGGCCGCGGTGAAAACTTCCACGACCTGGACGCGGGCGACCACCCGCAGCGCCGGCCGCAGGAGCAGCCGTCCGCCGCCGATCACACCCAAAACGATCACCGCCACGAGTTTCAGGATCGGCACCCACCAGGCCACGGTGGCGGCATGCGCGTGCCCGAGCGGTGACAGCAGCGGCAACACCGCGAGAACCGGCAGCACCGCGAGGTCCTGGAACAGCAGAATCCCGAACGCCGCGCGCCCTTGTTGTGTCTTCAACTGGCCGCGCTCGGCGAGCACCTGCAGCACCAGCGGTGTTGAAGACAGGGACAGGCCGAAGCCGATGATCCCGGCGGCGGTCGGCGCGGCACCGAGGGCCCAGGCGGCCAACCCGAGGAGCGTAGCGCACAAGAGCACCTGCGCCGCGCCGAGACCGAACACTACCCGACGCATGACCCACAAGCGCGTCGGCTGCAGCTCAAGACCGATGATGAACAGCAAGAGCACGATGCCGAACTGCGATACCTGCAGGATGCGCCCGACTTCCCCGATGAGGTTCAGGCCCCAGGGGCCGATCGCAAGTCCGGCGGTGACGTAGCCGAGAATCGAGCTTAAGCGCAGGAAACGGAACAACGAGACCGCAACGACGGCGGCCGCCAGGAGGATCGCGGTCTGGGCAAGGGAGATCATGGTGGGCGCGAGGGGATTCTGGCAGATCCTTGAGTTTCCCGCGCCGCATCCCCATGCCTTGCCGGATGCTGGAAAGTGAACCGCCGCCGGGCGCGGCGCCAACCGATCCACCTGTCGAGCCGCTGGATGCATATTCCGCCGCCGTCATCGGCGCGGCGTCCGCTGTCGGGCCTGCGGTGGTCAGCGTCTACGTTGGCGGCGAGGAGCAAGCCTCGCGTGCTCGCGGCGGCGCCGGCTCCGGAGTCATGGTGACACCGGACGGATATCTCCTCACCAACGAACACGTCGTGCAGAGGGTGAACGCGGTGCGCGTGACGTTCGTCGACGGCCGCAGCGTTTCCGCCGTGGTCACCGGCCGTGATCCGGCGACCGACCTTGCCGTGCTGCGGGCGCAGGCAGGCTCGCTTCCCTACGCCCGCCTCGCCGGTCCCCAACCGCTGCGTCCCGGGCAACTCGTCGTCGCCGTGGGCAACCCCTACGGCTTTGAATCCACGGTCTCAGCCGGTGTTGTGAGTGCGCTGGGACGATCCCTGCGCAGCCGGGCTGGCCGGCTCATCGAAGGCGTTGTGCAGCACAGCGCGGCACTGAATCCCGGCAACTCCGGCGGTCCGCTCGTGGACGCTGGCGGCAAGGTGACCGGCATCAACACCGCCATCATTGCCATGGCCCAGGGCATCGGGTTCGCGATCCCGGTCGCCACGGCGCAGTGGGTGCTCACGGAAATCCTGACCCAGGGACGGGTGCGCCGCGTCTGGCTCGGGGTGGCGGCGCGTGATCGGCCGCTCGACCTGCGCCTGGTGCGCGCGCTCAGCCTCGACGCCGCAGGCGCGGTGGAGATCCTGTCGCGCGAACCGCAAGGGCCCGCTGCGGGTGTGGACCTGCGGCCCGGGGACTTCATTGTGAGGGTGAACGGCCGGAGTGTTGACGGGGTAGATGCCCTGCACCGCGCGTTAGGTGGCGTGCCTCCGGGATCTGCGCTTGAGCTTGCGATCGTGCGCCGCACGCAGCTCATCACGGTATCGCTGACGGCGCGCGAGCCGCCCTAGGCGGCTCTGAGGGAAGCGCTCAGGCAAACGACGTCGTCGTTAGGCAGAATGAGCGCATGAGGAAAACGGCCCGGCCGTTGATGACCGCGCTGCGGCTGGAAGCCACGAATCAGCTGCGCGCCTGGTTCGGCGCTGGCAGGCGTGGGCAAAGCGCGCTGGCAGTTGCGGGCATCGCTGGGGCGCTTGGCGCGGTGATGTTCCTGGCGAGGCCGTTTGCGCCGGCGTTGCTGCGTGCGGCGGCGCCGCATCTGCTTACCCTCAGCATCCTCGTGGGTTTTCAGGCGTCCGTCCTGATTCACCTGGCTCGGCGCAAATGGACGCGGCACTACTCGAGCAACTGGCTTGCAACCTTGCCCGTCACGCGCAGGCAGTTTCTGGCGATCACTGCGCTGCGCTCCCTGCTCAGCGCTGCACTCATGTTGGGGCTGGCACCGGCGGCGGTGCTGCTCGCACGCCTGTGCGTACCCGGATCCGCAGCAGTGACATCAGTGCTGTTGACCGGGATTGGGATTGCCACCGCCACCGGGGCGCTCCTGGGCTGGTTTCTGCCTGCCCGGGATACCCAGCGCTCTGACTGCGTGCCTCGCCATGCACCTGGGCCGGAAGCGTCCCTAAAGGGACTTGCGGCCTTGTCGCACTGGACGCAGACCCAGACCGGCATGTGGCTGCAGCCGCGTTCGCTCGCGCGGTTGCTCCTGCCGGCGATGCTGCTGCTGCCGATGGGCACCTCCGGCAATGTAGCCATTGCACTCTTGTGTCTGTGGTCGCTCGCGATTTACCTGTTCGTCCTGTTGCGGGCTATGGTGCACGTGGCGCGCGACGGCGCGAGTTGGCTGCGGCCAACGTCCGTGACGTTCTACCGTTTCGCCTGGGCAGTTGCGCGTCGCCCGCTGTTCAAACAGCTGCAATGGACCGTGTCGGCAGCGGTTCTGCTGATCGCCCTGGGCTGCCAGCCGCAGTTGGCCGCACGAGTTGCTGAATGGTGGTTGGCGCTGGTCACCCTGACCTCGGGTATCGCGCTCAGTCGCGCGTACCAGTCGAAGACGATGCGACTCAGGCTCATCGCGTCGGTATGTGTCCTGGCGGTACTTGAACGTTTCAAACAGCATCTGGCTTTACCATGCGCGCTGTTGATTTCGGCGTGCTACGTGAGAGAGGCAGCACGTACATGAATGCTCCGGTACTGGCAGTCCGAAATCTGACGGTGCGCTACGGGAGGAAGAGCGTACTAAGCGGTGTCGACTTGTCGCTGGTGCGCGGCGATTGGTTCTTTCTCCTAGGTCCCAATGGCAGCGGCAAGACTACCTTGCTGCGTTGCGTGAGCGGCCAGATCATCCCCGCCGCTGGCGCCGTGAACATCGCGGGCCTGTCGATCCTGAATACACCGCAGGCGGCCAAGCGTCTGCTCGGCTACGCCCACCCACCGGAAGTGCTACCCGGACTCCTTAGCGGGCGTCAGTGCCTCGAGGTGTACGCGGCAGCTCACGATTTGCCGGATATCGGCAGCCGTGTTCTCGATCTTGCTGCCGAGCTGCGGCTGGCTCCGATCCTTGACCGGTGGGTCGCCAGCTATTCCCTGGGTACACGGCAAAAGGTGAGCATTCTCCTCGCGCTGATTGGCAACCCGGCACTGGTGGTTCTCGATGAGGCGTTCAATGGTCTGGATCCAGCCAGCGCGGTAATTCTCAAGCGCGAACTGCACGAACGAGTTGCTGCGCGGCGCTGCGCAGTGTTGCTGGCGACGCATGCGCTGGATAGTGTTTTGCGCCACGGTACCCGGGCCGGCCTGTTGCTGGACGGCGTGCTCGCCAGGTCCTGGGACGCGCGACAGTTGGAGGCTATCCGCAGGAATGACCCGGGAGCTCTCGAGACGGCGCTGGCGGAAGCGGTCCCGCAGGAAGCCTGATCACAGCGATCAGGCTTGCAAGAGCCTCGCGGGCCGGTATTATCGATCGCATAGTGACGGCGTAAGAGGATCGCCAACCCGCGGGCGGGTTTCCGCTGATCTTCTGCCTTCCGAGCATATTGGCAGCAGATGCGATTCCTGTGGGGGTTTGCTCACGGGTCGCGTGCAACTGCAGCTCGCGTAAACCGAAGGCCGTCACCATGCCCGCTCCGAACCTGGGTCTCTTCAAGCACGCCTACGAGCGCGACAGCTGCGGCTTCGGCGTGATCGCAAACCTCGATGACGCGCCCAGTCACGCTCTGGTGCGTATCGCTATGACCTCCCTGGGCCGGCTGACCCACCGCGGCGCGGTTGCCGCGGACGGCAAGACCGGGGATGGCTGCGGACTCCTGCTCAAGACCCCGGTCGGGTTTCTGCGCGCGGTGGCTGCGGAGGCGGGGATTGAACTGGCCGAGCGCTTCGCCTCGGGACTGGTATTCCTGTCGCGCGATGCGCGTGAGGCCGGAGTTGCCCGCGACACGCTCGCGGCGCAGCTGACGACACAGGGCCTGACGCTCGCCGGCTGGCGCGCCGTGCCGGTGGACCCCGGGGCGTGCGGCGCCGAGGCGCTCAAATCATTGCCGGTGATCGCGCAGCTGTTCGTCAACTGCCCGGCGGA
>JANWKL010000082.1 GCA_025451375.1 Steroidobacteraceae bacterium
CCGTAGGAGTCTGGGCCGTGTCTCAGTCCCAGTGTGGCTGGTCGTCCTCTCAGACCAGCTACGGATCGTCGCCTTGGTAGGCCGTTACCCTACCAACTAGCTAATCCGGCTTCGGCTCATCCATCGGTGCAAGGTCTTACGATCCCCTGCTTTCCCCCGTAGGGCTTATGCGGTATTAGCTAACCTTTCGGCTAGTTATTCCCCGCCATTGGGTAGATTCCGAAGCATTACTCACCCGTTCGCCGCTCGTCAGCATGTATTGCTACACCTGTTACCGCTCGACTTGCATGTGTTAAGCACGCCGCCAGCGTTCAATCTGAGCCAGGATCAAACTCTTCACTTGAAGATTTTGAACAATCAACAATCGAAAAGAGTAATCAATTTTGGCTCCAGATATTTAACGTCTGGACTTCAAACTTGGTCACTCGGTCATTTGCACTAAAGGCCAAAGACGCGAGTCCCCACACAAATTATCTGCCGAACTTTTAAAGAGCACCCCGCAGCGCTTATTGGCTGGGGGAAAAAGGGCCGGGAAGTATAGCGATCCGCTTCCTTCCGTCAACTTCAATATCGCCCACGAATTTGCAGCCCGGACCGTTGTCGGCCGCAGGCTGCAAGGGGCGCGCAGTATAGCCCCGGTATCGGGCTTGTCAACGCATTGTCACGTTCGGGCGAACGAGGGCTGGTTGGGGGTGGAAGGCCGCGGGCGAAGAGCCTCTCCGGCGCCGGGTACTCCTTGTATAAGGGCCCTGACGCCTTAGTCCAAGGGCCGCGGCCAGGCATCCCGCCTTGGGGTTGGGCGCGAGCTTAAGCCTGGCAAACCTCAGGGCTTTTGCTCCAGCTTGACCCTGACAAAACGCCTCGGCCCTACTTGCAGGATGTATTCGTTCCCGGGGATAAGCTGTGTCGCTGGGTCGACCACCTTCTCTCCATCAATGCGCACGGCCCCCTCAGCGATCTTTCGCCGCGCCTCAGACCCGCTGCTCGCCAACCCCGTATTGACCAGGTTGGCTGTCAAAGAGGGGGTGGTGGAAAGCGTCAATGGGAGGTCCTGTGGGAGGACCTTCTGTGCGTATCGCTCGACAAACGTACCCTGCGCGCGCTCGGCGGCAGCCGCGTCGTGAAAACGCGTGACAATTTCACGCGCCAGCTCGAACTTGATATCGCGGGGATTCCTGCCTTCGGTCGCGGCGCGCTTCAGCGCCGCGATGTCGGTGAGTGGCCGGAAGGACAGCAGCTCGAAGTAGCGCCACATGAGCGTGTCGGATATCGACATGAGTCTGCCAAACATGCTGTCCGGCTCATCGGCAATACCGATGTAGTTGCCCAAGGACTTCGACATCTTGTTGACGCCGTCGGTGCCTTCCAGGAGCGGCATGGTGAGCACCACCTGCGGTTCCTGCCCGTAGGCTTCCTGCAGCGTGCGCCCGACCAACAGGTTGAATTTCTGGTCGGTACCGCCGAGCTCCACATCGGCGCGCATCGCGACTGAGTCGTAGCCCTGTGCCAGCGGATAGAGGAATTCGTGGATGGAAATAGGCTGCCCGGCTTTGTAGCGCCTGGAGAAGTCATCGCGCTCGAGCATGCGCGCCACCGTGTAGTGGGCGGCGAGCTTCACCACGTCGCTCGCCGCGAGCGTTGAGAGCCAGCGTGAATTGAAATCGATGCGGGTGCGCTTCGCGTCCAGCACCTTGAACACCTGGGCTTCATAGGTGCGCGCATTGGCCTGGACTTCCTCAGGAGTGAGCGCCGGGCGCGTGGCATTGCGCCCGGTGGGATCGCCGATGAGTCCGGTGAAATCCCCGATGAGGAAGGTCACCTCGTGGCCGAGCTCCTGGAACTGGCGCATTTTGTTCAGCAGCACCGTGTGCCCCAGATGCAGATCCGGCGCCGTCGGATCAAAGCCCGCCTTCACTCTCAGCGGCACACCGCGCTGCAGCTTTTTTTTCAGATCCGGTCCGGTGAGCACTTCGCTGGCACCGCGCTCGAGCTCTGCGATCTGGTCCTCGAAATTCATCGTTATTCCCGTGATGCGCCCCTGAGAATCAATCCCAAGGTGGCGGTAACTTGTCATTGGTTCGCGTTCCGGCGTTTAACATACATTGACCCGAGGGTCCTGACTCCGGTACGTTTCGCCCTTTTAAATCATCCGGATAAGAGTTGTCGATGGCATTTCACTTCGGACGCTTGGCGGTGCCCTCCCCGATTGTCTGGCTACAGGCCGCCGCGTGCGCGATCGTGGGCTGGTCGTTGTGGCACGGAGCGCTCGCGGTTGGACCGCTCGGCACCACACCGGAAGTCACCACGACCCCAGATTCCAACAACCCATCTCCCGCCGTGATTTCCCCCGCCGCCGCCCCCGCGCGCATCGCCACTGCGCAGCTGGCCGCCGCGCCGTCCCTCGGTCTAGCGCTATCGCGTATCGATGTGATGGTGACTTACAACGATACGCTGGATGGCATTTTCAGGCGCCTGAAGCTCAACCTCGCCGACCTCGCCTCGCTGCGCAGCCTGCCAGGCCTGCGTGCCGGCCTGGACAGCCTGCGCCCGGGTGAATGGCTGCGCGTGACGCACAAGGACGGCCAGCTCTTCGGCCTCGAACGGCGCATGAACGAAAGCCAGACCCTGCAGGTGGTTCGCGAGCCTGCCGGCGGCCTCAAGGCAAACGTGCTGCAGAGTCCCCTGGAAATGCGTATGCGCACAGTGCGCGGACGCATAGACACCTCGCTCTTCGAGGCGGTTGAAGCCGCGGGCGCCCATGACCCGACCGCGGTGCAGCTCGCCGATATTTTCGGCTGGGACATCGACTTCGCGCAGGACATTCGGCCGGGCGATTCATTCGTCGTCAGCTATCCGGAAGTCTGGCGCGATGGGGCGTATCTGAAGGATGGTCCCATCCAGGCCGCCGCGTTCGTAACCCAGGGGCGCGAATTTCAGGCCGTTCGTTACACCGACCCGCAGGGCGGCTCGCATTACTACACCCCTGATGGCCGCAGCCTCCACAAGGCGTTTCTGCGTACCCCGGTCGAGTTCACGCGAGTCAGTTCGCGCTTCAACTCCGCCCGCATGCACCCCATCCTCAACCGTATCCGCGCCCACAAGGGCGTCGACTACGCCGCCCCCGTTGGCACGCCAGTGCGGGCCGCGGGCGATGGCCGCATCCGTTTCGCCGGCCGCAAGGGCGGCTACGGCAACCTGGTCGAGATCGAGCATTCCCGCAGCATCGTCACCGTCTACGGCCACCTGTCGCGTTTTGCGCGCGGCACCCGCGTCGGCGCGCACGTGACGCAGGGCGAGGTCATCGCCTACGTCGGCATGACCGGACTCGCCACCGGGCCCCACCTGCACTATGAGTACCGCGTAAACGGGGTATTCCAGAACCCGCAGACCGTGGTGCTCCCGGGTGCCGAGCCGATCGATGCCCGTTGGCGCGCCGACTTCATCGCCCGTTCGGCGCCGCTCCTGGCCGCGCTGGAAGTGCCGGCGGGACCGCAGCTCGTCTCGCGTTAGTTAATTGGCCGAAATCGCAGGAAAGCGATTTCGGCGGACAGTAGTTCCTTTTCCGCCGGCCAACGACGTGACTTTGGCCGGCTGCGGCAGCGACCGCGCTGCTATCCTTAGAGGCCGATGGATACCCCCGATCTCAAGGCCCCGCAGCAGTACATCAACCGGGAACTGTCGTTCCTCGAGTTCAACCAGCGGGTACTCGACCAGGCCTTCGATGTCACGGTGCCCCTGCTTGAGCGCCTGAAGTTCCTGTGCATCTCCTGCAGCAACCTGGACGAGTTCTTCGAGATCCGGGTCGCAGGACTGAAGCAGTTGCAGGAGCTCGGCGGCGCCCCGCTCGCGGCCGACGGCATGTCCATTGCCGAACAACTCACTGCGCTGCACGAGCGTGCCACGCGCCTGGTCGCGGATCAGTACCGCTGTCTCAATGACCAGCTGCTGCCGGGGCTGGCTGCCGAAGGAGCGCCGCTCCTCGAGCGGCCGCAGTGGACGCCGCAGGCGCAGCAGTGGCTCGAGCAGTACTTCGAGCGCGAGGTGGAACCGGTACTGAGCCCCCTGGGACTCGATCCCGCGCGGCCCTTCCCTCGCATCCAGAACAAGAGCCTGAACTTCATCGTGCGCCTGGAAGGCAAAGACGCCTTCGACCGTGACAGCGAGCTCGCGATCGTGCAGGCGCCGCGCTCATTGCCACGCGTAGTGCCGCTGCCGGGCGTGGGCTCGGGGCGCGCGTGCGTACTCCTGTCGACCATCGTGCAGGCGTTCGTGCACAAGCTCTTCAGCGGCATCAAGGTGATCGGCTGCTACCAGTTCCGCATCACCCGCAACAGCGATCTGTTCGTCGACGAGGAAGAAATCGATGATCTGCGGCGCGCGCTCGAGGGCGAGCTCGCGCACCGGCGCTATGGCTCGGCGGTGCGCCTCGAGACTTCCAGTGATTGCCCTGACGACCTGGTCAAGTTCCTGCAGGCGCAGTTCTCCTCCAACGTGCTCGATACCTATCACGTCTCGGGTCCGGTAAACCTCAATCGCCTGTCGGCGGTGTATGACCTGGTGCAGCGGCCGGATCTCAAGTACCCCATCTTTACCCCGGGGTTGCCGAAGCGCCTGGTCGGCAGCAGCGATCTTTTTGCGGCCATCCGCGCGCAGGACGTGCTGCTCTTTCACCCCTACCAGAGTTTCGCGCCGGTCATGGATTTCCTGCGCCAGGCGGCCGCCGATCCGCAGGTGCTGGCGATCAAGCAGACCCTCTACCGCGCCGGCCATGATTCCCCGCTGGTGGACGCGCTGGTCGCGGCCGCGCACGCCGGCAAGGACGTGACGGTGATCGTGGAGCTGCGCGCACGCTTCGACGAGGAAGCCAACATCGAACTTTCCAACCGCCTGCAGGAGGCCGGCGCGCACGTCATGTACGGGGTGGTGGGTTACAAGACCCACGCCAAGCTCACCCTCGTCGTGCGCCGCGAGGCCAACGGCATCCACCGCTACTGCCACCTGGGTACCGGCAACTACCACCCCCGCACGGCACGTGCCTACACCGACTATGGCCTCTTCACCGGCGATGCCGAGATCGGGCATGACGTGCATGAACTGTTCCTGCAGCTCACGAGTCTCACGCAGACGCCGAAGCTGGCGCGCCTGACCCAGTCCCCGTTCGGCATGCACGAGATGGTGCTCGCCAAGATCGCGCGCGAGACCGAGCTTGCCCGCGCCGGCCGGCCGGCCCGCATCATTGCCAAGATGAACGCGCTGGTGGAATCGCAGTCCATCGAGGCGCTCTACCGCGCCTCCTGCGCCGGCGTGAAAATCGATCTCATCATCCGCGGGGTATGTGCGCTCAAGCCTGGGGTGCCGGGCGTATCGGAGAACATCGCGGTGCGCTCGATCGTCGGGCGCTTCCTCGAACACTCGCGCGTATGTTATTTCGAGAACGGCGGCGAACCGGAGCTGTTCTGCGCCAGCGCCGACTGGATGGAGCGCAACTTCTTCCGCCGCGTGGAGGTGGCCTTTCCGATCAGCGCCCCGGAACTCAAGGAGCGCATCCTGCGCGACCTCGATGCGTGCCTGCAGGACAACTGCCAGGCGTGGATGCTAAAACCCGACGGCAGCTACGAGCGATTGAGCCCCGGCAAGGCCAAGCCGTTCAACGCGCAGTCGGAGTTGCTGGCGGTTTATGCGGCGGGGAGTTTGCCCGCAGCGGGGTAGAAACCACGCCTGCGGGCTCGGTAACTACCGCCCGCGACTCAAGACCCGCAGCCGAAAGCCGCTGGCGTGCAGGTAATCCGTTTCCTGCTGCAGATCCGCGGAGGTCATCGGGTGCTCTTTCAGCCAGCGGGCGGGGAAGCGCACTTCGAGCGAGCGCGGCGTGGCGCTAAGCTCAATCGGCGGCAGCGCGGTGGAGCTGCGCCCGCGATGCAACAGCACCGCCAGACGCAACAGCACGATCAGGTACACCGCACTGCGATCCCAGGGCGGCACCAGTTCTTCGACTCCCTCGAACGTGAGCTTTCTGCGATGCGCACCGACAAGGCGCGCGAGCAGGCGCTGCTCTTCGCGCGGGAACCCGGGCATATCGGCGTTTTCCAGCAGGTAAGCGCCGTGGCGGTGATAGCCGCTGTGCGACACGTCGAGGCCGATCTCGTGGAGTCGTGCCGCCCACTTCAGTGACTTCTGCGCCAGCGGCTCTTCGAGGCGCCACACCTCACGCGTCTGCCACAGGAACTTGAGCACCGTCGCCTCGACGCGCTCGGCCTGGCCGGCATCGACGTGGTAACGCTGCTGCATGGCGCGCACCGTGCGGTCGCGCGCATCCTCGTGCCGGAAGCGGCCGAGCATGTCGTACAGGAGTCCCTCGCGCATCGCGCCGTCCGCGATGCGCATCTCCTTCACTCCCAGTACGCTGAACACTTCGGCAAGGATCGCGAGTCCCCCGGGGAACACCGGCCTGCGATCTTCGGTGATGGGTTCGAGCGCGAGCTCCCGGGTGTGACCCGCGTCCACGCAGTATTCGATGGCGCGATTGATGCCGGCCGGGGTGATGGTATGCGCTTGCGGGTCCAGCGCATGGATGACTTCGCCGATCGCATGCACAGTGCCGGAGCTGCCGGCGGAACGCTCCCAGCCGCGGCGGCGGAAGGCAGCCTGCACCGGTTCGAGCTCCAGACGTGCCGCGAGCCGGGCGCGCTCAAAGCGCCGGGCGGAGATCTTGCCGTCACGGAAGAAGCGTTCGCTCAGGGACACGCAACCCATCTGCAGGCTCTCGAGATCAAGCGGAGCCAGGCCCTCGCCGATCACCAGTTCGGTACTGCCGCCGCCGATGTCCACCACCAGGCGCCTGCCCGGTTCGCCCGGCATGGTGTGCGCGACGCCCAGGTAGATGAGGCGTGCCTCTTCCATGCCGGAGATGATTTCAATCGGGTGCCCGAGGGCCGCGCGCGCGCGCTCGAGAAAGGCCTGCTTGCGGTGCGCGACGCGCAGCGCGTTGGTGCCGACCACGCGCACACTGCGGGCGCGCATGTCGCGCAGGCGTTGTCCAAAACGCTCGAGACACGCGAGCGCCCGCGCTGCCACGTCCTTGTCGATGCGGCCGTTTTCGGCGACCCCGGCTGCGAGGCGCACCATTTCGCGCAGGCGGTCAATGATCACGAGCTGGCCGTGCGAGTAGCGCGCGACCACCATGTGGAAGCTATTGGAGCCTAAGTCGACGGCGGCGAGGACATCAGGCACCGCCCGATGGTTATTGCGGGGGGCGGAGCGGGGGGCGGGACGGCGTTTTCGGGATCGACCGTTCGCCGGCGCCACGCGTGGGGTCGCTTCAGGCTGCTGCGAAGGACGAGCCGCAGCCACAGGTCGTGGTTGCACTGGGATTGCGGATCACGAACTGCGCGCCCTCGAGTCCCTCGCGGTAGTCGATCTCGGCACCACCGAGATACTGCACGCTCATGGGATCGACAATGAGCTTCACGCCCTGGTTCTCGACACAGGCGTCGCCGTCCTGGAGCTGCTCATCGAACTCAAACCCGTACTGGAGCCCCGAGCAACCCCCGCCCTGCACGAACACCCGCAGCATGAGTTTCGGGTTGCCTTCGCCACGGATGAGATCGCCGACCTTGCGGGCGGCCGCGTCGGTGAAGGTCAGGCCAGGTGCGTCCTGGAGGGTCTCGGTTGCGGTGGTACTCATAGTTCCTCTGTACGCAGTCTAGAAGCCGCCCGCCGTTGGGTCAAAGCGGCGAAGCCCCGGCGTGTGATCCACTGCCACTTTCAGGGCCTCCCGGCCCCTTGCGGCTGCCCGGGACCCACCTGCGGCGCGACACGCACCAGCTTTCCCATGATCTGGGCGCCAACCGTCATTTCAATGACGCCGTAATACACATCACCCTCCACGCGCGCGCTCGCTCCGAGCACCACCCGCTCCAGGGCCCGGATATCGCCCTTGACCTGGCCGTAGAGAATCACGTTGGAGGCCTGCACCGTGCCTTCAACGGAGCCGCTCTCGCTCACCGAGAGGCTGGAGTCTGAGGCGTCATCTGCACGGACGTCACCGATGATTTGCCCATCCAGGTGCAGCCCACCCGTGTACTCCACATCGCCACGCACGCGCGCGGACTTGCCGATCAGGGTGTCGATACGCGGCTGCCGGGCATCACGGGTAAACATGCGGTTATTCCCTTTCAACGGTCCACAAAAAAGTCTGCGACAGGGGCGCTGTGTCCTTGCGGCTCGACAGCAGTTCGACCGCCAGGTGCCCGGGCTTGAAACCCGCCGGCAGCGTCACCTCCTGATCGAAATCCTGGAAGTAACGGAAACCAAAACGCAGTTCGCGTTGTCTGCCGGCGGTCAGGGCCGCGAGGTCGAGGGTGCGCGCGGTAGTACCCACCGTGCCGTCCAGGCTCATCTGCACCGTACCCGCGGCTTCCGCATCGGCGCGGCCCGAACGCACCAGCGCCATATGCACCGTGTACTCGTTCGGCCGTGCGCCCACGGACACCCGTAGCTGCTCGATTTTCACGCCCAGGGTGGTGGCGGTCTGCGCCACGACTCCGCGGTAGAAGGCGAGTTCCTGGGACTGGCGACCGACCTGGGCTTGCAGGTCGCCGATATCGCGCGCCACCTGCGCCTGCTCGCGCGCGCGGCCGATGCGGATGGTGTCTGCCTCGGCGAGCTTGGTACGCATTTCGCGGTTGGACTTCTCCAGATGCTCGATCTGCACGGCAAGCTCGGTGCGTTGCTGGGCAGCCGCCTGGCGGTCGTAGCCGGCGTTGTAACGGCCGAGCTCGTAGACGATGTAGAACGCCAGCAGCGTGATCAGTGCGCCCATGCCGTACAGCACCATGCGCAGCGCCGGGGCGCGCTGCCACACCACCAGGGGCGGGGCTTCGCTCTTTGAGAACAGGGAGGCAATGCGGCCGAGGCGCACGGCGAGCTTAAGCGGACGCCGGCATGGCCCGGCCAGCGCCGCGCGCGGTGACTTCGGCCCACCACTCGGGCAGCGCCGGTTGCCCCTGCGGAAACGCCAGCGGCGCAAGTTCAGCGAGCGCGCGCGCATAGACCGGGCGCTTGAAATAAATGACTTCCTTCACCGGTTCCCAATATGGCGCCCAGCGTCCGGCGTCGAATTCCGGTTCGGCCGTGTGGGTGAAGTCGAACTGCGCATCGCTGCGCCTGAGACGCAGGAGGAACCAGCGTTGTTTCTGACCGATGCACAGCGGCTGCTGGTTGCGACGTACATAACGCTTCGGCAGCCGGTAGCGCAGCCAATGCGAGGTCTGCCCGATGAGCTCCGCCGCATCCGCCGCCAGGCCGATCTCCTCGTCGAGTTCACGGAACAGGGCGGCCTCCAGAGACTCCCCGACCCGCACGCCCCCCTGGGGAAACTGCCAGCCGCGGCCGCCGGTGCGCCGGCCGAGAAACACCTCATCGCGCTGCATCAGCACGATGCCCACGTTGGTGCGAAAGCCATCCGCGTCGATGTCATCAGTCATGTGCGTTTTGGAGTCTGCCACAAGGCGCGCCTGTCGCGGGGATGGCCTTTTGTTCGCAATTCGATGACGCTAACGGCATGCCCTCCCCGACCTTCGCCTCGCGCAGCCCACTCCTTCGCCTGGCGGCGCTGTTGGCGATCGCCAGTCTCGTGTTTGTCGCAGCATTGCTCATCGGGAGTTCCGGCATCCCCGTGAGCAAAGCACTCACGGCACTCGCCGGCGCCGGCGATGAAGCCACGCGCAATGTGCTCATCGCCGTGCGGCTGCCGCGGGTGCTGGCGGCGTTTGGCGTCGGCGGACTCCTGTCCCTCGCCGGTGTGCTGCTGCAGGCGCTGTTCCGTAACCCGCTCGCCGACCCGTATGTGCTGGGCGTCTCCGGCGGCGCGGCGGTCGGTGCGCTGCTGGCCATGATCGCCGGCCTCGCTGCCGTGCTGGTGCAGTCGGCGGCGATCGCGGGGGCCTTGTGTGCGGTGGCGGCGGTGTACCTGCTGGCACGCGGCGGCGGCACGCCGCGCCTCTTGTTAACGGGCATTGTGCTGGCCAGCGCCTGTGGCGCACTGGTGAGCGTGCTGCTCGCGACCGCGGACACCTCGCGGGTGCGCGGCATGGTGTTTTGGCTCGCCGGGGATCTGGAGTGGGCTGTGAATCCGTGGCTGAGTGCCAGCACCGCGGTACTCGCCGTAGTGCTGGCGGTCCTGGTGGCGCGGCCGTTGAACGTGCTCGCCGCCGGCGAGTTGCGCGCCCGCGCCGTGGGACTGGCGATCGAGGGGTGGCGCACGCTGCTGTTCGTCGTGTGCGCGGCCCTCACCGCCATCGCCGTGGTGAGCGCCGGCACGGTCGGCTTCGTCGGCCTCATCACCCCGCACGCGGTGCGCCTCGCCTTCCGCACCAGCGATCACCGCATCGTGGCGCCCGCCGCGGCGCTCGCCGGCGGCACGCTGCTCGCCGCGGCGGACGTCGTGGCGCGCACTATCGTCGCTCCACGGCAGTTGCCGGTGGGTGCGATCATGGCGCTGGTGGGCGCGCCGCTCTTTGTGATGCTGCTGCGCGGGCGGGCACGCTAGCGGCGCCCTTGAATTGATCTATAGCAGGCGAAAATCATGAACAAGGTCAGCCATTTGGTTCTAACCGCGTCAGCCGCTCTCGTCTACGCAGCCTGCGCTGGAAATGCACTGGCGGATCGTGCAAGCGCCGCTAAAACTGCTGCAACCGCGCCGCTCAGCCCCCCAAAGCTTGCGCTGGTAACGCTTGAAAAGCGCGCGCGCGCAGCCTGGAAGTCCAGGGATGCGAAGTTCTGGGACACGTATCTTTCGGACCGGTTTGTCGGCTGGGGTTCGTCTGGCAGGCTCGATAAGACATCAGCGACCAGGGAATTTACCGGCGCTGATTGCACGATCCGCAGTTACGCCCTGTCCGAGGAGCAGATGCGCCCGCTGGGCAAGGGTGCGGCGCTGCTCACGTATAAGATCACCGTCGACGGCACCTGCGGTGGACAACAGGTCCCGGCCAACAGTTGGGCCGCGAGCGTATATGTTCGCGACGGTGATAAATGGCAAGGCGCCTTCCACGCCGAAGCTCCGGTTGTCGATCCAAAGGCGGCGCTCCCAAAACCGGCTGACAAGAAGAAAACCCCTCAAAAAGATGCAGCCCACCCTACCGTCCCGGATGCCAGCACCGATGCCCTGCTAGCGGTCGAAAAAACCCTCTGGGAAGCCTGGAGAGTGCACGACGGCAAAGAACTTGCGCAGCTGACGGCCAGGGATATTTCCTTCATCAATATTTTTGGCACGTACTTCGCAACCAAAGCCGATGCGTTGAAGGACTGGACCGGGACCGGATGCGATGTCAGGAGCGTTAGCGTCACCGATGCCGCGCGCACGAGGCTGTCGGCGACAACCGGCATTTTGACATTCAAGGGTACCGCCGACGGAACCTGCTACGGGCAGGAGGTCAATTCTGTTATCTGGGGCACGTCCGTCTACGTTAAGGACGGCAATGCGTGGAAATGGACCTTCGGGATCAATGTCCCCTCACGCGACGGGGGCAACTAGAGGCAGCGTTCACCCGACCACGTTCGGCGAGGTCGCGATGCGGTTGCGTCCGGCGCTCTTGGCGCGATATAGCGCGGCGTCGGCTTCGGCGATCAGCCGCTCGGCCAGCACCTTGTAGTCACGCAGGCCGGGGCCCGGGGTGGCGAGGCCTACGCCGATCGACAGGGTTACGGTTTCGGTGGCGCTCTTGCCGGTGGCGATCGGCAGGTGACTCACGGCGCGCAGCACGCGTGCCGCGACCTTTTCTCCCTCGGCGAGGGTCGCCTGCGACAACACCACGGCGAACTCATCGCCACCGAAGCGCGCACCGGTGTCGCTGATGCGCATCTCGGCATCGATCCGGTGCGCCACTTCACGCAATACCGCATCCCCTGCCAGGTGGCCGAACTGGTCGTTGATACGCTTGAAGTGATCGACATCGATCATCAGACACACGATGGATTGGTGGGCGCGCTGCGCGCGCGCCATCTCCTCGCGCAGGCGTGCGTGCAGGTAGCGGCGGTTGTGGAAGCCGGTGAGGAAATCTGTGAGTCCACTGCGCAGCAGGCGCGCGCGGTTGACCGCGTTCTCTATGCAGATCGCGGCCACTAACCCCAGGTGCGCGAGGAAATCGCTCGCCAGCTCCGGGGTGAAACGCCTTGGATCGGTGCTCATGAACACCAGCACCCCATCGAGCTGCTCATGACGGCGCAGCGGGATGAGGGCGAGGCTCCCGGGACGAGCGCTTCCCGGCATCAGCAACTCGTGGTCGGCCTTGTGATAGGGACCGAGCCAGGGGCGTTCGAGGTTGGTGAGCTGTGGGGCGATCGTCACGAGGGCATCGACGAAGCACACGCCGGGCGTGGGGTCGGGCGTCTTGCCATCGCCCGAAATCAGATGGCGGATTTCATGCTGCGGGTCGTGCAGCAGCAGGGTCACGCCGTCGAGCTGGTAGGAGAGGCGCAAACCGCCGATGAGGCGGTCGAAAAGCTGTGTGAGGGTCGCGGCGCGCAGCAGCTCCAGCTCCCGCTCCTGCGTCTTGCGCAGCAGCGAATCATTGCGGCCGACCTCCTCGGTGAGCGCCGCCAGGCGAGCCTGCAACGCGCGGTTTTCCTCCCCCAGCGTGTTCGGGTCGGGCGCCACTGCGTCACTGGGCAGCGATCCCAGATGCGATCGGGTCATCGGTGCGACTCCCTGCTCCCTCAGGCGCGGCGTTCGGCTACCGAGCGCCGATCCTCAAGATAATCGCGCCCGCGCCCCATCAAAGCAACAAACGCCTTGTCGTCCCGCGACAACACCGCGGTGCGGATGCGCTCCACGGCCTTCGCCAGGGCCTCGAGCGATTCTGCACCGTAGTCGTTCAGGCTCTGTATTTCATAATACAGCTCAGGACTTTCCTGGGCGACGCGGGTGGCGACATCCAGCTGCGCATCGAACGTGGTGCTCGACATGCGCGCGAGTCGCGGCGCGGCCTCGCCGCTTTCGGCGAGCGCGGTGAAGAATGCGATGTTCAAGGCATGCGACAGGCCGAGTACGTAGGCGATGAGGCGATCATGATCATCGAGACTCATGACGACCTGCTCAGCCATGGTGGGCGCGAACAGTTCGCGCGCGCTCGCCAGGGCCGCGTCGTTGCCCAGATCCACGAACACCACGTGGCGGCCGGACAGCAGCTCCGTGTCCGGACCAAACATCGGATGCACCGAGGTCACCTTGCAGCCGTGGGACTTCAGCGCCATGAGTCCGGCGCGCAGCGGCGACTTCAGCGACCCGACATCGAAAATGACGCCCGGGGGCCGGCGCAGCGCGAGCTCTCTTAGAATCGCGTCCGTGATCGCGAGTGGGGTCGCCAGCACGATGTAGTCGTGCTTCAGATCCGTGCTGCGCCAGTCGGCGACGTGCTGCGCGCCCGGCGCCGCAGGCGAGGGATCCGCGACTTCGACGGCAAAACCCTGCGAGGCCAGAAAACCCACGAACCAGGCGCCCATTTTGCCGGCGCCGCCAATGACCAGCGCGCGCCGACCGGTGCCGGCGCCGTGTGCCACGACGCTCGCCTGCTCCTGGGTCGTCAGTGAGGAGCGGATCAGAAGACGCAGCAGTTGTTCGGCGAGCGCCGGGGAAACCCCCTGCGCTTCGGCCAGTGCGCGTACGCGCATGATCACGTCGCGCTCGCGCTCGTAGTCACGCGTCGGTTTGCCGGTGGCGCGTTTCACGCGCGCGACTTCCTCGCTCAGCGCCTTGCGCTCGGCCACGAGGGCGATCAGCGCCCGGTCGATCTCGGTGACGCGCTGGCGCAGGTCATCCAGCGTTACGGTGCCCTGGGTCATGGGAAGGAGTCTCCTGAAAGTCCTTCCTTTCTATCGGGGTGCGCCGGGGGCTGCAAGCGCCGGCTGCCAGACCGGAATGAAAAAGCGTCGCCCGGCCCGCTGCTTCGCCACGGTCTGAACGCGAATCTCGGCGCGCTGGGCATCCCACACGAACGGACGGTGATCGGCCGGGTGAGTCGCCACTTCCGGATGCTGCTGAAGAAAGGCCGGGATACCAGCTGGCTGGATGCGCTGCCGGCGAAGCTCGTAACCGAGCCTCACGAGCCGCTGGAGCGCGGCACCGTCCCAGGCGCGCAAGGCGTAGTCGTCATAGGCGCCGTCTGCTATTGCATCCAGAATCTTGCCCACCGGGTTGTAGATGAGTCGCCAGTTCCACAGGCCCCGGCCCCCGAGTGATGGAGTGACGGACTCATTCGGTGTCCCGAAAAACCGCACCGGGTCCGCGGCTGCCTGGATCTGCCGCACAGTCCGCGCCGCGAACAGGTTCTCGGTCGCATTGAGCTTGTAGAAATGCCCCCCAATCCGGTTACTGAGGCGATTCAGCCATCCCCGCACGCCGGTGCGGGCCTGACCTTCGGAGATCCAGTTCACCGAGGCAAGCTCGTCGGTCTGTCTCAAGACGGATGAGCTCACGCGAAATTCCCCCGCTAGTGCGTTACCAATATCCCAGTCCTTGAGATCTGGCGGCGGAACCAGGGTGTCCGCATCCTGGTCATTCAGCGACAGGGAGAGGCGTGGGTCGGCGATCATGTCCGCGACCACAAGGTAGTCACCTTGCAGGTTGGCAATGGCAATCATCTTGGAAATGAGTGCACCCTGTCCGCGTAAGACCGCGCGCCATGTCTGAACGTCGCTTTTCAGCTCGGCGAGTGCCGTGCGGGACTGCGCTGGAACTTCGGAGCGTATCCGCAGCACGAGGTCGGCGAGAAACAGCTTGCGCGTGTCGCTGGTCCATCCAGGCAAGGGAGTCAGATAGCTCGGACGCGCGGTCTCGAAGTAGCCTCGCAACGAATGCAGGCCGAGGTAGCGCTGATAGAGCTCACGGTTGTCTGCCATGAGCTTCTGAAGCTCATCCCGATGCTGCGGCACCTCGCTCCAGACAGACGAATCCAGAGGGTGCAAAAAATTGCAATCTCCTTTGAACCGCAAGCGGCGCGGATCCTTGACCGCCAGATCGGCGATAGCGTCGGCTGACGGATCACGCAGCACCGCGTCAAGGTGCTGGTCGTAGTAGTCAACCCGCGCCTGTCCATCCGCAATGACGGACTGTCCGGACGGCGCGTCAAATCCCACCATTGCCAGGTAGATATTGTCCTCTGGTTTATACGGATTCGGTGCAATCTGCAGGAGCGCCTGCGCTTGCGGTGTCAGTGGGTCGTCGTGCAGGTTGATGAGCCAGGCCGCTGCGAACAACAGCAGGATCACCGCAAGCAGCGTGCCGACCGCGATCCCCAGCCACCTCAGGATTCGGTACAAGAGCCTCACGACATCCGAGCATACAGGGCTGTCGCGCCCAAGACAGCGGCGCCCGAAACGCTCTAACATTGGCCTCAGATGGCCGACCACACCGAACTGCTGCCCGACCCGCTTCCCGCCGAGCCTCTGACCGTCGTCAGCAAGTGGCTCGCCGACGCCTGGGCGGCGCGCCGCCAGCCCAACGCCAACTCCATGGTGCTGGCGACGAGCACGCCGGATGGCAGGCCGTCGGCGCGCGTGGTGCTGTGCAAGGACATCGTGCCGCAGCCCGGCTACATCGTGTTCTACACAAACTACCTGTCCAGCAAGGGGCGGCAGCTGCAAGGCAACCCGCGTGCCGCGGCGGTCATGCACTGGGATGCGCTGCACCGGCAGGTGCGCATCGAGGGCCTGGTCACCCTCGCACCGGCGGCCGACAGCGATGCGTACTTCGCGTCGCGATCGTGGGACAAGCGCTTGGGCGCCCGGGCGAGCGCCCAAAGCGAGCCGGTGGCATCACGCGCCGCACTCGAGGCCGCCGTGGCCGAGGAAGCGCGCCGGCTCGGCGCTCCGATTCCAGGGACCGCGGGCGTCGATGAGAACCTCAAGATCAACATCCCCCGCCCCCCACACTGGGGCGGCTACCGGCTGTGGGCGGATGCAGTTGAGCTGTGGTCGGAAGGCGCCGCGCGTATTCACGATCGCGCCCGCTGGACGCGCACGCTCGGGCCGAGTGGGGGCACCTTCAATGCCAGCCCCTGGTCGGTCACGCGCTTGCAGCCTTAACGCTGAGCGCTCCGCCCCGTGTGGAAAACCATTCGCATCGGATTTCTGCTCGTGGCGCTAGCGGCCGTGGCAACCCAGGCGTGGCTCGATCGCGTATCGACCCAGAGCTGGCAGGACACCCTGTGGGTCGGCGTCTTCCCGTTGAATGCTGACGGCACGCCACAGGCGCAGCACTACATTGAGGGGCTGTCGGTGAAGGATTTTGCGGGCATCGAGGAATTCTTCGCGCGCGAAGCCCACCGCTACGGCGTGAAGGTGGATGAGCCGGTGCACATCGAGCTCTACCCTGAAGGCTCGCAGCTACCGCCGGCGCTGGAACCTGGCGCGGGTCTCGTAGGGATCGCGTGGTGGAGCCTGAAGCTGCGTTGGTTCGCGGCAGGTGCCAGCCGCGTGCCGGGACGGGCTCCGCCCCGGATCCGCATGTTCGTGCTGTACCACGACCCGGCGACGCTTGCGCGTGTGCCCGACTCGCACGGCCTGCAGAAGGGTCTCGCCGGCATCGTGCACGCATTTGCGGACAGCACCATGGCCGGCCGCAACAACATCGTGATCGCTCACGAGCTGCTGCACACCGTCGGCGCCACCGACAAGTACGACCTCGCGACCGACATGCCGTTGTATCCCACAGGCTTCGCCGACCCGGATCGCACACCCCTCTATCCGCAGGAAAATGCGGAAATCATGGCGGGGCGCCGCGCAGTGTCGGCGCAGGAAGCTGAGATGCCCTCGAGCCTGCGCACTGTCGTCGTGGGTCCCGCCACCGCCGGTGAGATCCGCTGGACGCGCCATTGAACCTCGCCGCCGAGAGCCTGAGTGTGCGCGCTGGCACGCGCGAACTCGTGCGCGAGTTGTCCTTGGGGTTTGTGCCGGGCGAAGTGCTTGCCATTCTCGGACGCAACGGCTCGGGAAAAACCCTCACCCTTCACACTCTCGCCGGCCTGCGCCCGTGCGCCGCTGGCGGCGTGTCGCTCGGTGGCGCGGCGCTGAACTCACTGAAACGCCGCGCCGTAGCATTGCGCCTCGGACTTCTGCCGCAGGACCTGGAGGACGCGTTCGTCACCACCGCCATGGAGACGGTGTTGATCGGCCGCCATCCGCACCTGGCGCTATGGCAATGGGAGACCGCGGCGGATGAAGAGATCGCGCGTGCAGCGCTGGCGGCGGTAGATATGAGCGACTTTGCTCAACGCCGGACCGATACCCTCTCCGGTGGTGAGCAGCGCCGCGTGGCGGTAGCCGCGCTCCTCGCGCAGCAGCCGGACATTTTCCTGCTCGATGAGCCGACCAATCATCTCGACCCCCATCACCAGCTCGCAGTGCTGCGGCTTTTCCGCACGCTCGCCGACTCCGGCCACACGGTGGTCACGACCCTGCATGATCCGACGCTGGCCGCGCGCTTTGCCGATCGGGTTCTCCTCTTGCATGGAGATGGACGCTGGACGGCAGGCCCGACGAGCACAACACTCACGGCTACGACGCTGAGTGATCTGTACGTTGCTCCCATGATGGAGCTGACCCAGGACGGCCGGCGGGTATTCGTCAGCGCCTAAAGCGTTTCCAGCAGGGTTTGAAGCCGGCGCG
>JANWKL010000083.1 GCA_025451375.1 Steroidobacteraceae bacterium
ACTCCGCCCCGATGCTCGCCGAGAGCCCGATTGACGAGCTTGCCGTCCGAATGGAAATCATCCTCCCGTCCGTCAACCACCAACTGCGGCGTGTAGACCGACGATCGGTGCAGATTTCGGGCGTAGACGGTTTGCCGCTCCAGGGACTGCGGCAACGCAAAACGATCGCGCCAGCCGAGGTCATCCCAGTAACCGACGTGAAATCCCAGGGCCAGTACGTCCGAACGGGTAGTCAGCGTTCCGAGGTAGGCGTCTGCCGGGGGGCACGAGCTACAACCTTGGGACGTAAAGAGTTCGACTACCACCGGACGCGGCTGCACCTGCGATTGCGACTGCGCCGGCGTGACCGCTACGGCGCAGACCATTGCCGCAGCGGCGAGAACTCGTCGAAACATCCGCGTCATCGGAAGCCTTTGCACCGCATTGCCAATGATAGGGAGACCGGCTGAGACGTCTGGTTATCGCGGGTTCGCCGGTGATATTCAGAATTCCTGCTACCCCCCCAGCTCTTCACTTGGCGTTCGAGACGCCGGGAGCGCAAGCTGGTGAGCGAACAGGCACGCCCGAGGCAGCCCACAATGTTGTTTCTGCGCGGATTGTTGGATCGTCTCTTCCTGGCGGGCGCTGTCGTGGCCGGGGGCCTGGCGCCCGGCTTCATCGCCCAATATCGCCAGCGCTTGGGCGGGCGACTCGATCAAGCCCGACTCGATCTCGAGCCTTGGCAGAAAATCGCCGACCAGTTCTATCACGGCGATCTCGACCAGCTGATCCAATATCATCTGCACAGTAGTGATGCGACCTTTCACGTGGAAGGCAGTGTCATCCAGTCTCTCATCGTCACCGTGCAGCGACTGCAAGGCGCTGTCGATGCCTTGCACAGCAGCCTATTTCATCAGGCTGCGTACCTGATGCTGCACGCGGACGCTGGCCTCATGCGCGCCACCGCCGCTGACTGGGTGCCAACATTCGGGCTCTCCATCGAAGGGATACTGTTCGCGCTGCTGTTTGCCGTTGCCGTCTGGTTGCTGTTTCACCTCTTGTGGTGGCTGCTGGCGCTCGGCGGCACCTGGTTGCGAGGCACGATCCAGGCAGCCAATGGCAGCGCGAAATCACCGTTATAGCGGCGGCTGGGAGATTTCGTTCTGGCCACGAGTAATGGCATTATCACTCCGATGATCTCTCGTTATCCACACCTGCTGTGTGCAGCCTCGCTCGCGGTAGCTGCGCTTCTGGTTGCCTGCAGTACCTCGGGCAAGAACTATCGCAACGACGCTTCCAAGAAGGAGTTACTTCAAACCCTTCGTCAGTGCCTTGTTGAAGTTCCCATCCGCGGCGAGAAGAACAAGGCGTTCGTGTCCCCTTGTGTCCAGATGGACGTTTCGTCGCTGAATGGAATTGGCCGCAGCCACCTGGCCGATGCGCTTGGACCACCGCGCTTTTGTGTCAGTCAGACTGAAACAAGCTTTCCAGAGAAGGACAATTGCCCCGCGGAGCAGAATCCCCAATGGAGTTTCTACCGCCTCGCCGACTCGATTGTCAGCGGCGGAGGACCGGAATTAGTCTGCGTGGCGAATAAGCAAACCTATTGCGTGACCGTGGAGTGGCGGCGCTCGCAGTAAGAGGCGACGCCAGACTCAAAGGGTAAATTCCCCTTCCGCCCGGTCGACACGGTCTGGATAAGACCCTCGTCACTGACATCCGACGCCTTGATCCCCAGGAGCGCCGCCACGGTCGCGCGGTCGTGGGTACTCGCGAACACCGGATCCACCTGACGCATCTCGCCAAAGACCTGCCTGGAAGCGCGGGTGCGACAAGCGCCGCGCTCAGGCCCGAGGCCCCCAGCTGGAGGAAGTATCGACGCGTGGGTCTCAGACGCACGAGGCAATCCCTTCAGCGGATGGATTCGAAGCGCACATTCTGGATCGCATACGACTTCCAGTCGCGGTAGTCAAAATGCCACCACTCGAATTCGTAGACCGTGAACCCCTCTGCTTCCATGTGCCGGCGCAACAAGTCGCGCAAACGGCGTTGTTCCGCGGTGCCCCCGGTATAGGTCGGATAGGCGCGCGCAGACATCTCGTCATACAGACTGGGCATCTCCACGGCACGCCCGGTCTTCAGATCGTACAGCGTCAGATCCACCGCGCAGCCGCGATTGTGGCGTGAGCCCTCGGCGGGATCCGCGACGAACTCGTGTTTATCCGCCGGCGTCGCGTCCCAGAATATTTTCGTTACATACCAGGGTCGATACGCATCGTGCACCAGCAGGCCGTAGCCCTCACCTGCCAGCGCATGCTGCACACGCACCACGGCTTGCGCCGCAGGGCGTTGCATGAAGGCCCGCGCCTGACTGTAGAGCGGGGTACCGAGAAAATTACCCGTCGTCGCGTAGCGGATATCGAGTCTGATGCTCGGATCAAGACTCGTGAGTTCGACAAGATCCGCCGGCCGGAACTCGCCCTGCTCAACCGGTGGCGTCGCCGCCAGCGCGAGTGGCAGCAGATCCGCAACCGGTCGCACCGGGGTGATATGGAAAAACTGCGAAGCGTCAGTGACATGTTCGGGTGGCGGTGCCCTCGACGCGCACGCGACGAGGGCCAGTACGCAGATCAGTAGTGGACAGCGCTTCACGCCGCGATCGCTACGGCAGCGCGTGCAGGGTCGTGTTGAAGAGGTACTGGTCGTGGAAGTCAGTCTGCTCGCCTGCCTTCCTGCCCGCTACCGGCTGCACTCGCGCCGACAGCGGCTTGTGCCACTTCCAGGCCAGGGAGGCCACGTCACCGAAGATACGGGCCAGCTGCTCGACACCGATGTCTCCAGGATACGGCACGGTATCAAGACCCGTGCCGCATACCGCGGAGTACGCGAGCAGCGCATCGGTGTTGAAAGTGCCTTCCGCCCAGCGCTGGGCCAGCACCTTGTCCTCCATCACCGGCACCATGAGGCCCGAGTACCCCACCTGCTTAACCGGCACGGCCTTCACCGCGGTGGTGATGATCAGCGCCGCCGTCATGGTGCCGCTGGAGCCAAACCGTGACCCGGTATAGGTCTCGATCGCTGACCCGATGGAAACGTCCGCGAGCGGCGCGGGCGTGGGATCGACTCCCATGAAACTCCAGTGCGTATCGGCCGCCACCTTCAGGCCGATCGCCTCCGCTACCTTTGCATGCACCGTGAGCTGGCGGGTGAGCTCTGTGACCGAGCCTGAGAAATCGCCATGCGTGCGCGCGAATACCTCGCGCACGACGTTGGCGCCCTCGAAGCCGATTGAGAACTGCCCGCCCGCACCGGTGTGATACGCACCCGGGTAGAACGGGCCGTAGGGCTTGAGCATCGCAGTCGCGGTGAAGTTGAAAGTGCCCTGGCTGTGCGGGCTGTGATCAGCCACGTAACGCACCAGCACCGCACTCTCGCGGATCACGCTCCAGTGAATCCCGTCGTCGCCGGCAATGATCGCGCTCGACTCGATGTTGGGGAGTGTGGCAAGCACCTTGCCCAGCAGCGCCATGATGCGCGGGTCGTCGTCGTCCGCCATCATCGCCGGCCCTACGTTGGGCAGGAACTTCTCCTTCACCGACAGGTCGTCAAGGTCCTTGAGGAATGCGAGCGCCCGCGCTTCAGATTGCCCGCTCACCAGTTCCCGGAGCGGCTGGGTCACGATGCGCAGGGTTTGAACCTCGTAGCCTTGGCTTTCGAACTCGCCTTTCGCCGCGCGCAACACCGCCAGCGCCTCGTTCACCTGTCGGGGGTAGGTGGCACGATCGAGGTGCACGAATGCGGTGATCGCGCGAACCTTCGGCCGCGTGTAATCCGCGGCATGCGCGGCGCTGCACGAGATGACGGCAAGCAGCAGTGCGCCCGGTAGTCCTGATGGCCGACCCAAAAGCATGACGTCCTCAGTGCACGCCGATCAGCGTGCTATAACCGTTCCAGATGATCTCGATCCCGATGCACATGAGAATGAATGCCGACAGCCGCACCATCACTTCGAGTCCCGTCTCACCGAGCAGCCGCCCGATCTTGCCCGCGAAGCGATAAGCCAGATAAATTGTGACTGCAATGCCGACCAGACCCAGCACCGCGCCGCTCGCATGCTCCGCCAGGTCCGCAATGCGCGGCATGCCGGCAGGCTTGCGACTGCCGATGGTAATGGCGACCGACATCGAACCCGGCCCCACCGTGAGGGGCATGGTGAGCGGGTAGAAACTGCCGACTTTTCTGGCCGGACTGCCCTGCAAGCCCGCACCGGCATGATCCGACCACTGTTCCTGTGTCAGCAGCTTCCAGCCCAGGGCCGCCACGACGAGTCCGCCGGCGATGCGCACCACCGGCAGCTCAATGCCAAAAAATTCCAGGAGCCACGGACCCAGAACCATGGAGCCGAGCAACAACAGGAAGCCATTGACGGCGGCCTTGCGAGCCAGCACGCGTCGCTCGGCGCCAGACAGATTTGCGGTGAGTCCGAGGAAGAACGGCGCGGCCTCGAGGGGATTGACGATCGGGAACAGCCCCGCGAAAGTCAGGAGGAATGCGCTCGCGACACCGTTCACGGTGCACGCACACCCAGGACTCCGGACCCGGGCGCAGTGCGCACAATTCCTTTCATATACCATCTCATCGTGAGCCTCTCTTCAATGAGTATGAACGGCAGGATTTGCGTTGTCACCGGAAGCACGGCGCCATGAGCCGGGCGTTCGTGCGCGAATCGGACGAGGACCCGGCGGCTCTGCCGGAACGGGCCGTGAGTCCGCATCCTAACTTCGTCACGGCGCGAGGACTGGCAGCAATCGACACGCGCGTGCGTGAGCTGGAAACCGAGCGGCAGGCGGCGCGAGCTGCCAACGATGCCGCACTGCGCGCGCGGGTAGAACGGGATCTGCGTTACTGGAGCGCACGGCGGGCGAGCGCCCGCAGGGTCGAGCCGGCGACCGTGACCGAACGCGTGCGCTTTGGCATGCGGGTCACCCTGCAGCTGGGAAACGGCGCGCGCCAGGCTTTTCGCCTGGTGGGGGAAGACGAGGCGGATGCAGCGCAGGGGCTCCTGAGCTATATGGCGCCACTTGCGCAGTCCCTGCTCGGCAAGGAGGCCGGCGACAGCGTGCCCTTCCAGGGCGTCGAGGCCCGGATCCTCAGCATCGAAGCTTAGAACCGCCGATCGTGGTGGTGAAACGAGAACCGCCTCACACTCGCGGCCACTGACGCCAGACGCCTTCCCTCACGATCCCTGCCTTGCCGCAGAAGTCCCGCGTACATGCGACATAGTTCGCTGTGCAGGGACGCACCCCCGTGTTGCAATTCGGACCCGTTTTGTCAACCCGATTTTCGCCCTGCCGGGCGACGGAGCCGCCGGATGAAGCGAGCAAGCGCCGCAAACCTCGAGGGTGACGACCCGGAGGTCACCGGCCTTTTTCGCATGACGGGCGAGCTGCGGCCGGTCGAGACGCTGTTCCGTAACACGGTGGAGCACGCGCCGGTTGGTATCGGCTTTGCCAACCCTGATGGCAGCTTCAGACACGGCAATCGCGCTTTCTGCACCCTGCTCGGCTTCACGGTCGAGGAACTCAAGCGCGAATCCATCACGAGCCTCACCCACGGCGCAGATCTCGAGGCCACCAAGTCGGGATTCGCACGGCTGTGGAGCGGCGAGATCGCTCACCTGGATGTTGAAAAGCGCTACCTGCGTAAGGACGGCACCCCGATGTGGGTCCGCGCGACCACCTCGCTGGTCAGTGGCGGCGGCCCGGAGGCTGAGTGCTCGGTTGAGTTTCTGCGCGATATCTCCGCGCGCAAAGAGCTGGGGGCCGCGCTGCTGCAACAGCAGACCCTGCTGGCCACCGTCATCGCGGAGCTGCCGCTCGCCCTGGTCGCCTGCGACGTCAGGGGCCAGGTGACACATTACAACCCGGCGGCCGCACTGCTGTTCGGGATTCCCGCGGATACCGCCAAGACAGTGCCCCGCAATCCCTACCCGCTCACCTCCGGTGTCTATCTGGCGGACGGCACGACGCTGGCGGCGCGCGAGGAGCGGCCGCTCGCACGGGCCCTGCGCGGGGACAGGGTCAGCAACGCCGAGTTCATTGTCGTGCGCCCCGATGGCGAACGCCGCACCGCCCTCGCGAGCGCTCAGCGCCTGGTCGGTTCGGGCGGCCAGCCCCTGGGGGCGCTGGCGGTGGTCGAGGACATCACCCAGCGGCGTCTTGCCGAAGATGAACTCGAGCGCGTTCACAAGCAGCTGCTGGTCGCGTCACGCCAGGCGGGTATGGCGGAAGTGGCGACCAATGTGCTGCACAACGTTGGCAATGTACTCAACAGCGTCAACGTCTCGGCCAGCGTGGTCTCCGAGCGCATCCGTAAATCCAAGTGCGTCGGGCTGACACGGGTTGCCGATCTTCTGGGCCAGCACGCAGGCGACCTCGGCGCGTTTTTCGCAGGCGCCCAAGGCCGGCACTTACCCGTCTACGTGCAGGAACTCTCCCGCGAGCTGCTTGCCGAGCGCGATGCCGCAGTCACCGAGCTCGCAGCAGTGCGCGGCAACATCGAGCACATCAAAGAAATCGTCGCCATGCAGCAAGGTTATGCCCGGCGCGGCGGCATCACCGACACGCTGGACATTCGCACGCTGGTCGAGGACAGCCTGCGCATGAATGAGGGCGCGTTCAGCCGCCATGGAGTCACGATCGTCCGTGACTTCGCCGACCTGCCGCTGGTGCAGGTCGACAAGCACCGGGTGCTGCAGGTGCTGGTCAACGTGATCCGCAACGCCAAGTACGCCTGCGCTGAAGCGGCCGGCGGCCCCAGGCGCGTGACCGTGCGCACGCGCGCGGCAATTGGTTCGGTGCAGATCTGCGTCATTGATACCGGCGTCGGCATCCCGAAAGAAAACCTCGACCGGATATTCAACCACGGCTTCACGACCCGCCCCGATGGTCACGGCTTCGGTCTGCACAGCGCGGCGCTCGCGGCCAGGGAACTCGGAGGTTCACTGCTGGCGATGAGCGCCGGTCCCGGCAAAGGCGCCACTTTCACCCTGACGCTGCCGCTTACCCCGCCGGAAGTTGTCCATGCCGAGTGAATCTGACCTGCTTACGCATCGCATCCTCGTGATCGATGACAATGCGGCCATCCACGAGGACTACCGGAAGATCCTCGTCGGCCCGGAAAAAGGCGAGATGTCGGCGGCCGAGGCGGCGCTCTTTGGCGAGCAGCAAGCCCTCAGCAGCCGCCCGAGCTTTGATGTTGATTCGGCAATGCAGGGGCGGGATGGCGTGGAATGCGCCAGAGTCGCCCTGACCGAGGGTCGCCCGTACTCGGTCGCCTTTGTCGACATGCGCATGCCGCCGGGATGGGACGGACTTGAGACCATTGAACACCTGTGGGCGCTCGACCCGGGAATCCAGGTGGTCGTGTGCTCCGCGTACGCCGACTACGACTGGCTGGAGCTCCTCGCCCGGCTCGGGCATTCCGACAAGCTCATCGTCGTCAAGAAGCCATTCGAGCCGATCGAGATTCTGCAGTGCGCGAGCGCGCTCAGCCGCAAGTGGCAGAATGAGCGTGCCCTCAAACGCCATGTGGAAAGTCTTGAGCTGGTCGTTACCGATCGCACCAAGGGACTGGAGGCGGCCAATCGGCAGCTGCGGCACCTGGCATCACACGACGCTCTCACCGGCTTGCCGAACCGCCTGCTCCTGGATGACCGCATTACCCAGGCCATCGCCCAGGCGGACCGGCAGGCGCACGAATTCGCGGTGGTGGTCATTGACCTCGACCGCTTCAAAGTTATCAACGACTCCCTTGGACACCGGGCGGGCGATGACCTGCTGCGCGAGGTGGCGGAGCGGCTGAAGCGCGCCGTGCGCGGTGTGGACACCACCGCCCGCCTCGGCGGGGACGAGTTCGTGCTGCTGCTCGGGGGACCGGTGACCCAGGCAGAGGCCGTCGCGGTCGGCACGCGCGCCATCGAGCTGATGGAACCCTCGATGCGGCTCCTCGGCATCGACGTCCACATCTCACCGAGCATCGGCATTGCCTTCTACCCGCGCGATGCCCTGAGCGTCGACACGCTGCTCGCGCGCGCCGACGCCGCCATGTACTGCGCCAAGGAACGCGGCCGCAACAACGTGCAGTGCTATGCCGAGGGCATGAGTACGGTGACGCAGGAAAGCGTCAAGCTCGAAAGCGAACTGCACGAAGCACTGCATGCCGGCCAGTTCGAACTGCAGTACCAGCCGAAAGTCGACACTTCGACGGGTCGTATCAACAGCGCCGAGGCCCTCATCCGCTGGCGGCATCCGCAGCGCGGTCTGCTCGCACCGAGCGCCTTCATCGGCATCGCCGATGATTGCGGGCTGCTTGATGACATCGGTGAATGGGTGTTGTTTGAAGCCTGCCGTCAGGCCAAGGGCTGGCAGCGCGCGGGTCTGCCCCACCTGCGAGTGGCGGTAAACCTCGCGCCCTCACAGTTCCGACTCGCCAATCTCGTCGATCAGATCCGCCGGGCGCTGGAAGCGGTTGACCTCGACCCGCAGCTGCTCGAGGTGGAGCTGACCGAAAGCGCGGTGATGAGTGACGCCGAGGAATCGATTGTCATCCTCGAGGCGATCAGCAGTATGGGAGTGCTGGTGTCGGTCGATGACTTCGGCACCGGTTACTCGAGTATGAGTTACCTGCGCCGTTTCCCGATCGACAAGCTGAAAATCGATCGGTGTTTTGTCGAGGAAATGACCCGGCGCCCCGAGGACGAGTCCATCGTGGGCGCAATCATCTCGCTGGCACACAGCCTGCATCTGAAGGTCATCGCCGAGGGCGTCGAGACACCCGAGCAGCTTGCCCTGCTCGCAAGATTGGGCTGCGATCAGTACCAGGGCTTTTACTTCAGCCCGGCATTGAGCCCCGACCAATTCGTAGCCCTGGTCAGGAAATCCAGCGCCGGACAAGTGCAACTGACGGACGAGGAAGCGGCACGCACCCACAGCAAGCTCGCCGGTGTGAAGCGTTCACGCCGCTGAAAGTCCAACAACCCACCAGGCTGGTGCGCCGGGCTAGGCCTGCGGGGATGGGACCGGCGGCACCGGCGAACCCCTGCGGATGATGCTCGTCGCCATGCTGACGACCGAGGCGAGGTCGCTTAGATTGCCGGGCACGACCAGCGTCGTGCTCTCCTTCGCCAGTTTGCCGAACTGCCGCACGTACTCCTCGCCAATTCGCAGTTGCATCGCTTCGATACCGCCGCGCTCACTCAGGGCGCCACCGACCTGGCGCAGACCTTCCGCTGTAGCGGTCGCGACCGCCAGGATAGCCGCGGCCTGGCCGTCAGCCTCGTTGATCTGCTGCTGCTTGTTGGCCTCGGACGCCTTGATGACGCGCTGCTTGTCGCCCTCGGCCTGATTGATCTTGGCGTCGCGTTCACCCTCTGACGCCAGCACCACGGCGCGCTTCTCGCGCTCGGCGCGCATCTGCTTCTCCATGGCGGTCAGCACATCCTTCGGCGGCGTGATGTTCTTGATTTCGTAGCGCAGCACCTTCACGCCCCAGGCGGCCGAGGCTTTGTCGAGCTCGGCGACCACGTTGGCATTGATGGTGCCGCGCGCCTCAAAGGTCCGGTCGAGCTCGATCTTGCCGATCTCGCTGCGCAACGTGGTCTGCGCGAGCTGGGAGATGGCGAAGTTGTAATTGGTGATGCCGTAGGAGGCGAGATGCGGGTCCAGCACCTGCATGTACAGCACCGCGTCCACTCCCACCTGCACGTTGTCGCGCGTAATGCAGATCTGCTCGGCGACATCGAGTGCCTGTTCCTTCAGGCTGTGCCGGTAGGCGACACGCTCCACGAACGGAATCAGGACATGAAACCCCGCCTGCAGCGTACGGCTGTACTTGCCGAGGTTCTCAACGACGAATGCACTCTGCTGCGGGACGACCGTGGCGGTGCGCGCCACCACGATCACGACGATGAGCGCGAGAGCGATAAAAACGTACGAGGTGTACATGCGGCAGGTTCCTGCAGATTGACGAGATTCAGCTCTCGGGTTCGACCAGGAGCGTCAGACCGTCAACGCGTGCCACGCGTGCGCGGCCAGCCGCCGGCAACGGCCGGTTGCCGATGTTGCGCACCGTCCAGAAGCTGCCGCCATGCTCCGCCTGGCAGCTCTCCCCGGGCGCAAGGGCCGCCGGCAGCGTGATCACGGCGCCGGCGGGGCCGGTGTCGACGGGCGGCGCGCCGCTGTGCAACCGGCGGTAAAGGCGGCTGCGAAACGTCAGCATCGACGCCAGCGCCAATACCGCGAACGTCGCCCACTGCGCCCAGGCCGCCAGCCCGGCCGTGAGCGCGGTAACGACCCCGGTGATGATGGCGGCGCTGCCGATGAACACCAGGTAGAACTGCGCGTTGACGAAGGTGAGTTCAGCCCCGAGAAGAACCGCGCCCGCGATCATCCAACCCCACCAGCTCATCCCGGCGTCCCTTCGTGTGCGGCGCGTGCGCCGGCTGTCGGGGTGAGTATATACCCGGGCGGCACTTCAGCCGGACCCGGCACGTTGCCCCATGCACTGCGTCAGTCGCCGGGCGCTGTTGAAATCTGCGACCGGTATCGCCGCCCTGGGCGCGATCGGCGCTCCCCTGGGGGCGCCGGCGGTCGCCCATGCGGCCGCCATGAGACCTTCAATGCACGCATCGCCGGAAATATCGCGTGCGCCTCACCATCGCAGAGATCCGCCGGCGCAGCCCGGTGCTGGCTGCTCTGGAAAAGGACGGCAAGCTGAAAATCGTCGGCTCGATGTACCACCTGCTGGGAGGCCGGGTCGAGTTCTGCAGCTGAAGGCGGCCGCGCGTTACGGCTTCTCCCACGACTCCGTAGCCAGGTTGTCGACCTTGGGGAGTGAGCGTATGTAGGTGACCAGGGTCCAGACACCCTCCTCGCCGAGCGCCCCGCCGAATGCGGGCATGCCTTTGGGACGCCCGTAAAAGATCGACATGTACACCTCAGCGTCCGCGCCCCCGTAACGCCAACGGCGCACGGCGAGATTCGGGCCCACCGAACCTGAAGCGTCCGGGCCATGACAGCCATCGCAGTTCATGGTGGTGAAAAGGAGTGCACCGTTCGCTGCCACCGCCGGGTCGCCCTGGTGAGGATTACGCAATGTTCCGCCGGGTGGCACCCGGCCACCGGCGGCCTCGTGGGCCTCGTAGGCGACCGCAGGTGGCAGCAGCGGCGCGGCATTCGAAGCCGGCAGCAGGGCGCGTTGCTGGCAGGCGCTGAGCGCCAGCACGGCGAGCAATAGTCCAACTGGTGTGCGCGCGTTCATAAACCGAAAATCCAGATCATGCCGCCGCCGCTGGTGTGGCGGGCGATGTCCTTGACGTAGTCGGCCGGCGCGCGCAGATCAGTCGGGTCATCCGAACGCACGTCCCCTGCGAGCAGCAGCCAGTCGCCGCCGATGCCGGCGTAAACGGCCACGTACTGCTTGCCATCCGGAGCGCGGAACGTGATCGGATTGCCCACGACGCCTGAACCCACCTTGAACCGGGACAGCACCTTGCCGGTGCGCGCATCGATGGACTTGAACCAGCCATCGAGCGTGCCGTAGAAGGCGACATCGCCCGCGGTCACCAGCGCACCGCTCCAGTTGGGAAACTCTTCCTTGTTCTCCCATACCTTCTTCCCCGTGGCCGCATCCCACGCCATGAAGGAGCCGAGATACCCGCCTGGGCCTGCGACGTACGGGCTGTTGATGCCCATGAACGGCGTGCCCTTCAGGTAGGTCGTGTGAGTGGCGCTGTAGTCCATGCACAGGTTGTTGGTAGACGTATAAAAGAGATGGGTGCGCGGCGAATATGCCGGCGGCGAGGACGGACTGACACCGCCCTCGAGGCTCGGACAGATACCTTTCACCGTGCCGTGCGACAGCCCCGTCTGCTTGCCAGGATCGATCACCGGCCGCCCGGTCTTAAGATCGATCGACTTCGCCCAGTTAACCGCCACAAAAGGCTCGGCGACCAGCAACCGTCCCGTCGCGCGATCGAGTGTGTAGGCGAAGCCGTTCTTGTCGAAATGCACCAGTGCCTTGGTCGGCTTGCCGCTCACGACGAGATCGGCCAGCACCATGGCTCCGGTGGCGTCGAAGTCCCAGTTGTCGTGAGGGGTGAACTGATACGCCCACACCAGCGTACCGTCCTCCGGGCGGCGTGCCAGCACACTTGCCGTCCACTTGTTGTCACCGGGGCGCTGCTCGGCGTTGTAAGGCGCGGCATTGCCAGTGCCGTAGTAAATGAGTCCGAGGTCGGGGTCGTAGGAAATCCATCCCCACACCGGCGCACCGCCCGTGCGCCACGCGTCATCTGGCCAGCCGCGCGCACCGATATCGCTGCCACTGTCGTACGGCGGCCTGAAGCCCGTGGGGCTTACCAGCATGTCCGCATCGGGGCCGATATTGCGGGCCGTCCAGACCACCGCACCGGTCTTAAGATCCAGCCCCTTGGTCCAGCCGTAGATCCCGAACTCGCCTCCCGAGGCGCCGACGATGACCCGATCCTTGACCACCAGCGGCGCCATGGTCACGGTCTCGCCGCTGCCGAGATCGGCAATCTGCGTCTTCCACAGCTCGCGTCCGGTTTTTGCGTCGACGGCAACCGTATGGCCGTCCAGCAGGTTGTAAATGATCCGGCCATCCGCATAGAACGCGCCGCGGTTGACGGTGTCGCAACAGGAAACGCCGATCGCATTCGAACTCACGTCGGGACGGTATTTCCAGCGCAGCGGGTAGCCTTCTTTCGTGAGATCGAACGCATACAACACGTTCGGCCAGGGCGTGACCACGTACATGGTGTCGCCCACCACGAGGGGCTGGCCTTCGTGCCCGGCAAGCACGCCGGTGGAGAACGTCCACACCGGATGCAGCCCGGTCGCGTTACGGGAGTTGATGTCCGCAAGACCGCTGTAGCGGCTGGCCGCGTAGTCGCGCGCGGGCATCTGCCATTGCCCGTCATCAGAAGTTGGCGCCGCAACGGGTGTGCCGCCGTGCGCCGGACCTGCGCCGGCGCCAAGCGCCATCAGCGCGAACACGATTCCAACGGACACGAGAGTTAGCCGCATACGCTGAGTGTGAACTGCGCCTCGTTGCCGGGCAAGGAATCCCGCCGCTATTTTCCCCAGACCAGCTCGAAGCCGAGCGTCTCTGACTTGAGCACCCGGTACGGCTTCATGTCCGTCTGCAACCTCACCAGCTGCAGATGGCTGTTGAAACCGAGCTGGACGCGCACCCGGTCATCCCGATAGATGCTGCAAATCCTGTCCTTCACGGGAATGGCAGCGAGCAGAGTCGGTCCGCCGGGGCAACTCTCAACTTCTCGCGGTGGTGCGGACTCACAGCGCTCGGCCGTCAGGATCTGGTGCGGGATGGCGTGGAACCGCAGGTACGCCTCCGCGCTCTCGAGTGTGCCCAACTCGGGACGCACCCGTGCGAGCTCGGCGTTTGCGGCTTCGAATTCGGCAGTGCACGCGCCGTGGGTAAAAAACGGCGGCAGCAGGGCCAGCCAAACGGCAGCAATCAACGCCGGGATGAGTATGTGACGCATCTGTCCGGGATGATTCTCGCACTGAACGGGATCTTCCGCACCGGTTGCCCGCCGCCGCGAGTTGGCACACTATCGATGCAGCACTTGCGGGAGAACCGTCATGTTCTATCAGCATCATGGGTTCGGACTTGCGTGGCCATTGGTCGCGGCAATTGCGGTCGTGCCGTTTTGGCGCCTCTGCAAGCGAGTCGGCTTCTCACCCTGGCTCAGCCTGTTGGTCGTGGTTCCGCTGGTGAACCTCATATTCATCTACTACCTGGCATTCTCGGACTGGCCATCGCAGAAGGGTAGCCCCGGCGGTTCAGTCGGTTGAGATCCTGCCGGTGAGCGTCGGTGAACGCCGCAAACCACGGGATTCCGGTGGAAAACTCACTGCAAGAAATTCAAACAAAGATCGCGTTCCTGGAACGCGCCAACACCGACCTGAGCGACGTGGTTTTCAGGCAGCAGCGGGAAATTCAGGTGCTGGCGGCAAGACTCCAGGAGATCTCCGAGCGTCTGCGTGCTGCCGAGTCGGGCGAGGCCGCCCGCACCCCGCAGGACGAACGCCCGCCGCACTACTGAAGTCGCGGCATCGAACGCACGCGCCCGCAGCGTGCTCTCAGTGAGGTGATTTGCCGCGGCGCCCCGCCAG
>JANWKL010000084.1 GCA_025451375.1 Steroidobacteraceae bacterium
CGGCCAGCGATTCGCCCCGGTATTTCGCAGCTATGATCCTGCCGTCTTCACGCGCGTGGATCTCGGGGCAAATCTAAGCTCGCACTTCGCCTCGAATGTCACGCTGAATCCGGTCGCGACCGGGCCGACACCGACGCAAAGCTTCAAACGTGGCGCCGGCAGCGCGAGCTTTACGGTCGGATACGGGCTGCCGGGCAAACCGGACTATTCATATGAGCGGCCATTTGATTACTTCAATTTTGAGCTCGCTCTGGACAGCACCAATGCGGTGGAATCGGTGTTCAGTCGCGGGCTGCTTTATGGCACCGACTACGACATCGGACCAGCCTATCGCGGCGTCTGGGGTGTCTACGGCCTCTATGACTACGTGGCACCGAACATTTTCCGGGTATCGAACACCGCCGGAGCGTTTGGCACCACCGCGCAATGGTGGCTTTCAAACAGCGTGGCGCTGCAGGGTACGGCGCTGGCCGGGCTTGGTTATGCGGCCGGGGGCGTGATACATGGCTCGGGTGTTACCTCAGCCGGCCCGACGGGCGAGGGGAAGCGCAACTATCACTACGGCGTCGCGCCCGAAGCCGTGCTGGCCGCCCGACTCATCTGCGGCGACCGCGTCGCCCTCGATACCACCGTCCGCGATTACTACATCAGCCATCTGGGCGCCACGGAAAGCACGGGCAGCGAAACGATCGACAGATTCGACGTTGCCCTGACCATTCGTGTGTTTAATCTGCAGGCGATAACCATCCGCTATGCCGAGTCGACCCGTGACGGTCGGTACTCACAGCAACCCGACTCTCACCAGCGAGTGTCGACCTTCATGCTCGCCTACACGCTGCTCGGAAATGCCCGCTTCGGCGCCGTGGACTGGCGCGCCAGCGCGGTGAACCCTAGCCGGGACTGACGCCCGCACGGCGGCGCTGCTCTCGCCGTTCACGCTGCAGTGCAGCGTCATGGCGGGATTTGTATGCACATACGGTTGTATCCGAAGACCACCACAGGCCGAAGTGCACTCAGAACCCACAAAGAGGAGACAAACATGTCACGACCCAAGCCACTCAGGTCAAATCGCGGCGTCTGCGCGCTCGCGATCTGCTCGACCCTCGCTATCTCGCCGGCTTTCGCGGCCGATTTCCCCGCCGGCACATACGCCGCCAAGAAGGCTCCCTATACCCTGAGCTTCGATGACAAGGGGCAATTCCACGTCACCAAGGGCGACGCGGTGGAAGTTGCGGGCAGCTACTCCGTCAAGGCGGGCGAGCTGCAGCTGACCGACACCAGCGGCCCTTGGGCCTGCACCAAGGCCGGCGAGCAGACCGGCACCTATGCCTGGAAATACGAGAACGCCGTGCTCACCTTCAGCAAGGTGGCTGACAAGTGCGCGGATCGGGTAGGGAGCCTGATCAACCTCGCCTGGAGCCAACGGAAGTAGGGTCTGGGTGCGGCGAACGCAGCGCCGCAGCCTATTTCTGCAGCTGCACCCAGAACGGCTGCTTCGGGTCCGCCGGCGTCGTGTCGGCGGGACCGATGCCGAACACCTGCACGATGACCTCCTCATCGCTATTGGAGCCATCCCAGTGCAGCGCTTTCGCTGGATGCAGCATGTAGCTGCCGGGTTTCATGGGCACGGCACGCTGTGGATCGAACGTCGGGCCGGTGCCCGTGTACCAGATGCCCTTGAGCACGGTCACGTGCCGATCGTTCGGGTGCCAGTGCGGCCGGTCCATGACGTGGGGCGGAAAGCGCACCCGCTGGATGTAGACACCCGTTCCCCTCGGATCGCCTGCAATGGTAGCCACCTGCGCGCCATGTCCATCGGGTAGGTCCTGCCAGCGCACCTGCTCCGGCGTCAGGCGCACGAAGCCCCCGTCCGCGCTGTGATCCGACGCACTGCCGAGCATCGTCCCGCAGGCCAGTGCCGCGGCAGCTGCCGCAAGGGGGTGCAGTCGCATAGATGTGCCCTCAGGTAAGGCGCGCAGCATGATGCGTTCCGACAGGCCTGCGCGCAACGATCGCGGTGCATAAGGGCCCGCACTGCGGTCACGCACGCAGCGTCTTGAGAGGCGGCTGGTTGATGACGCTGCGCGTTGCGAGCCAGCCGCCCAGACACACCAGCGCGGCGCCGCCCACCACGCCTTCGACCCACGGCAGGAACTCGAACGTGTAGCGCAGCTCGAGCCAGTGCGTGGTAAGAAAGTAGGCCGCAACCGATGCGCCGGCCGCGGCCAGCAGTCCCGACAGGCTGCCGAGCGTGGCGAATTCGGCCAGCACGCCCTGCACAACCGTGCTACGGCTGGCGCCGAGGGTGCGCAGCATGGCGCTTTCGTAGCGACGTTCGTCGCGGCTGGCCTGCACTGCGGCGAGCAGCACGGTGAGGCCCGCAAAGAGGGTGAACACGAATACGCTCTGCACCGCAAGCGCGGCCTGGTCGAGCACGGCGCGCACCTTGGTGAGCAGCTCGTCGATGTCGAAGATGGAGACGCTCGGGAAGCGCCGCGCCAGCGCCGCGAGCGAGCGGGCGGCGCCGGGCTTGAAGTAGGCGCTGGTCAGATAGGTACCGGCAGTGTTCTCGAGTACCCCCGGGGCGAACACGATGAAGAAGTTCGGCTGAAACGTGTCCCACTTCACCTTGCGGATGCTGGCGACCGTGGCCTGCACGGTCTCGCCGCCAATGTCGAAGGTGAGCTGATCGCCGACCTCGACGCCGAGCGCCTCCTGGAACTCGCTCGCCAGTGATACGAGCGGCTTGCCGGCGTCGGCGGCCGTCCACCAGCGCCCGGCGATCAGGCGATTATCGGCTCCGAGCTCGGACTCCCAGGTCAGGTTCTGCTCGCGGGTCGCGAAGCTCTCCTCGCTGCGTCCGCCGCGCGGGTCCTCGACGGGGCGGCCGTTGATGAGCGTGAGCCGTCCGCGAATCATCGGCAGCACCCGCGTGGTGCGCGCTCCCTGAGCCTCGAGGAAGTGCACGAAGTCCCCGCGCGCCGCGGGAGGAATGTTGATAAAGAAGTAGTTGGGCAGGTTGGGCGGCAGCGTGCGCTGCCAGTCCCCGTTCAGATCACCGCGCAGGATGCCGAGCAGCAGCAGCACCATGATGCCGGTGCCGAAGGCGGCCAGCTGCACGACGCTCTCGGCGCGGCGCCGGCTCAGATTGGCGACCCCGAAACGCCAGGCGACGCCGACGCGGCCGCGCAGCCGCCCGGCGAGGTGGACCAGCAGGCCGCCGGCCAGCGCCAGCAGCAGAACGAAGGCAGCGAGCCCGGCGGTCAAGTACAGGAACATGCGCATCTCGCGCACCACCCAGTAGATAAGGAGCAGCACCACCGCGACGGCCGGCCCGAAGGCCAGCAGCACCAGCGTCGAGGGCGGCCCGACGTCCCGGCGCAGCACCCGCAGCGCCGGCACCCGCGACAGCTGCAGCAGTGGCGGCAGCGCAAACCCGGCGAGCACCGCGATCGCCGTCACGAACCCGATCGCGAGCGGAGTCAGACTGGCGCGCGGCAGCTCGGTCACGGTCAGCAGTCCGCGGATGGTGCGCAGCAGCCATTCCTGCGCCAGAAACCCGATGGCAGCGCCTGCCAGTGCAGCCATGAACGCGAGCGCCAGCAACTGCAGCAGTGACAGGCACAACGTAAAGGCGCGGCTGGCTCCCAGGGTCTTCAGCAGCGCGACGGTGTCGAGATGACGGTGCACGTACCGCCGTGCCGCCATGGCCACCGCGATCGCACACAGCAGCACGCTCACCAGGCTGGCCAGGCTGAGGAAGCGGCCGGCACGCTCCACGGCGTTCTTTACCTGCGGACTGGCGTCGGTGATGTCACGCAGCCGTTCGCCGGAGCGCTTGTGGGCCTTGAGCCAGTCCTTGAAGGCATCGATGCGGGTACGCTCGCCGGCGAACAGGCCGGCGTAGCTCACGCGGCTGCCCGGCTGGATCAGGCTGGTGGCGGGCAGGTCGGCGACGTTCATGATGAGTGACGGCGCGAGCTCGGCGAACGTGCCGCCCTGGTCCGGACGCGAGATGAGCACGCGGCCAACCCGGAAGCTGGTTGCGCCGATCGCCAGCCTCGACCCCACCCGGGCACCGAGCGCCGCCAGCAGCTTCGAGTCCGGCCATACCTCCCCCGGCGGCGGGATGCCCTGCGCCGGAATCCCCTTGGCGAACGGCTCGTCGGCGAGCAGCAGGCGGCCGCGCAGCGGATAGCCGGCCGTGACCGCCGCGACGTTGGTCAGCTGGCTCGCCTCGCCGTTGAACACCACCGACAGCAGGTTGGTAGTGCGTGCGCTCTGCAACCCACGCCGCTGCGCCTCGCTGAAGTAGTCCGCCGCGAGCGGCTGGGGCGAGCCCAGGCGGATGTCGGCAGCCAGCACCTCGCTCGCCTGCAGCGCGACTGCAGCGCTGATGCGGCTCACCAGGAAGCCGACCCCGGTCAGCGCGGCCACTGCGACCGTGAGCGCGAGCAGCAGCACACCCAGCTCGCCCGAACGCCACTCGCGCGCCAGGGTGCGCAGCGCCAGCCGCACGACCTTCATAGGGCGCGCCCCGCCTCCATGCGGACCACGCGACCACAGCGCGCAGCGAGCTCGCGGTCGTGGGTCACCAGTACCAGGGTGGTGTGCGCGTGGGCGTTGAGATCGAACAGCAGCTCGCCGACCCGTGCCCCGGTCGCGGTGTCGAGGTTGCCGGTGGGTTCGTCCGCGAACAGCACCGCCGGGCGCGTGACGAAAGCACGCGCGATGGCTACGCGCTGCTGCTCGCCGCCGGATAGCTGGCGCGGATAGTGGCCTGTGCGTTCGCCGAGTCCGACACCGGTCATGGTCTCGGCCGCGATGCGGCGCGCATCACCGAGGCCGGCGAGCTCCAGGGGCAGCATCACGTTCTCGAGGGCCGTGAGCGCGGGGATGAGGTGAAAGGACTGGAAGACGAAGCCGACGCGCTGCGCGCGCAGGCGTGCCCGTCCGTCCTCGTCGAGCCGGGTAAGGTCCTGCCCGGCCAGCAACACGCGCCCGCTGGTCGGCACGTCGAGACCAGCGAGCAGTGCCAGCAGCGTGGATTTGCCCGCGCCTGAAGGCCCGGTCACGGCCACGGACTCGCCGGCCGCGATGTCGAGTGAAACATCGTCGACAATGGTCAGCGAACCTTCCGGGCTGCTAACCTGCTTGCAGAGGTTTTCCGCCTTGAGAACGCTGCTGCGGGTCGTCGGCGCCTGGGCGCTGGGCATGGGATTGGTGTTCATCGCGCTCCAGAACGCGGTGGCCGCCGACCGCACCATCCTTGTGTTCGGCGACAGCCTGAGCGCCGCCCACGGAATCCGGCCGGAAGAGGGTTGGGTGGCGCTGCTCGCGCAGCGCCTTCACACGCAAGGGTACGGGTACCAGATCGTCAACGCCAGCGAGAGCGGCGAAACGAGCAGCGGCGGACTGGAACGCCTGCCCCGGGCGCTGCAGAACCACCGGCCCGCGCTCGTGATCCTCGAGCTCGGCGCCAACGACGGTCTGCGCGGGCTGCCCCTGAGCGGCTCGCGGCAAAACCTGGCGCAGATGGTGCGTCTGTCGCAGGCCGCAGGGGCACGGGTGCTGTTGGCCGGTATGCGACTGCCGCCCAACCTTGGGCCACGCTACACCGAGGAGTTCGCGCGGATATTCCCTGACCTGGCAAACCAATATCATCTGCCGCTCGTGCCGTTCCTGCTTGATCGCGTGGCGCTGGACCCCGAGCTGATGCAGGAGGACGGGCTGCATCCGAATGCGAAGGGCGAGCCGCGCATCCTCGACAACGTCTGGCCCTACCTGCAGCCGCTGCTGAACAAATAAGAACCGGGGGATCCGATGGAGAAAATCTGGCTGAAGTCGTACCCGCCGGGGGTACCCGCCGAAATCGATCCGGCGCAGCTACGCTCGCTGAAGGAGCTGATCGAGCAGGCCTGCGCGGCTCACGCCGACCGGGTTGCCTATGTGCAGATGGGGGCGGAACTGACCTACCGGCAGCTCGAGGAGCGCTCACGCGCCTTCGGCGCGTGGCTGCAGCAGGCGGGCTTCAAGAAGGGCGATCGCATCGCCATCATGCTGCCGAATACCCTGCAGTATCCGATCGCTTTGTTCGGCGCCCTGCGCGCCGGTCTGACCGTCGTAAACACCAACCCGCTGTACACCGCGCCCGAGCTCGAACACCAGCTCAAGGATTCGGGCGCCACGGCGATCGTGGTACTGGAGAACTTCGCACACGTATTGCAGCGGGTCATCGCCCATACCAACGTCAAGCGCGTGCTGGTCACCGGCGCCGGGGATCTGCTGCCGTTCCCCAAGTCCATGATCGTCAATTTCGTCGTGCGACGCGTGCGCAAGCAGGTGCCGAGCTGGAGCATTGCCGGGGCCATCCCATTCACGTCGGCCGTTGCGGCCGGCATGAAGCTGCGGCTTGCGCCGGTGGAAGTCACAGCGGACGATCTCGCGTTCCTGCAGTACACCGGCGGTACGACCGGAGTTGCCAAGGGCGCCATGCTGTCCCACGGCAACGTGAGCGCCAACACCCTGCAGGCCGAGGCGTGGCTCGGCAAGTCCTATCGCGACACGCCCGGCGTGCTGGTTACGGCAATTCCGCTGTACCACATCTTCGCTTTGTCGTGTAACTGCATGCTATTTACGCGACTGGGCTGGAAGAACGTCCTGATCATCAACCCTCGCGATCAGAAGGCGCTGTGCGCGGAGTTGCAGAAGTACCCCTGCAACTTCCTGAGCGGCGTGAACACGCTGTTCAACGCCATGCTGCACGCACCCGGGTTCAAGCAGATTGATTTCAGCAGTCTGAAGATTACGCTTGGCGGCGGGATGGCGGTGCAGGCATCGGTCGCTCAGAGGTGGAAAGACGCCACCGGATGCATCTTGACGCAGGCATGGGGCTTGACCGAAACCTCTCCTGCGGCGTGCATAAATCCGCCGGATGAAGGCTTCAACGGGTCGATAGGCCTGCCGATCTCTTCCACCGAAGTGGCTATTAAGGACGACGGCGGCAACGACGTCCCGCTGGGACAGCCTGGCGAGATCTGCGTGCGCGGGCCACAGGTGATGAAAGGCTATTGGAACCGGCCGGATGAAACCGCAAAAGTGATGTTGACGGATGGATGGCTGCGCACGGGTGACGTGGGCAAGATGGACGAGCGGGGTCTTGTCTATATCGAGGACCGCAAGAAGGACATGATCCTGGTGTCCGGCTTCAACGTCTATCCGAACGAGGTCGAAGCTGCTGCAGCCGAGTGTTCCGGCATCCTTGAGGCTGCGGCCGTCGCCCAACCAGATGAACACTCTGGGGAAGTCGTGGCGCTATTTGTGGTCCGCAAAGACCCGGCGCTTACGGAGAAGGACGTTGTCGATTGCTGCCGCAAATCGTTGGCTGGTTACAAGGTCCC
>JANWKL010000085.1 GCA_025451375.1 Steroidobacteraceae bacterium
AGGGGTGCAATTCGTGTCAGGACCCTCCGAAGGCTTTCGACACCCCCAGGAAGAATCCGCGCCGCGGACCGAACTGCGGCGCACCGACGCCGACGCCCGTGCCGTTGCGGATCTGGTAGATCTGGTCGAAGACGTTGATTACGTCCAGGCGCACCGTAAGTCCCGGAATGCCGTCACGGTCGAACATGTGGCTGACGCCGGCGTTCACCTGCCGGTAGTAAGGCAGGTGTGCGCCGTTGGGGACGCTGGTGCCGTCGGGGAGTGCCAGACTCGAACGCAGGCCTGAACCGAACAGCAGGTCGCCGCTCACGCGTGTCCCCTTCCACAGCCAGGCGGCGCCGCCGGAAGCGGTTATTTCCTGCTCGTGGTCGAGATGGATGTAGTGGTCGGCGACGTAGGCCAGATCATCCGGGCTGAAGTTGAACTGGCTTGATTCAAAATCCTTGCCGATAGCGCGCTGGAAGGCCAGGTTGCCGTACGCCTGGAAGTGGGAGACGTTGTAGTTGCCGGTGAACTCCACGCCGTACACCTGCCCGTAGCGGTAGTTGAAGGGCGTGAGGATGATGGGCGCGCCGAACTGCCCCTCGTCGATCAGATGGATCGACTGTTTGTAGTAGCTGTCAAGGCCGACGGAGACCGCCCTGGTGAGCTGCTGCTGGATGCCGAAGTCGTAGTAGTTGGAACGCTCGGCCCTCACGGAATCGTCAATGGCGACCGCCGGCGCGGCGGTGGTGTTGGCGAACTTGGCGACCGTGGTGCTGCCTACGAGTTCGAAGGGCGGCGGCGAGAAAAAGCGCGAATAGCCGGCGTGCACGGTGGTGTCGGCGCCGGCCTGCCAGACGATGTTGACACGCGGGCTCAGCTGACTGCCGCTCGAGAACGCCCGGTAGTGATCGAACCGCAGCCCGTAGTTCACCGTGAGTACACCATCGAGCCGCCACTCGTCCTGCAGGTAGGCGCTCTCAATCGACTGGCTGTTGACACTGTCGTCGACGATGCCGAAGGGCACGTCGTTCACCGGCAATCCCGTAGCCGGGTCGGTCTGCAATACCTGCGATGTGGTGTTGCTCGTCAGGCGGTCGGTCTGCGCATACACGCCGGCCCGCAGCGTGTGGGCGTCGTTCAGCTTGTAGGCGCCGTCGCTCTGCAGGCCGTAGGCGACGTCGCGCTTGTAGGCTTGCTGCGAGACGCCGTTGAAGAACAGGTCGCCGAGGTTGGGATCCGGCGAGAACTGCAGGCTCGAGTAGCGCGCGATGAGCGAAGTCTGCATGCTCAAGGCGCCCCGCGAGTGCTGCAGGCTGAGTGCGGCAAAATCGGTTATCTCGCGCTGATTCTCATCGAGGTTCTGGCTGAGGAAATCTGTCTGGCCGTTCACCGTGAGGGGCGGGACGAAGACATCGGCCGCGTGCAGGCCCTCGCGGTTCGGGATCTCGAAGCGGTCATCGGATGAGCCGGCGATCAGGGACAGTCGGTTGCTGTCATCAAAGATGTGCTCGAAGTAGCCAAAGCCGTGAAGCTGCCGGGTGCGGTCGTGCAGCGGTGTGGAGCGGCCGTCCGGGGATTCGATTCCCAGGTCGTTGCGGATCACGTCGCCGGTGACGAAGTAGGTGTTGGAGCCTGAACTGCCGCCGTAATAGACGCTTGGCTCGATCGAGCTGTGACTGCCGCCGTACAGCGAGACCTCCCCGCCTGGCTGCAGCGCGCCGCCCTTGGTGGTCAGATCGATGATGCCGGCGCTGCGCAGGCCGTACTCCGCCGGCAGGCTGCCGGTGATGACCTTTAACGATTCGATCATGCGCGGCGGCAGCGTCTGGCCGAAGAAACTGATGCCGTCGGGCAGAATGACGCCGTTCAGCCGGAACTGCAGTCCGTTGTGATCACCGCGGATGTGCAGTTGCCCGAAGGAGTCCTGCGCCGCATCCGGTACCTGCAGCATGACCTGGTTCAGCTGCACGTTGTCGCCGCCGGGCTCGGATTGAATGTCCTGGGCGTTGAAGGTGTAGGTCGAAGCTCCCGTCTGCGTGTCGATGCGCGAGCGTTCCTCGTTCAGGTGCTGGGCGGTTATCGTGATCGTAGGCAGCGAGGCACCGGGCGTATCGGCGACCTGTGCCTGTGCCGTCTGCGCGGTCCATGCGGCCAGCGCGGCGGCCAGTGGCCACGCGCGGTGGAAATAAACTGAAAGCATGTTGGGTCCTTGAAAATTCCTGCAGCGACCAGCGCACCACCCCCACGAAGGGGTTTGCGCCAAGCCACACGGCCGCAGGCAGCCATTGACGGCAGCCTGGGCATTCACTCGTCCTGGTGGGGTCTAGACGGGAGGGCCGCGGGGCAGGTTGCGGCCGGCCACCGAACGGGTCGGCAGGTACAGCTGCAGCCGCGTCGGGGCGACGCGGACGACGAGGACTGGTTTGCTGGCGATCGTGGCCTTTGCAGGCGAGCCGGCGCTGCCCGCGAAGTGCACGCACAGGTCGCAATGCGAATGCTCGTGGTTACGATCGCCCAGCCCGTGGGCCGAATACACGGCCAAACAGGCGATCAGCGCGCAGGCCGTGATCAGCACGATAAGGCGGTTACGGGGCAGGGCGGTGCTCAAGCGGGTAGGGTAGCTGTCCCGCGCAGGGTAAGGCAACCAACGGCGGCACGGTTCCCAAACACGCACCGCACGCAGGCCTCGGATCGTCGATAATGCAGGCCTCGTCATGAAGCTCACCTCCGACTCGCTCGCCGCTCACCTCGGGGAACGGCTGTTACCGGCATATCTTGTGTCCGGGGACGAGCCGCTGCTGACGGGCGAGGCCGCCGATGCGGTGCGGGTGCGGGCGCGCGCCGCGGGCTTCACCGAACGCGAGGTGCATTTCATCGAGCGCGTCGCCGATTGGGATGATGTGCGCGCCTCGGCGGCGAACCTCTCGCTGTTCGGCTCGCGGCGGGTGTTGGAGATCCGCCTGGCCACGGGCAAGCCCGGCGTCGGCGGCAACGCCGCGCTGGTTGCGCTGCTTGGCAACGCCGATCCTGGCACCGTACTGCTCATGCTCGCACCGCGCCTCGACCGTGATGCCCAGAATGCCGAGTGGGTGCGCACGGTGGAGAAGCACGGCGCCTGGGTGCAGGTGTGGCCGGTGGATGTTGCGCGCCTCGTGGGCTGGCTCAAAGCCCGCTGCCTCAAAATGAAACTCGACCTGAGTGATGAAGCGCTCAAGGTATTGGCCGCGCGCACCGAGGGAAACCTGCTGGCCGCACACCAGGAACTGGTGAAGCTCGCGCTCCTTGCCCCCGGACAGACAATCACGCCGCAGGAGGTGCTCGCGAGCGTGGCCGACAGTGCCCGCTTCGACGTCTTCCAGCTTACGGAAAGTGCGCTCGCCGGCGACGCTGCACGTGCGCTGCGCATGCTCGCCGGCCTGCGTGCTGAAGGCACGGAGGCCACACTGGTCCTGTGGGCGCTCAACAAATCGCTGCGCGATGTATGGCAGGCGCGCGCCGGCGGCGGACCGAAGGCGCCCGCCTGGCAGCGCCAGGGCGCAGCCCTCGAGCGGGCAGTGCAACGCGCGCCGCGGCTGTCCTTCGCGGCGCTCGCGCGGCGCGCCGAGCGCGCCGACCGCGTAATCAAGGGGCGCGCACCCGGGGATGCCTGGAATGAACTGGCGCTGCTGGCGGCGGGCATCTGCGCAACACCGGTGCTGCGCTAGTCGATGGGAAAAAGTCGCCTGCGGCGCTTTTTCGGACCGCGGCTGCGTTTCAGCCGGCAAAAGGCGCGGCTTTTGCCGGCTGCTCATTGCCAAATTTGTGGGTCAGCTATTCCGACAGGCTGGTAGTACACACATGCAACCCATCGGGCTTTTCGGCGGTACCTTCGATCCGATCCACTGCGGACACCTGCGCACGGCTTTCGAGCTGTGGCAGGAGCTGCAGCTCGCGGAAGTCAGATTCCTGCCCACCGGCAACCCGCCGCATCGCGAGCATCTGTACGCCGACGCGCAGCAGCGCCTGCGAATGGTGCGCGCCGCCATCGCCGATCAGCCGCGCTTTGTCGTCGATGATCGCGAAGTGCGGCGCACGGGGGTCTCCTACTCGGTGGATACGCTCGCGCAGCTGCGCGCCGAGAATCCACAGGCGTCGTTGTGCCTGCTGCTCGGGATGGATGCGTTCCTTGGCCTGCCGGGCTGGCATCGCTGGCGCGAGCTCCTCGGTCTTGCGCATATCGTCGTGGCGCACCGGCCTGGCTGGCGTGCGCCGACCATGGGACCTTTGGGGGAGCTCATGGTCGATCACGGCACCGGCTCGGTACGGGAGCTGCACGGGCGGCCCGCCGGCTGCGTGTACGTGCACGCCGTGACCCAGCTGGAGATCTCCTCGACTGAGCTGCGCGCGCTCATCCTCGCCGGCCGCGACCCGCGCTACCTGGTGCCCGACGCGGTGAGGCAGATCATTCTCGAAACGAGGTGCTATGCTCCACGCGGGGGCCCCCCGTGAGGGCCCGCGCGCCGAATCTGACAGGCCACAGGAGAATCCACTTAAGCACATGATCACCCGCAAACGCCTGCGCCCCGCGAAGGAGCGCGCCTCGCCGTTGCAAGACACCGTGACGACCGCGCTCGAAGACATGAAAGCCGTGAATATCAGGGTGCTCGACGTACGGGGTCTCACCGATATCGCCGACACGATGGTCATCGCGTGCGGCAACTCAGATCGCCATGTGCGCTCCATCGCCGAGCGCGTCGCGGTCGAAGCCAAGGCGGCCGGATTCCGGCCACTCGGAACGGAAGGGACGCGGGATGGGGAGTGGGTGCTGGTGGATCTGCAGGATATCCTGGTGCACGTGATGCTGCCGCGGGTGCGCGAGTTCTACGGGCTGGAAGGCCTGTGGGAAAACGGCACTGCCGCGCCTGTTGCAGCCGCTGCGGCGGTTGCCGGCGCTCCCGCACGGCGGCGGCGAAGCGCGCGCTAACTCGCACCCGATGCGCGTGCGCGTAATCGCCGTCGGCACACGCCCGCCGGCCTGGGTGCGCACCGCCACCGATGAGTACCTGCAGCGTCTTAGCCCGCTGCCGGTTTCACTCACTGAAATCACTCCCGGAACACGCAGCGCCGGCGGCACTTCGCACCAGGCGATCGCAGCCGAGGGCAAGCGCCTGCTCGGCGCGCTCAAGGCGAACGATCACGTCACCGTGCTCGATGAACGCGGCAGCGAGTTGTCGACGCGGGAACTGGCCGCCTGGCTCGGCAAGCGCATGCAGGACGGCAGGGACCTGGCGTTCCTGATCGGTGGGCCGGACGGTTTCGCACCCGAAGTTCTGGCCCGCAGCGACTTCAGACTTTCCTTATCGCGCCTGACGTTGCCGCATGCGCTGGTGCGCGTGCTGCTTGCCGAGCAGCTCTACCGCGCGCACAGCATACTGGGCAACCACCCCTATCATCGCGACTGATGAAAACGGATCCCGCCGCCGCACTGTGTCTCGCCTCGGTCTCACCGCGGCGCCGGGAGCTGTTGAACCAGATCGGCGTGCGCTACCTGGTCGAGTCTGCCGACATCGACGAGACGGTGCGGCCCGGTGAGCCGGCATCCGCTTATGTCACTCGCATCGCGCGTGACAAGGCGTTGGCCGTGCGCTCCCGCGGCATGGCGCTGCCGGTGCTGGCGGCGGACACGACGGTCGTCGTGGACGAGGTAATCTGCGGCAAGCCGCGGGGTGAAGCCGATTGCGTCGCCATGCTGCAGCGCCTGTCCGGCCGCACGCACCAGGTACTCACCGCGGTGGCACTGGCGGGCGCGCACGGTGTGGATGAACTCCTGAGCGCGAGCGCGGTGCGCTTCCGGGCCTTGAGCGCCGCCGAGTGCGTGGCTTACTGGCGCGGCGGTGAGCCGCGCGACAAGGCCGGTGGCTACGCCATCCAGGGACACGGCGCGGTCTTCATTGAACACCTGAGCGGCAGCTACTCCGGCGTCATGGGACTGCCGCTGTTCGAGACCGCGCAGTTGTTGCGGGCGGCCGGCGTGCCGTACGGTCAGCGCGCCGCTGACGGCAAGGAGCGCGTGTGAGCCTGGAAATCCTGGTCAATGTGGCTCCCCGTGAGACGCGGGCCGCCATCCTCGACAACGCGGTGGTGCAGGAAATCCACATCGAACGCGCCAGCCGCCGCGGTCTGGTCAGTAATCTCTACAAGGGGCGCGTATCGCGCGTGCTGCCGGGCATGCAGGCGGCGTTCGTCGAAATAGGCCTGGAACGCACCGCTTTCCTGCACGCGGCCGATATTGCCTCGAGGGTTTCGGACGACACGGTGCTCGGCGCCCCCTCGACGCTGGCGGCGGCAGAGGACATCCGTCGTCTGGTGAATCCCGGGGATGAAATCCTGGTGCAGGTGATCAAGGACCCGATCGGCAGCAAGGGCGCGCGGCTGACGACCTTTGTCGCGCTGCCCTCGCGCTACCTGGTGTACATGCCGCGTGGGGAAGCCATCGGCGTGTCGGCGCGTATCGAAGATGAAGCCGAGCGTGCGCGGCTGAAGGCGATACTCGCGCAGCTTGTGAGCGCCGACAGCGCCGGCGGCTACATCGTGCGCACCGCCGCCCAGGGCGTCTCGATCCAGAGCCTGCGCGACGACATGGGGTATCTCGCGAAGCTGTGGGGTCATGTGCGTGAGCGTGTTATGCAGGTAAGTTCAGGCGCGGTGGTCCATGAGGACCTGCCCCTGAGCCTGCGGGTGCTGCGCGATGAGCTGACCCATGGCGTCAGCCGCGTGCTCGTGGACTCGCCGCGCGAGCACGCGCGCATGCAGGAATTTGCCGCCGCCTTCATGCCGGAGGCGGCGTCGGTGATTGAGCTGTATACGGGCGCCCGGCCGATTTTCGATCTCAACGGCGTCGAAGAGGAAATCGCCAAGGCGCTCGATCGCAAGGTGCCGCTGAAATCCGGCGGCCACCTGGTGATCGACCAGACCGAGGCGATGACTACCATCGACGTCAATACCGGCGCCTACGTCGGTCACCGCACGCTCGAGGAAACGATCTTCCGCACTAATCTGGAGGCGGCGGTCAGCATCGCGCGGCAGCTGCGCCTGCGTAATCTCGGCGGCATCATCATCATCGACTTCATCGACATGCGCGATGAGCCGCATCGGCGCGCGGTGCTGACCGCGCTCGAGCGCGCGCTCGCCGGCGACCGCGCCCAGACGCACATCGTGAGCCTCTCGCCGCTCGGCCTGGTGGAGATGACCCGCAAGCGCACGCGCGAGAGCCTGGAACATCTCCTGTGTGAACCGTGTCGAAGCTGTGAAGGGCGCGGCTTCATCCGCACGCCGGAAACGGTGTGTCACGAGATTTTTCGGGAGATTGTGCGACAGAGCCGACAGTTTGCGAGCCGCGAGCTGCTGATACTCGCTCACCAGGACGTCGTGGATCGCCTGCTCGACGAGGAGTCGGTCACCCTGGGCGAGTTGGAGGCGCAGGTCGGACGTCCGATCCGCCTGCAGGTCGAGGCGCTCTACGGCATTGACCAGTACGACGTCGTACTCGTTTAAGGTTAGACCCGTGACTGTTACGCCCGCAGAGCCGGCCGGGCCGGCGTCCACGGCCGCCGCGCGCGCGCGGTGGCTCGAATGGCGCACCCTGGTGGTAGCGCTGGGCTGCGCGCTCAGCCTCCTCGCGGTCGTGTGGCTCGCGTTCGAGCTGACGGTGGCGCGCCTTCCCGAGCATCGCGCCGCGCTCGAAGCCCTGGTGCGCGACGAAACCCACCTTGATCTGCGTTTCTCCAGATTGCGCCTGCGCTGGGGCTGGTACGGCCCGGAGGCGGTGTTCCGCGATGTGGAACTGGGTGAGCCGGCGGGCGGCGCGCTCCTGGTGCGCGCTCCGCAGCTCGTCGTGGGACTGGATCTGTGGCGCATGCTGCGCACCGGTCAGCCGGAGGCCGGTCGTATCACCCTGGTGGCGCCGGATATCCTGCTGCAGCCGGACGCCGACGCCGGCAATACCAACATTCCCGCGAGTCCGCCTGTTGCCAACCGGGCATACGCACCGATCTGGACCGCGGGCGCCCGGATCCTGTCTGGCTGGCGGGGCGGCCGCATAGACATTGAGGGTGGAACGCTGCACTGGCCCACCACGGCCGCGACGCTGCCGCTCACCGTGGGACTGCGGCATTTGACGCTGCGCCGCCTGGGCGATCAATGGAGCGCGGATGCGTTGCTGCAGCTGCCGGAAAGCCTGGGAGCGAGTGCGCACCTCACCGTGTTCATGCAGGGCGATCCGGCGCAGGCTGCGAGCACCCACGGGACGTTCCGGTTGCAGGCGCGGCAGCTGGAGTCGGCGCTGTGGGGCAGCGCGTTTGCAGATTCCGCGATCGGGGATTTTCTGCCCCAGGCGGGGATCGCCGATCTTGACCTGCAAGGACAGTTCGCGGCGGGCCGCCTGATCGGCAGTGAGGGTGAAGTGAACGCCGCGACGCTCGCGTGGGCGCCGCGCGCGGGGGATGCGGGTGCGCTGTCCGTGCCACGGCTACGCGCCACCTGGCAACTCGCAACTCGGCACGGCGCGTGGCATCTGAGTGTCGCGAAGCTGCAGCTGGATCAGTCCGCGACACCCGCCTCACTGGTCCTTGATGCGCCTGCCGACCTTCAGAGCGCCAGCGGCGCCGTGCAACACGCGCCGCTGGCGCTGCTCACGCGCGTATTGCGGTGGAGCACACCCGTGCTGCCGCTGCGGGATCTCGACGTGCGTGGCGACGCAGGCGTGCTCAGGTTCGACTGGAGCGCACGGCGCGCGGCGGGCGAGCGCCTGCAGGCGGTGCTGGATCTTGACGGCCTGGCGCTTGCAAGCCGCGATGGCAGCGCTGTTCTCGGCGGCCTTGGCGGGGAGCTGTCGGTGAGCGAGGCGTCTTTCAGCGCCGTGCTGACTGCCGCGGATGCGCAGCTCACCCTGGCGCGCACAACGCCACTCAGTCTTTCCGGATTGAAGGTCGCGGCTCACGTGAGCGGTGTTGTGGACGCCGGTGGTTGGCAGCTCAAGAGTGACGATGTCGAGGTGCAGCACGGGGACGCGACCCTTACGGTGTCCGGCACACTGGCCGGGCGCCCGCACGATGCTCATCCTGGGATTGATGCTCGCGCCACGTTGCGGCAGGCCGATGTGGAACTGCTCACCCAGCTTCTGGGGCCGGCGGGCGAGGGCCTGTTCGGCGCGACCGGACCGCAGTTCACGGCGGGTCGTGTCGAAGCCGCGCAGTTCACGCTGCAGGGGCCCATGGATGCGACCTTGCCTCTGGGCCGCGGCAGCGCATTTCGCGGCACACTGGAGCTGCGGGATGCGAGTCTCGCCAGCGGTGCCTGGTGGCCGCAGATGCAGGGCCTGAGTGCGCACCTGGATTGGCGAGGCTCGCACGCTCACGCTGCGCTGGATGCCGGCGCGGCAGGCAGCTGGCAATTGTCCGCAGCGAACCTGGATTGGGACCTCCTGGGGACCGCCAGCGCGCATCTGCGGGGCCGTTTCCACGGCGCGGCCGAGGAGGCACTGGCCTGGATGCGCGAGCGCCCGGAGGTCTACGCCGCGGCGCCCGCTGTGGGCAATCTGGATCTGTCCGGCGACACCATTCTTGATGTGGACGTCACGATTCCGCCGGCGACCGCGCCGCTTGCGCACCCACGTGCGCGACTCACCGCACTCTTTAACGGCGTGCGCCTTACTCCGCTGGCAGGCCTGCCGCCGATCCAGGGCCTGCGCGGCACGCTCGCCTTCAGCGACGGCCATGTGCGTCATTCGACGCTGACGGGTCAATGGCTCGGAGGGCCGGTGGCCCTGAGTGTTGCCGAGCGCCGTGAGCGGGGCGCGAACGGACTGTCAATCTCGAGCCGCGGCCTCATGAACGCTCGCGAGGCCGTGTTCGCCGCTGGCGGCAGTGTTGATGCCGCGCCTCTGCAGGGCAATGCCGAGTGGACCGCGTCGCTGAATATTCCCGCGACGACAGATCCACGGCAGGCACGCTGGCGGATCCGTGCGGATTCAACCCTGGTGGGCGTCAGCAGCCGTTTGCCCGAGCCGTTCGCCAAGACGCAAGCTTCCGCCCTCGCGCTGCGCATTGACGCCCAGGGCGATGCGGACAAGGGACAGCTGCGGGTGAGCCTCGGCGAGCGGTTGCGGGGTGCTGCCGCCGTTACGCGCAGCCGCGACAGCTGGCGCATCGAGCGTGGCGCGGTGCGCCTCGCCGCCAGCGCCCCACCGCTCCCGGAGCGGCAGGTGTTGTTGGTGGAGGGCGCCGTCGGCCGGCTGGATCTGCCGGCGTACCTGACCTTGTTGCGCCAGGCGGGCGCGGATGCGGCGCTGCCGGCACTGCAGGCGCGCCTCACGGCCGAGCAGCTCCTCATCGGCGCCCACAGTTACACGGACGTCACCGTGAGCGCCGACGCCGGGCGCGGCATGAGCCGGGTGCAGCTCCAGTCCGCTGACCTCGCGGGTCTTGCGCAATGGCCCTCGTCGGGGGCCGCCGCCGTGCATTTCACGACGCTCAACGTGGCCGAGCTGACTGATGTCGCCCTCGGCGCGGGCCTCGTGGGTGCCCTGGGCGCGGACGTGGCCGTCACGGCGGATCAGCTGCAATGGCAGGGACGCCCGCTCGGCCGGTTTGGGGCGCGCGTGACCGCGCGCGGCGAGGGTCTGGAGTTGCGCGACCTTACGCTCATCGGGCCGAACGACCGGACCGTCGGCAGCGCCCGCTGCCAGGACGGCGACTGCGGGCTTACGTTCTCAATGGACAGCATTGATGCCGCGGCAACACTCGCCCGCTTTGGATGGCGGCCGGAGCTTAGCGCCCGGCACGCGCAGCTGAGTGGGGACGTACACTGGCCGCAGGCGGGCGGGGCTGCTCTTGCACTCCTCAACGGACGCCTCCATATGCAGCTTGAGGACGGCATGACACGGGCGACGAGCGCCGCAGCGCCAGCGGCGCCGTTTGCGCTTCTGGCTTTGCCAGCGCTCATAAGAGGCCTGGTTACACCGGCGCGGGCCGGCACGCCGCCGCAGTTGCGGTTCGCGAGCCTGGGCGCCGATTTTTCGCTGCACGACGGACAGGCGGAAACCTCCGATCTGCACTGCGACGGGGATGCGGAAATTCTGATGCGCGGCCGGATTGGGCTCACCGCACGCACCTATGATGCTGAGGTGTGGATCCTCAACGGCGAGGATCGCCTGCCCGCGGCAGTACGGGGACTTGGGCCAACACCGCGCGTGGCCGCGTTGTGGATGTCGCTGCGTGACCTGTTCACGGGGTCGGCAGCACCCCACGCGGGCGCCGCCGCGTTGCACCTGGAAGGGACCTGGGATGATCCGGTGGTGGTAGCCGCGGATTGATGAACGGGGAGACTGGCAGGCAGATGAAAGTTGCCGCGATACAAATGACCGCAGGTTCAGAGGTGAATGCGAACCTGGAGCAGGCGCGGGCGCTGCTTGAGGAGGCCGCGGCGCGCGGCGCGCGCCTGGCGGCGCTGCCTGAGAATTTCTCTTTCATGGGACTCAAGGATGCCGACAAGCGCGCCGTGGCCGAGGATGAGGGCGCAGGCGCCGCGCAGGATTTTCTCGCGGGCATCGCACGACGACTGAAATTGTGGATCGTCGGCGGCACGGTGCCGCTGCGCGCCGCTGGCGCCGATGGGCGAGTCGCAGCCGCCTCGCTGGTGTACGACGCGGACGGACGGCGCGTGGCCCGTTACGACAAGATTCACCTCTTCGACGTCGACATCCCGGGTCGCATCGAGGCCTACCGCGAGTCGCGGCACGTCGCCCCCGGTTCCACCGCCACCGTGGTGGATACCCCAGCCGGAAGAGTCGGCCTGTCCGTGTGCTACGACGTACGGTTTCCCGAGTTGTACCGGCATTTGAGCGCCGCGGGCGCCCAGCTGCTGGTGGTGCCCTCGGCGTTCACCGCTCCCACGGGCCGCGCGCACTGGGAGACCCTGTTGCGGGCCCGTGCCATCGAAAATCTGTGTTATGTTCTCGCGCCCGCGCAGTCGGGCTTCCATCCGGGCGGACGCGAGACTTACGGCGACAGCATGATTGTCGACTACTGGGGACGGATTCTGCAGCGCGTGCCGCGCGGTAACGGCTGTGCGGTTGCGGAGGTGGACCTGTCGCGCCAGGCCGGAGTCCGCGAGAGTTTTCCCGCCCTCGCGCATCGCGTCTTTGCGAGCAACACCCATGAGTGAGTCCTCCGGCAACGATCCCCTGGCGCTGGCGCGCGACCTGATCCTGCACCCGAGCGGACTGGACGAGCGGCGTCTCGATCAGGTATTCGGCGAGGTGCTCTCACATTCGGTGGACTTCGCCGACCTGTACTTCCAGCTCACGCACCAGGAGTCCTGGGCGCTCGAGGACGGCATCGTCAAGGACGGTACGGCGAGCATTGAACAGGGCGTGGGCGTGCGGGCACTTGCCGGTGAGAAGACCGGCTTCGCTTACTCCGATGAGATTCTGGCGCCGGCGCTCGTAGAAGCCTCCCGCGCCGCGCGCGCCATCGCGGTGCACGGCGGCGAACGCCACGCCCCGGCGCTGCGTCCCCAGGCGGGACATCAGTTGTACCTGCCGGTCGACCCGGGTGCATCGCTCGGCGCACAGGAAAAGGTTGCCTGGCTTGAACGCGTGGACAAAGAAGCCCGCCGCGTCGACCCGCGCGTGGTGCATGTCACCGCGAGCGTGGTCGCGGTGCACGAAGTGGTGCTGATCGCGACCAGCGAAGGCGAACTGGCCGCGGATGTGCGGCCGCTGGTGCGCATGAGCGTGTCGGTGCTGGTCGAACAGGACGGGCGCCGCGAGCAGGGATATGCCGGGGCGGGCGGGCGCTACACCCTAAGCGAACTCGTGGCGGGTGATCGGCCGCTGGCGCTGGCGCGCGAGGCTGCGCGCCAGGCGCTGGTGAATCTCGAGGCGCGCCCGGCGCCTGCCGGCACCATGACCGTGGTGCTCGGGCCGGGATGGCCGGGAATCCTGCTGCACGAGGCGATCGGACACGGACTCGAGGGGGATTTCAACCGCAAGGGAACCTCGGCGTTCGCCAACCGCATTGGCGAGCGCGTCGCCGCGGCCGAATGCACGGTAGTGGATGACGGCACCCTGGCGCGCCGCCGCGGCTCGCTCAACATCGACGACGAAGGCACGCCGACCCAATGCACCACGCTGATCGAGAACGGTGTGCTGCGTGGCTACATGCAGGACCGGCTGAACGCGCGACTCATGGGCGTAGCGCCGACCGGCAACGGCCGGCGTGAGTCATTCGCGCATCTGACCCTGCCGCGCATGACCAACACCTACATGCGCCCGGGGCCGCACGCACCGGAGGACATCATCGCTTCCGTGGAACGCGGGATTTACGCGGTCAACTTCGGCGGCGGCCAGGTGGACATCACCTCGGGCAAGTTCGTGTTCTCGGCCAGCGAGGCCTACGCCATCGAGAACGGCCGCATCGGCGCGCCGCTCAAGGGCGCGACGCTCATCGGCAATGGACCGGATGTGCTGACGCGGGTCTCGATGGTGGGCAACGACCTGAAGCTCGATGAGGGCATCGGCACCTGCGGTAAGGAAGGGCAGAGCATTCCGGTCGGCGTGGGCCAGCCGACCCTGCGCATTGATGCGCTGACGGTTGGCGGCACGGCCTGACGATCCGCGTCCTCCCGAAGCCTACCTGGTAACGTTCAGGAACGGGATCGGCGCGCCGGCGTAAATGTTTACGGGCAGCACGCCGTGCCACTGCTGAGCCTTCTTCATCTCGACTTCAATGCGCCGCAGTTCAAGAACGCGGGGTTGGCCTGGATCGAGGCGCCCTGGACACGTAGCGCTTCCGCCTGGGCCTGGGCTTCCTGCGTCACTTTCTCGTTGATCGCTTCCATGTAGGACGGCGAGAACGCAGGTTTAGAGGACGGAGTTCTTCGGCCCAGGATTTTCCGTTTGCGAAGACCGGCAGGCTTGTCAAGAACGGGCCGCACGCGGTGTCTTCCGGATTGAGAAAAACAGCTGTCGGTGCGCGCCTACTCGCAACAGCGCCGCCTGTTCGAGCGCGACGAGAACGTACAGGATGTTCAGTGCCGACAGGCTTGAAGAAACGTGTTTCGTGCGTCGAGCACTGGAGAGGACATCTTTCGCCGTCACCCCAGACCGCCCGCCAAGGCGCTTTTGAACGTAGGCAACCGCCGCAAGATCGACGACGCTGAAGTACCCCGACCCCTTACGAGCCTTTGACAGCGCGAAGGACAGTACGAAGAAATAACCGTGGGCCTCAAAGATATGGTAGGTCTGCCTGACGGCTGCAACACGGCCGCGGTACCTGAGCCCTTGCTGAAGCTTTTTTATATTCACGTGACCCCTGACGCGTCTGTGTACCAGGAGTCCATCTTCGACCCTGGGGCGGCCGAGCGCCACTCTCGGCAGGCAATTGCCACGCTGACGCTGGTCCCAACACCAACAGGCAAGGTCACGGTACGCGCTGCTGCCCGGTCTGCGCTTTGTCGGATCGCCCCTGGTCCTGGTGAGGCTCCGGATCCGGCGCAACCGGCGCATGCTCACGCAGCAGAGGCACCAGAATGGTGTTCAGGTCATCAAGGGTGAAGCTCCCTGCCTGGGCGTAACGCAGGATGCCATCCCGGTCAATGACGTAGTTGGTTGGGACGCCCTTCAAGGGTCCGTAGTCACCTTTGAAGCGGCGCACCATCGGAATGGCTAGCGCCGCGGCGAGCGGCTTCAGCTGACTCAGCGGGGCAGAATCCTCGGTTGTCACTGCGAGCACTCGTAGTCCCACGTGTTGCTGAGCGCGATAGTACTGATCCAGCAGCGGCAACTCGCGCTTGCATGGTGCGCACCAGGTCGCCCAGAAATTCAGCACCAATACCTGGTCCTTGAAGTCGGCCAGAGTGAGTTTCGTCCCGCCAAGGGTGATGACCTGAAAGTCCGGTGCCGCGTTGCCAACAACGAGCGGTGGCTTGGAGGCGCCGGGGCTTGCAAAAACCAGCGCCACCAGATGAGCAAGTATCGGCGTAGTTCGCGGTCGACGAGTCACGGTGGATCCTCTTGCTGGATCTGCGCGGGCGGGCTGCTGGTAAGGAAGTTGCACTAGGGGTCTGCTCCTGACCTGACAGGGTAGCTGGCCTCGCGCCAGGCCTGCATTCCGCCGTCCAGCGCCACCGCACGCTGAAACCCCATGGAGCGCAGCGTGGCGGTTGCCAGCGTGGATATTCGCCCAAACTCGCAGTACGCAACAATCCTGCAGGTTGGATCGGGAAGTTCCTGGTTGACGCGCAGTTCAAGCTGACCCCGCGGCAGGAGCCTCGCGCCCGGAATGTGTCCCGCTTCGTAGGCATCGCGTTCACGGACATCGAGGATCAGCAACTCCTGCGCCGCGTTCGCGACCCGGGACTGCAACTGCGCCAGCGACATGAAGGGCACGGTCGCCGCCGCTTCCGCCAGCATCTGTGCGACGGTCTTGCCGCCGCTCATGTTGGTACGCAGCGCTTCGGTAATGTGCGTCGGCATTTTCAGATTCAGATTGCGCATCATTTCGACAAATGCGCTGCGGTCACGAACCTGCAGACGTGGATTCTCCGCAAACTCCTGTCCGATCGTGGAGTGACCCCGTCCCTTGTATTCGTGCGCGGGGTGCACCTTGAGCGCCGGATCCAGCTGCGACAAGCGCTCGAACAGGCTATCGAACAGCGCATTGGGATCCCCACTGGGCAGGTCCGTGCGACCGGTCGCACCGATCAGCAGCGTGTCGCCCGTGAACACCCGGTCCTCCACGCGCAGACACAGCGAGTCGCGGGTATGGCCCGGCGTGTACAGCACCTGCAGGCGAAGCTTGCCGACCGCGAGCATCTCGCCATCGTCAATTCTGAGTGTGACAAAGGGCGCTGGGCTCGCGCGGTGCATCGCGACGGGGACATCGAGTTGTCGTGACAACTGTTGCGTCGCCGACAGGTGATCGGCGTGTGTGTGCGTGTCAATCAGATAGCGGATTCGCAAGCCGTCGCGCGCTGCCACGGCCAGGTAGCGGTCGACCAGCGAGATCTCTGGATCGATGAGCGCGGCCGCGCAGCTCTCAGCGCAGCCAACCAGGTACGACTGACAACCCCCGGCGCTGAATTGCTCAAAAATCACGGTACCCCCGCCCGTCTGACGCCCGCAAATGCCGCCGCAGGATGCGCCGAGGGTGAGTAGCCCGCAACCTGGAGGCCGGCAGCCACACCGGTGCATGCATTTCTCTACAAACAGGGAACTAATGCCTCCTTCCCGCCGGATCTGGCTGCCGTAAGGTGCCGGTACGGGCGGGGCAGGCAGCTCCCGCGTGCGCAGGCAGGCGCAGCCCGGTCCTTCTCACTCCTTCGATAGAAAGCGCCCATGCCTTGTGGCACTTTGCCGCCGGAGCGCTGTCCTTGAAAATGAGCGCTGTCGACACTCGGTGCACACCGGAGGACCCACGTGGCGAAAAGCAAGGCGGCAATCATTCTTCCCGAGCTTCCCTACGCACGCGGCGCGCTCGAGCCTTACATGTCGCGCGAAACGCTGGATTATCACTATGGCAAACACCACAAGGGGTACGTCGACAAGGTGAATGCCCTGATCGCCGGCACGAAATTCTCTGACGCGTCGCTGCAGGAGCTGGTGGCGGAAGCTGATGGGACACTGTTCAATAACGCCGCGCAGGTGTGGAACCACAGTTTTTTCTGGAACTGCCTGTCGGCGGGGCGCCAGGCTCCCGGCAAGGAAATCACCCGGGCGCTGGATAAAGTCGGTGGCCTCGAGTCACTGCAGGCACAGTTCGACAAGGCGGCACTAAGCCTGTTTGGTTCCGGCTGGGTGTGGCTGGTGAGAGATTCGGTCGGCACGATCAAAGTCGTGACCAGCGCCAATGCGGACACTCCGGCGCGCCAGGGACACACGGCGCTCCTGACGTGCGACGTGTGGGAGCACGCCTATTACATTGACCACCGCAACGATCGTGGCGGGTATCTCAAGAACTTCTGGCAGCTGGTGAATTGGGAGTTCGTGGCGGCGAATCTCGAGACGTGAAGCTCGAACCAAAGGCCACCCCGGAAAATCGCGCTTGCCGCATCAGGCGAGTGCGCATCACCCAACAAGATGCGTGATTTCCCGGGGACCGGCGGTTCTCATCCTGGTCCCGTCGTCCCCCGGGCCTGGAAAGGCAGAAGGCCCGTGGAATACACGGGCCTTCTGGCCATTGGCTGGGGGACTAGGATTCGAACCTAGGTAAACGGAGTCAGAGTCCGTTGTCCTACCACTAGACGATCCCCCAAAACGGGCGTGGCGGGATGCGCAATCGCACGGCGCACCGGAACGGACCGGTGCGCCGCCGATATTAACGCTTCGAGTACTGCGGTCCGCGGCGGGCCTTGCGGCGTCCGACCTTCTTGCGCTCCACTTCGCGCGCATCGCGCGTCACGAAGCCCGCATCACGCAACGTCTTGCGCAGGCTCTCGTCATACTTCAGGAGCGCCCGGGTGATGCCGTGGCGGATCGCGCCGGCCTGGCCGGTGATGCCGCCGCCGTCCACCTTGACGGCGATGTCGAACTTGCTGACGAGCTTCGCTGCCTCGAGGGGCTGGCGCACGATCATGCGCCCGGTCTCGCGGCCAAAGAACTCATCGAGCGTACGGTCATTGACCGTGATACGCCCGCTGCCGGGCTTGAGGTAGACGCGCGCCGTGGCGGTCTTGCGCCGGCCGGTGCCGTAGTGACTATTCTGGGTCGCTGCCATGTCGTTGCGGTCCTATTGAAGCTCGAGCGGCTTGGGCTGCTGCGCCTGGTGCGGATGTACACCGCCGGCAAACACGTGCAGCTTCCTGAACATGCGCCGCCCGAGGGGGTTCTTCGGCAGCATGCCTTTTACGGCAAACTCGATCGCCCGCTCGGGGTGCTCGTCGAGCAGCTTGTCGAGCGCGATCGATTTGATCCCACCGATGTAACCGGTGTGATGGTAGTAAATCTTGTCGGTGAGCTTGCGGCCGGTGACGTGGATCTTCTCCGCGTTCACCACGACGATGTGGTCTCCCATATCGACGTGCGGGCTGTAGTCAGCCTTGTGCTTGCCCTTCAGGCGATGGGCAATCTGCGTGGCGAGCCGGCCCAGCGTCTTGTTGCTGGCGTCGACAATGAACCAGTCACCGCGGACGGTGCCGGGCTTGGCGAATACAGTCTTCATAGGTCACTCGTGGCTGCGGCCGTACTGTCGGGGACAATCCCCCTCAGGGCCGTTTTAGGGGCTAAAAAAGGCGTGGAAGTGTACTCAAGCAGGTGCCCCAATGCAAAGGCACCGACCCTGGGGGGCCAGGGGAGGCCAACCTAAGGTATCCCGCCCGGAATTGCCCCTTATAATAGAGGTCGTAGATATGGAGTCAGGCCGTCCTCTGGACTCGGTTATCGTCGCCGTCGATCGTGCACTGCGAGCCGTCTTTGCGCCGGCCAGCGCGGCGCGGACCGTGCCGGGCCCCGGTTCGCCGCAGTCCAGCCCCCTTCCCGAAGCCGAGCGCCGCGAGAGCGCCGCCCTCATGCGCGTCAATCATGCCGGTGAGCTTGCCGCCCAGGCGCTCTATCACGGCCAGGCACTGGTCGCGCGCTCCGCGGCCACGCGCGCGATGTTGTTGTCGGCGGCGCGCGCCGAATCCGATCATCTGGGCTGGTGCGAAGCGCGACTGAAGGAACTTGCCGCGCGCCCGAGCCTGCTGAATCCCCTGTGGTACGCCGGCTCCTTTACCATCGGCGCGCTCACCGCGCTGTTGGGAGATCGAGCGAGTCTGGGGTTTGTTGCCGAAACCGAGCGCCAGGTCGAGGGGCACCTTACCGAGCACCTCGGCAGACTTCCGGCAAGCGATACCCGCAGCCGTGCCATACTGGAAACCATGAGGTCAGAGGAAATCGCGCATGGCCAAGCCGCCTCCGCCGCCGGTGGCACGCCGTTGCCGCCACCGTTGCCGGCGCTCATGCGCGCGACAGCGCGCATCATGACCCGTACAGCGTATTGGCTCTAATAAAAGGTTCTTGGGGGAACCGCTAATGGAAGAAAACATCAAGCCGCTGAGTGAGATTCCCGCAATCAACCGGTTCCTGAGTTACTGCCGGATCCGCGCGGTGCCATCAAAGACCGTCGTCATCCACGCCGGTGATTTGCCGGATGTTCTCTACTACATCATCAGCGGCTCGGTGGAGGTGATGATCGAGGACGAGGAGGGCAACGAGATGGTGCTCGCCTACCTCAACCGCGGGCAGTTCTTCGGTGAAATGGGGCTGTTCTACGAACAGCCCACGCGCAGCGCCTGGGTACGCACGCGCAACCAGTGCGAGCTGGCGGAAATGACCTACCCGCGCTTCCGGCAGATCGCCGCCGAGAGCCCGGGACTGGTGTTTGAACTTGCGACGCAGCTTGCGACCCGCCTCGACCGGACCAACCGCAAGCTCGGCGATCTTGCCTTCGTGGACGTCACCGGGCGCGTGGCGCACGCGATCATGGATCTGTGCGGTGAGCCGGATGCCATGACCCATCCGGAAGGGATGCAGATCAAGGTGAGTCGCCAGGAACTCTCACGCCTGGTGGGCTGCTCGCGCGAGATGGCGGGGCGCGTACTGAAGGTGCTGGAAGAGCAGGGCCTGCTGCGCGCGACCGGCAAGACCATTGTCGTGTTCAACGCGCGGCCGAAGATGAAAACCCGCCCGGTCATCGTGCCCGCGAAGCCGAGCGGCGCTGCTGCCGTCGGACGGGTAAGCGCCCAGGCGCCTCGCGACGAAGATGATGATGACGATGAGGACGACGACGAGTAGACCGCGCGCGAACCTCAGCGCCCGCGCGCCCCGGCGTGCACCGCGGCAGCTGACGCTGCAGTGATCTCCCGGCGCATCTCCCGCATGGTCGCCGCATAATCGGCGCTGCCGAAGATCGCAGATCCGGCGACGAAGGTATCCGCGCCAGCCTCGGCCGCCGCGCGGATGTTGTCGATCTTGATGCCGCCGTCCACTTCCAGGCGCACCGTGCGACCGCTCGCGTCGATCCGCGCGCGTGCGTCCCTTAACTTCCGTAGTGACGTCGGGATGAACTGCTGCCCGCCAAAGCCCGGATTCACGGACATGATGAGCACCATGTCGATGAGATCGAGCGTGTAGTCGAGGTAATCGAGCGGCGTGGCGGGATTGAACACGAGGCCGGGCCGGCAGCCGTGTTCGCGGATGAGCGCGATGGTGCGATCAACGTGCGCGGTCGCTTCCGGGTGGAAGGTGATGTAGGTGGCGCCGGCGGCGGCGAAGTCCGGCACGATGCGGTCCACGGGACTTACCATCAGGTGCACATCGATCGGCGCTTTGACGCCGTGCTTGTGCAGCGCCGCGCACACCGCAGGTCCGATGGTGAGATTCGGCACGTAGTGGTTGTCCATTACGTCGAAGTGAACAAGGTCGGCGCCGGCGGCGCATACCGCGTCGACTTCCTCGCCGAGCCGGGCGAAATCGGCGGACAGGATTGAGGGGGCGAGCCAGGCAGGCGACATGGGCACAGTCTAGCCGATCGCGATCTTAGCGCCGGTCAGCCGCGCCAGCGCTTCGCGGTACTTCTCGCTGGTGCGGGCGATGACGTCCGCCGGCAGTTTCGGTCCCGGCGCTTTCTTGTCCCAGTCGAGCGTCTCCAGATAGTCGCGCACGAACTGCTTGTCGAAGCTCGGCGGGCTCGCTCCCACCTGATAGGTGTCGGCCGGCCAGAAACGCGACGAGTCCGGTGTCAGCGCCTCATCGATGAGGGTAAGGGTGCCATCGGCGTCGACACCGAATTCAAACTTGGTGTCGGCGATGATGATGCCGCGCTGGCGGGCGTGTTCGGCGGCGAAGCCGTAGAGCGCGAGCGCCGTGTCGCGCACCGCCGTGGCGAGCGGCGCGCCGATGAGTCTGACAGTTTCCTCAAAGCTGATGTTCTCGTCATGCTCGCCGAGCGCCGCCTTGGTGGCGGGCGTGAACACGGGTTGGGGCAGCGCTTGCGCGAGCTTGAGTCCCGCTGGCAGGCCGATGCCGCACACCTTTCCCGTCGCCTGGTAGGCCTTCCAGCCCGAGCCTGCGAGATAGCCACGCACCACCGCCTCGATGGGCAAGGCTTTGAGCCGCCGCACGATCATGGCGCGGCCTTCCAGTTGCGCGCGCTGGTCCGCATCGCGCACCACGCTGGCGAGATCCCGGCCGGTGAGGTGGTTCGGCACCAGGTGCTGTGTCTTTGCAAACCAGAAATTGGAAATGCTGTTGAGCACCCTTCCCTTGTCCGGGATCGGGTCGGGTAACACCACATCAAAGGCCGACAGGCGATCGGTCGCGACCACGAGCATGGTGTGCGCATCGACCTCGTACAGATCGCGCACCTTCCCCGAGTAGATCTTGGTCAAACCGGAGAGGCTGGAGCTGAAGAGACTGGGTGTTGGCATGCCCTTGCTACTATAACGTCCATGGCAGTGGGCATGAAATGGATTGGCAAAGCCTTCGGCGCTTTGCTGGGCGCGGTCGCGGCGGGCCCGGTAGGGGCTGCCATAGGGGTGCTGCTCGGTCACCAGTACGACGTGCATGCGGAAGCCGATCAGGAAGCGCTGCCGCCCGGGGAGCTGGCAGGGGTTGCCGAGAGTTTCTTTCGCGCCACTTTCCGCGTGATGGGCTACCTCGCCAAGGCGGATGGGCGGATTTCCCAGCAGGAGATTGCCGCCGCCCGCGGGGTGATGGCGGAGCTGCGGCTGACCTCCGCGCAGGTCCAGGAGGCGATCGCACGCTTCACCGAAGGCAAGCAGCCGTACTTCGAAGTCGGCCGCGAACTCACCGCCTTGCATCAGGCCTGCCGCGGACGGCCGGATCTCATGCGGGTGTTTCTGGAGATCCAGGTGCGCGCCGCGCTTGCCGGTAACAACCTCGATGGTCCGGTGCGACCGCTCATGAACCGCGTGGCGGGGGCCTTGGGGATCTCACCGCCGGAGCTGGCACACATCGAGGCCGTACTGCGCATCCAGCACGGCAGCTTCCAGGCTGGCGGCCGCCCGGAGCGTGCGGCTACCCGCGGCGCTGACCTCTCCGAAGCGTACAAGGTGCTCGAGACGGCGCCCGGTGCGAGCGATGAGGAGGTCGTCAAGTCCTACCGCCGGCAGTTGAGCCGCCATCATCCGGATAAGCTCAAAGCCAACGGACTCCCCGAATCCATGTTGTCGCACGCCAAGCAGCGCACGCAGCTGATCATCGAGGCTTACGAGCTCATCCGAGCACGACGTGGAATGAGTTGAGGCTACGCCGCCGCCCACTCTTCGATGATGGCCTGTATCGCCCGCACGCCGTCGGTCAGAGCGGCTGGACCGGGCTGCAGGATCACCGAGGACTTGATCTCGCGCACGAAGCCGTCGCGCACCGCCGGTACGTCTTGCCAGCCGGGACGTGCGGCAACCGCCGCCGGCTGAAATTTCTTGCCGCACCAGGACCCGAGCACGATGTCCGGTGAACGGCGCGGCACTTCCAGCGGATCGGCGATGATGCGGTTCTTCCCCAGTGCTTCGCGCGCGAGTTCCGGGAAGCAGTCCTCGCCCCCGGCGGCCTGCACCAGCTCCGACACCCAGCGGATGCCGCTGATCATGGGTGTATCCCATTCCTCGAAATACACCCGCGGGTGACGCGGCAGGACCGCGGCCCGGGCGCGCACTTGCGCCATCCCCGCCTCGAGGGAATCGCTGAGCGCGCGCGCCTTGGCCTCGCAGCCGATCATGCCGCCGAGGGTGCGGATCATGCGCAGGATGTCCTCGAGGCTGCGGTGATTGAAGACATGCACTTCGAGCCCGGCGCGAATGAGCTCGGCGGCGATGTCCGCCTGCAGGTCGGAGAAGCCGAGCACGAGATCGGGCTGCAAGGCGAGAATGCGTGCGGTCTTGGCGCTGGTGAACGCTGACACCCGCGGTTTCTCACGGCGCGCGCGCGGCGGGCGCACCGTGAATCCGGAGATACCGACGATGCGCCAGTCCTCCCCCAGGAGGTACAGCGTTTCGGTGGTCTCCTCTGTGAGGCACACGATGCGTTCTGGGAATGCTGAATTTGGGGACATCGGCCCACCGCCCTGACGGGGCGCACTGTATCCTTAAGCCATGTGGACGCGCATCTGGGCTTTCCTCGACTGGTGCTTTTTTGGCCCGGCCTCCATGCGCGTTGGTATGGCCGGGGAGGCGCTGCGCGTGCTGCGCTATCCGTACGCGGTGGTGCGCGATCTTTTGCGCGGCGAGATCAACCTGCGCGCCATGGGCCTGGTGTACACGACGCTCCTGTCGCTGATCCCGCTGCTCGCCTTCAGCTTTGCCATCCTGAAACTCTTTGGCGGCCACCGCGATCTCGAGCCGATCGTGTACGAGTTTTTCCGCCCGGTCGGCGGGGCGGCGGCGACCGAGCTCACCCGTCGCGTGGTGCAGTTCGCGAACCACGTCAGCAGCGGGATCGTCGGCTCGCTCGGATTCGCACTGCTCGCCTGGACGCTGGTCGGCACCATCAAGAAAGTCGAGGACAGCTTCAACTTCCTGTGGCACGTGGAGCAGCCGCGCAGCTTCGCCCGCCGGATCGCCGAGTACACGACGCTCTTGATCGCGGGCCCGGTGCTGCTGGTCGGCTTCATCAGCCTGTCGCACTCGGCGCTCGGCAGCGCGCCGGTGCAGGAAGTCGCGCGCTGGCCGCTGCTGCAGCACCTGCGCGGCACGGGGTTGATGCTCGCGCCCTACGTCATGGTGACGGCGTTCTTCACCGCTGCGTACATGTGGATTCCCAACACGCGGGTGCACTGGCGCGCGGCACTCACGGGCGCCCTGGTGGCCGGGGTGCTGTGGGCGGCGGTCGGCAAGATGTTCACCGCCTTCGTCGTCTACTCCACGCGCCTCACCATTGTGTACGCGGGCTTTGCGTTCGTGGTGGCGGCGCTCCTGTGGACCTACTTTGGATGGCTGATCCTGCTCGCCGGGGCGCAGCTGTCGTTTTACGTGCAGAACCCGACGTATCTGCGCCTGGGGCTGCAGCAGCTGCGCCTCTCGAGCGTCGAACTCGAGCAGTTGTCACTGAAACTCTTGTACTTCGTCGGCCGCACGCACGTGGCGGGCGGCCGGCGCTGGACCGTGAACCGGCTGGCCACCGAGCTTGGCTTACCCGGCATCGCCGTGGCGCAGATGGCGAGCGCGCTCGAGCGGGCGGGGCTTCTGATCGTGACTGACTATGACGAGCTGGTACCGGCGCGCGACATCGGCCGTATCGGGGTCTACGAGATACTCGAGATCGCGCGTAATCAGCGCAGCGGCCACGTCGCGCCGCGCAACGTGCAGATCCCGCCGGTGGACCGCATCCTCACGACCCTCGATGAGACGCGCCGCAAGGGCTGCGGTGAGCTGACGCTGCGGGATCTGGTGGACGAGGCGCCGCGCCCGGCATTGCACCTTACTTCGCGGCAATCCTCGTTGCGCTGAGGAAGCGCACCATCAACACCTCATCGGCGTAGCCGGTGGAGCTCTTCAGTCCCCGCGGCTCGGTTCCGTAGATCTCAAACCCGAGCCTGCGGTACAGGGCCAGCGCCGCGATGTTGTTGCTCACGACCGCCAGGGTGAGCTGCTCGACCTGTTGCGCCGCACTCTGCAGCACCGCTTCGATTAGCGCCGCCGCCACGCCTCCCCGACGCCGCTGCGGCTGCACGTACGTGCCCCACACAAAAGCCTTGTGAGCGTCGCGGGCGCCTTCCTGACGCTTGTAGCCGGCCATGCCGATGATGCGCCCGTCCGCATAGGCGCCGAACACCACCGAGGTCGTCAGGCGTTGTGCGAAGTGATCAAGGGGCCGGGGCGACTCGGCCTCGTAGGTCGAGCCAAAGACCTCGGCATCGCCGCGCAAAGCCGCGAGGCGGATCGCGCGGTAGTCATCCGCCTCGGTCGGGCCCAGGCGGCGGATTTCAACGTGGCTCATCGCCTCAGGTCCGCCTACTCTCCGGCGATGGTCATCTCGCCGATGAGCACTGAGCCCACGCGGATGCCGCCGCGGGCATCGACGTCGCTGCCCAGCGCGATGATGTCCCGGTACATCGGCTTCAGATTCCCGGCAATGGTGATCTCGTGCACGGGATAGGCGATGGCGCCGTTCTCAACCCAGAAGCCGCTGGCCCCGCGTGAGTAGTCGCCGGTCACGCCGTTGACGCCCTGACCCATGAGCTCGGTCACCAGCATGCCGGTGCCGAGTTGCTTCAGGAAGGCGTCCCAGCCGAGTCCACCATCGTGGCTGCTCACCAGGAGATTGTGCAGTCCGCCGGCATTGCCGGTGGTCTTGAGACCCAAGCGCCGGGCGGAGTAGCTGCCGAGTACGTAACCCCCGACCACGCCGTTCTTCACCAGTTCACGGTCGTGCGTTGCAGCCCCCTCGTGGTCGAACGGGGCGCTCGCGAGGGCCTTGAGGATGTGCGGTCGCTCCTGCATCTGCAGGAATGCCGGAAACACCTGCTCGCCTGCGGCGTTGAGCAGAAACGAGGACTTCCGATACTGGCTCGGGCCGCTGATCGCACCGATGAAGTGCCCGAACAGCCCGCGTGCGAGGTCCGAGGAGTAGGCCACCGGCGCCTTCCTGGTCGAGAGCTTGCGCGCACCCAGGCGTGCGAGTGCCCGCTCGCCGGCGATACGGCCGACGGCAGTCACGGCCTGCAGCTCCTGCGGGTCGCGTGCCACGCTGTACCAGTAGTCACGTTGCATGTCGTCCCCGGCCTGGGCGATGAGTGAAGCACTCACCGAGTGGCTGGTGGAGGAGAAGCCGGCAAGAAAGCCGAGCGAGTTGCCATAGACGCCCGAGTGGCGCTGCGTGCCGACGGAGGCGCCCTCGGAGTTCGCGATGCGCGCGTCCACCGCCAGTCCCGCCGCCTCGCATTCCCGGGCGAGCTCGATCGCCCGCTCCGGCGGCAGATCCCAGGCATGATCAAGATCCAGGTCCGGGATTTCGCGCGCCAGCGCTTCCGGCTCGATCAGGCCCGCGTAGGGATCTTCGGCGGTGAAGCGCGCGATGGCGCAGGCTTTCTCCACAGTCTCGCGCACGGCAGCAGGCGTAAGGTCCGCGGTGCTCGCCGACCCCTTGCGCTTGCCGAAATAGACGGTGACTCCGAGGCCCCGGTCGCGCTGGTACTCGACGGTGTCGACCTCGCCAAGCCGCACGCTTACCGACAGTCCCTTGGACACCGAAGCGTCGGCCTCGGCCGCAGAGGCGCCATGGCGGCGCGCTTGCGCGAGTGCGAGGCTTGTGATGTCTTCGAGTTGCCCGCTCGGGGCAGGTGTGACGGCCGTTTGCATCAGGTTAAATTGTAGCAGCCTGGTGCATTGACCAAATCGCCTGCGGCGAATTTGGCGGACATCGGCGTCGTTTCCGCCGGCCAAAGGCGTGGCTCGATACGCCTCGCTTGAGGTGACCTCAGCAGCCGAGCACTTCATAGTGGGGTGAGCGGACGGACTTTGGCCGGCTGCGACGGTTGTCAGCGCGGTTGAGTCAGCAGTGTTCACAGGCCCTAATCATGAGAACCCCCGTGACGCCCCCATCACCCGACGACGCCCAGGACGACACCGAGCACCCGGAAGCTCCGAGCAAGAGCGCGCGCAAGCGCGCCGCGCACGCCGCCCAGGATCTGGGCGAGGAACTCATCCGGCTGCGGGATACGCAGCTTGACGCACTCGAGCTCCCGGAACCCCTGCTGGATGCCATCCGCGAGGCGCACCGCATCAAAAGCCGTGCGGGGCTGGCACGCCAGCGGCAGTTCATCGGCAAACTCATGCGCGACATCGATCCTAAGCCCATCCGCGCGGTCCTCGATGCGCGCAGCGCGATCGACGCACAGGAGACCGAGCGCTTCAAACGGGTTGAGAACTGGCGCGAACGGCTGATCAGCGAGGGCGCACCGGCCTTGCGCGAACTGCAACGCTGGCGGCCGGACATCGACAGCCACGAATGGGCGCAGCGCGTGCACGCGGCGCAGGCTGAGCGCGAGCGCTCGGGTGTCAGCGGCGCGGCTTCAAAAGAGCTGTTTCGCGCTTTGCGGGCGTTGTTCGCTACAATGCCCTGATGCAAACGCTCGTCGGCATCATCATGGGCTCCACTTCCGATTGGGAGACCATGCAGTCGGCCGCCGGGCAGTTGGACAAGCTCAATGTGCCGTACGAGGTGCGGGTCGTGTCGGCGCACCGCACCCCGGACCTGTTGTTCGAGTACGCCGCCGGCGCACGTGACCGCGGCCTCGAGGTAATCATCGCCGGCGCTGGCGGCGCGGCGCACCTGCCGGGAATGGCGGCCGCGAAAACCACGCTGCCGGTACTCGGTGTGCCGGTGCAGTCGAAGACCCTCGGTGGACTGGATTCGCTGCTGTCCATCGTGCAGATGCCCGCCGGGGTGCCGGTGGCGACGTTTGCGATCGGGGCGGCGGGAGCTGCCAATGCGGCACTGTGTGCGGCCGCGATCCTCGCCAACAAGTACCCGGCCATTGCTTCCGCGCTGGACGCGTTTCGCGCCGCGCAGACGGCGATCGTCCTCGGGGCTCCCGATCCGCGCGCGACTTCGCGCCCATGACCGTCGGGATTGTGGGCGCCGGCCAGCTCGGCCGCATGCTCGCGTTGGCAGGTTACCCGCTGGGGCTGGATTTCCTGTGCCTGGACCCGTCACGCGACGCACCGGCCGGCCAGGTCGCGCCGCTCCTGCACGGCGCCTTTACCGACCGACGCCTCCTCGCCCGTCTCGGGCAGCGCTGCGAGGTGGTTACTTTTGATTGGGAAAACGTCCCGGTCACGAGCCTGCGCTCGATCACGCGCTCGCACGGCGCGCGCATCGCGCCCCCGGTTGCGGCGCTGGCGACCGGCCAGGACCGCGTCGCCGAGAAGCGCCTGTTCGAGCGCTTGGGTATTCCCACGACGCGCTGGCGCGCGGTCAGTTCGCGTATGCAGCTCGAGCACGCCGTCGAGGCAATCGGGCTGCCGGGGGTGCTCAAGACCCGACGCTTCGGCTACGACGGCAAGGGCCAGGTGGTGCTGCGCGTCGCCGCCGATACGGAGGCCGCCTGGCGCGCACTGGGCAACGTGCCGCTCCTGTACGAGGAACTGGTACCGTTTGACTGCGAGGTGTCCATCATTGGCGCCCGCAGCACCCGCGGTGAGCTTGCGATCTACCCCTTGTGCGGCAACGTCCACGGCGCTGGCGTCCTGCGGCTTACCTGCGCGCCTTTCGGACCTGCCCGTTGGCAGACCCTGGCGGCGCGCTACCTGACGCGCCTGCTCACACACTTTCGCTACACCGGCATTCTCACCGTTGAATTCTTCGTGCGCGGCGGGCGCCTTATCGCCAATGAGATGGCGCCGCGCGTGCACAACTCCGGGCACTGGACTATCGAGGGTGCCGCGACCAGCCAGTTCGAGAATCACCTGCGCGCGATCCTGGGACTGCCGCTCGGAGCGACGCGCGCGCTCGGCCACAGCGCCATGATCAACCTCATCGGGCAGTTGCCCGCGCCCTCGAAAGTGCTCAGCGTCGAAGGCGTGCACCTGCACGACTACGGCAAGGAGCCCCGCCCAGGGCGCAAGGTTGGCCACCTGACGGTGGTGGAGCCGACCGCCAGGGCCCGTGACGCCCGCGCGCGGCGCCTGCTGGCTGATTTGGCCGTGAGCGCACGCATCCCGTAACATCGCTCTGGCGAGTCAACAGCATGTACCTTGAACCCTTCAAACTGCGGGAGTTGCCGTTCCGGCTCAGTCCGGACCCGCAATTCCTGTACCTGTCGAAGCAGCACGCCCGTGCCAAGGCGTACATGGAGTCGACCATCTGGTTCACGGATGGGTTCGTGGTCATCACCGGCGAGATTGGCGCGGGCAAGACGACGCTGATCGAGTCCTTCCTCAAGGAAGTCCCCCCGGATGTGGTGGTGGCCCAGATCAACCAGACGCAGGTCTCGGTGGTGGATTTCCTGCAGGCGGTGCTGGTGCAGTTCGGCTTCTCGCCCTTCAAGATGCGCAAGGCCGAGCTCATCAGTACGCTCAACAACTTCCTCATCGAGCAGTACGCCGCCGGACGCAAGGTGCTCCTGATCGTCGATGAGGCGCAGAACCTCACCATGCGCGTGCTGGAGGAGGTGCGCCTGTTGTCGGGCGTCGAGACCACCAAGGACAAGGTGCTGCGCATCATTCTGGCCGGGCAGCCGGAGCTCAATGAGAAACTGAACGCCCCGGAACTGGCGCAGCTGACGCAGCGCGTGCGCCTGCGCTTTCATCTGCAGACATTGTCGGAAGCGGAAACCAAGGCGTACATCCAGCACCGCCTGGAAGTGGCCGGTGGCGGGGAGCGGCAGATTTTCGCCGCTGAAACCTTCCCGATCATCTTCCGTTACTGCGGCGGGGTACCGCGGCTCATCAACACCCTGTGCGACACGGCCCTCATGGCCGCCTTCAGCGCCGATCACGGCACGGTCACGGGCGTTGATGTCATGGCGGCGGTGGAGGAGCTGCGATGGGTCGAGTACGCAGCGCGCCAGCAGCAGTATTCCCCGGCCGGACTCCCGCACGCGGTCAAGACGGCGGCTGCGGCGATGCCCCAGGGGCACCCCGTCGGCAAGCTGCTGGTGGCGGCCGACGGTCGCACCGTGCAGGAGATCCCGTTGCATATCGGACGGCTCATCGTGGGGCGCACGCCCGACAATGACATTTACATCGACAGCCGCTTCGTGAGCCGCCACCACTGCCAGGTTATCACCACCTCCCACTCCTGCGTGGTCGAGGACCTGAACAGCACTAACGGCATTTTTGTGAAGGCCAACCGCGTGCGCCGCCACTACCTCAACGATGGCGACGTCGTCCTGGTCGGCAAGCACGAACTCATCTACGTCGACGAGCGGTCGTCGCGTGCGCGCGGTTCGGGCACCGATACGGTGCCGGGGATCCAGGTTGATCCGGCGATTGACACCGGCGTGGTGCGCACTACTTAAGGCTCGTCCTGGCGGGTGAGCGCGTCCGGATCAGCGTACCGCGAGCGCAGCTCACGATAGTCGCGCCGCCGCAGCAACACCACAAAGCCGCCGATCAGCGCCACCAGGCCCAGGAGTCCGATGATGAGGCTCAGAGCGGTGTGCGCGGCGAGCCAGTAACTGCCGAGCAGGATGAGTACGCCGCTCGCCATGTAAATCCACGGCAGCCCTTCATAAAGGGGGCGGGAGAGATGGCGGCCGGGACGCTCCATTGGAGCATCCTAGCCCCCGGACGCCAATCAGACGAGGCCCAGCAGCCTCGCGAGGCGCTCAAAGAGCGTCGGCTTCCAGCCTTCGACGCGAAAGTCGGGGCGCGCGGTGCCGCGGCGGCTGACTTCGGCCACGAGATCTGCAGGCAATTGCAGCTTCGGGACCTCGACCGTGGGTTCGGCGTACATGCGCAACTCCTGGAGCACTTAGGGTTCGTCGTTGTCTGCACGTTACTGAACTTGCTCAGGCGGCAGCCGTGTGCGACCTCACAGGCTCAGGTTCGCGCTGAGGATTATGTCGTGAGGGAACGCGCCGGGGCGTTTGTCAGCGCGTCAGAACGGCCTGCGCAGTGCCGACGAGCAGCACGTCTGCAGGGCGGGCGGCGAAGAGTCCCACCGTGACAATGCCGGTGATCTGGTTCAGCTCCCGCTCGAGCGCCTTAGGATCGGTGATGACCAGGCCGTGGACATCGAGGATGTGGTTGCCGTTGTCGGTCACGAAGCCTTCGCGCCACACCGGCCGGCCGCCGCGTGCCGTCAGCTGCCGGGCCACCAGGGAGCGCGCCATCGGGATCACCTCGATGGGCAGGGGGAAGGTGCCGAGGGTCTGCACGAGCTTGCCGTCGTCGATGATGCACACGAAGCGCCGTGCGGCTGAGGCGATAATCTTCTCGCGCGTCAGGGCGCCGCCGCCGCCCTTGATGAGGTGCCGTTCAGCGGTGGCCTCATCGGCGCCGTCGATGTAGAGGTCGAGGCGGGCGAGCTCATTCAGGTCGAGCACCGCGATACCGGCGGCGCGCAGCCGCGCGCTGCTCGCCTCGGAGCTGGAGACGGCGCGCTGCACACGCCCGGGATGTGCGGCGAGGGCTTCGATGAAGAAATTCACGGTGGAACCAGTGCCGACGCCGATGGTGGCGCCGGCGGTGATGAGCTCCAGGGCCGCCTGCGCAGCACGCCGCTTCTTGCTGTCACCGTCCGCCGTCATCGCCGTCCCCCAGATGCGACTGTGCCCGCAAGAGCCGCGGGCACAGTGTTCGAATTCGACTCAGCGGCCACTTACGTGGCCGCCGAGATAAGGCCACTATTTCTTCTTAGCAGCTTTCTTCTTGGCCTTCTTCTTTGCCTTCGCCATGTTAGATCTCCAAATTGACGGGTTAGTCCGGGGTCCGAGTATATACACGCGAATGTAAATTACAAGCGAGCGCGCGGTGAAGTGTGCTAGGCGACTCGCGTGCGATGTGCGCGGTGAGCAGGCGTTCGCGGTATCAGGCGCATGCGCACACGCGCCGCGCGACTCATTCGAGCGTGAGAATGAACTTCCAGTGCGCCGCTTCCACCGGTGTGATCGAGAGGCGATTGCCCGGGCGCAACAGCACCATGCCCTTGAGCTCCCGGGCCGCATGCGCTCGCAGTTCCTCGAGGGTGATGACGCGCTTGAGGCGGCGCTGCAGCTGCACGTCCACCATGAACCAGCGTGGATTTGCAGGATCGCTGTCCGCATCGTAGTGATGATGCTTGCGCTCAAAGGCGGTGGCGTCCGGATAGCCGCTCTTCGCGATGCGCATGATGGCCGCGATCCCCGGCACATCGCAGCTGGAGTGGTACAGGAAGGCCTCATCCCCGCGCTGCATCTCATCGCGCAGCATGTTGCGCGCCTGGAAGTTGCGCACGCCGTCCCAGGCGCTGGTGCGGCGGGGCGCCGCGCCTAAGTGCTCGACGCCGAAGGTCTCAGGTTCGGTCTTCATCAGCCAGTAGCGCATCGCCTGATCCCCTCTTCGGTAACTACTGCGTCCATGAGTACATCGTGGGCCGCCGCCTCGAGGTGCGGCAGCTCCTGGAAAGCGTAGCCGAGTCCCACCAGGCGCGGTGCGTGCCATACGCGGCGCCAGCGCCGGAAAGCAAAGGCGCGATCGTAGAAGCCCCCGCCGGAGCCCAAGCGCACCCCCCGCGGGTCGAAGCCGGTGAGGGGCAGGAACACAATGTCCAGCCAGCGCGCACCGAGGGTCGCGGCGCCTTGCGGTTCTGCGATCCCGAGACGATTGGTGCGCAGCGCGCCGCGCATCTCAACAAAGCGCATGCCGCGCGCGCGCCGCACCCGGTCGATGCGTGGCAGATAGATCAGGCAGCCGCGCCGGCGGGCGAGCGCGATGAGGGGCGCGGTGTCGAGCTCGTGGGGAAGGGCGGCGTAGATCGCGATGCGCTGGCCGGCGGCAAGATGCAGCGACTGATCGACCTTAAGGGCGAGGCGGTGGGCGGCGGCGGTGCGCACCTGCGCCGGCACGCCGCGCCGGCGTACATCGAGCGTTGCCCGCAGCGTTCTGCGGGCAACACTCAATGTGGAATCAGGAAGCGCCACCCGCATGTGCCGGTGCGGACCGTTGCTCTCGAACCAGAGCAACAAGTGGGACGAGCTGCGGCACGTAAGGCTTTCCGCCCGATGGCGGACCTGCACAGCGATGCGCGCAAGCCCAAAGTCCCGAGGGTGTTTCAATTAGGGTCCGAGGTAACCCGGTACGCTTATCGAACACCGCAGGCGACGCAAGCAGCACTCTACACCAAGACGGGTTCGCGCCCAGGGCCTTGGGTCGCAAATTACAGATCGAGTTGCTGCGACTTGCCGAGCGCGCTCTCGACGCGTTCGCGCAGCGCACGCACCCGCGTGCCGGCGCCGCTGTCGACTTTCGACTCGCGGTCCTTGATCTTGAGGAATTCGTGCGCAAGATTCAGCGCCGACATGACGGCGATGCGGTCGAGGCCGACGACCTTGCCGGTGTCGCGGATCTCGCGCATGCGGGCGTTGAGGAACTCGGCCGCGTCCAGGAGCGCCGCCCGCTCATCGTAGGGGCAGGCGACCACGTATTCCTTCTCCATGATCCGCACACTGACGCGTGCCTGGTCCTGGCTCATGCGCCGTGCTCCAGGGTCTTCAGGCGGCCGATCATGGCCTCGACGCGGGTACGCACCTGCTCGTTCTTATGCACCAGGGCGGCGCGCTCACCGGCGAGGCTCTCGTGCCGCGTGCGCAGCGCGCGGTTCTCTTCGCGCAGGTGTTCCAGGGTGGCCAGCAGTTCTTCGACGCGCTTGGTGAGGCGCGCGAGCTCCAGATCGAGCTGTGTTTTTGTGGTGTCGCTCATGTCAGGAACTATAGGGCCGCGCTCTGATCACGGTCAATTTATACTGGGCAAATGGCTATGCACCACCCCGACTACCCGCACATCCAGGAACTGCTCACGCAGGAACACGCGCTGGCCGAAGCCGCCGAAGCCCACGGCACGCTTACCGGGTGCCTGTGCGGCGCTGCCGGCTACAAGTTCGCGGACTGGCTGCGCGAGATCCTCCCCGAGGGCCAGGCGGAACCGGAAAACTCCGAGACCCTGCGTGACGTGTACGCCGCCACGCGCGAAGCGCTCGAACAGCCGGACATGGGCTTTGAGCCTTTGCTGCCGAGCGACGCTCAGCCGATCGAGGCCCGCACCACCGCGCTCGCCGAATGGTGCCAGGGATTCCTGTACGGCCTGGGGGCGGGCAACATCCCCGATGCCAGCAGCCTGCCCGGTGAGGTGGGTGAGGTGGTGCGCGACTTCGCCGAGATCACCCGCGCCGGGGTGGATGGAGCCGAGACCGAGGAATCAAATGAAAGCGCCTACGCCGAGCTCGTCGAGTTCGTGCGCGTGGGCGTGCAGCTTCTCTACGAGGAGCTGATGGACGCCCGACGTGCTCCCGTGCCTGCGCCGGACGATGCGGCGCCATTGCACTAGCCCGTGTCAACACTACTGAACCGGCCCCTGTCCGCTGAAATCGCTGCGAAGCGATTTCGGCCAATAGACTAGGCGCGCACTGCGATGGTGAGAGACGAGTTCGCGCGCCGCCGCAAGCAGTTGATGCGCCTCATGGGGCGCGATTCGATTGCCGTGCTGCCGGCCGCGCCCATTCGCCACCGCAACAACGACGTCGAGTACCCGTTTCGCCAGGACAGTGATTTTCAATACCTCACCGGCTTTGGCGAGCCGGAGGCGGTGGCGGTACTGGTTCCCGGGCGCAGCCAGGCGGAGTACATCCTGTTCGTACGCGATCGGGACCCGCAGCGCGAAACCTGGGACGGCCGTCGCGCCGGCCCCGCAGGAGCTGCGCGTGTTTACGGCGCGGACGATGCCTTTCCCATAACCGACATCGACGAGATCCTCCCTGGCCTCCTGGAGAACCGCACGCGGGTTTTCTACGCCATGGGGGCCTACGCCGACTTCGACCAGCGCGTGGTGGGCTGGGTGAACGGCCTCCGAACCCAGGCACGTAACGGCCGTCACCCGCCGCAGGAGTTCGTGGCGCTCGATCACGTGCTGCACGACATGCGCCTCTACAAGTCCTCGCGCGAGATCGAGCTCATGCGCACGGCGGCGCAGATTGCCGCGCGCGCCCACCAGCGGGTGATGCGCTTCTGCCGCCCCGGTGCCACCGAATACCAGGTGATGGCGGAGCTCGTGCACGAGTTCCGCCGCCACAATGCCGATACCGCCTACGCACCGATCGTGGGCGGTGGAGCGAACAGCTGCGTGCTGCATTATCGCGAGAACGACCAGCCGCTGAAAGGTGGCGACCTGCTGCTCGTCGACGCTGGCTGCGAGTTCGAGTGTTACGCCTCCGACATCACGCGCACGATTCCGGTCAACGGACGCTTCACGCCCGAGCAGCGCGCCGTCTACGAGGTTGTTCTCGAGGCGAATCGCGCCGCGATCGAGCAGGTGCGTCCGGGTAATCACTGGGATGACCCGCACGCGGCGGCGGTACGCGTCATCACCCAGGGGCTGGTCAGGCTTGGACTCCTGAAGGGGCGCGTCGCGCAACTCATCCGCTCCGGAGCCTACAAGCGATTTTTCATGCACCGCACCGGCCACTGGCTCGGACTCGATGTGCACGACGTCGGGGACTACAAGGTGGGCGACGAGTGGCGGGTGCTCGAGCCGGGCATGGCGCTCACCGTCGAGCCCGGCATTTATCTGCCCGCCGCGGCGCGCGGTGTGCCGAAGCGCTTCCGGAACATTGGTATTCGCATCGAGGATGACGTGGTGGTCACGCGGCGCGCGCCCGAGGTCCTTAGTGCACGTGCGCCGAAGGAAGTGGCCGAAATCGAGGCGCTGATGGCGCGCGGCTGACCCGCGCGCTCAATGGCCCGCATGGCCGACACCAGCACAGCGACCGCAGCCCACGATACCGACGTAGCCATCATCGGCGGCGGCATGGTCGGCGCGAGTCTGGCGCTCGGTCTTGCCGGGACGGGCGTACGCGTGTTGCTTATTGAGAGCACGCCGTTCGACTCCGCGGCCCAAACGAGTTTCGATGAGCGCACGACGGCGCTCGGCAACGCCAGCCGCCGGATTTTCAGCGGCCTGGGTGTCTGGGACACCATCGCGCCAGCTGCCGCAGCGATCCGCGACATTCATGTGTCGGACGCAGGGCGATTCGGGTTCTCGCGCCTCAACGCGCGCGAGCAGGGCGTCGATGCACTCGGCTATGTGGTGGCCAATCGCATCATCGGCGCTGCTTTGTGGGGCGCGCTCACTCGCGCACCGGGTATCACGTTGCGGGTGCCGGCGCGGGCCGAGGATCTTGATATCAGCCCCACGGGCGTGGGCTTCACGCTCGGGGATGGTTCGGGCGGTCGCGAACGCGTCACGGCGCGCCTGGTGGTCGCCGCCGACGGGGCGCACTCGCAGGTACGCGTGGCGGCGGGGATTGAGGCGGCGGTCGAGGATTACGAACAGATTGCGGTGGTAGCGAATGTCGCCGCGGAGCATGCGCACCACGGCACCGCCTACGAGCGCTTCACGCCCGCCGGTCCCCTCGCCGTGCTGCCGCTGCGTGACGGCACGTACGCCGTGATCTGGGCGTGTCGGCCGGCGCAGGCGCAGGAGGTGCTGGCACTCGGGGAGGGCGCGTACCTCGCAAGCCTGCAGGCGCAGTTCGGCTGGCGCGCTGGTCGGTTCGTGCGCGCGAGTCGCCGTGGGTCATATCCTTTGAAGCTGACGCGCGCGGCGAGTACCGTCGCGACCCGCACGGTGCTCATCGGCAACGCCGCGCAGGCGCTGCACCCGGTGGCGGGTCAGGGATTTAATTTAGGCCTGCGCGATGCGGCCATGCTCGCCGAAGTGCTTGCGAACGCGCAGGGCGACGTCGGCGCACCGCAGCTCCTGCGTCAGTTCAGTGACTGGCGCGCGCGCGATCGCGAGGGCGTCACGCGCTTCACCGATGGCCTGGTGAAGCTGTTCGCGGACACGCGTCCTGGGGTGCCGCTGCTGCGTAACCTCGGTCTTCTGATGTTCGATCTCGCGCCGCCGGCGAAGGGCGCGCTGGCACGGGTCAGCGCCGGATTTGGCGGACCCGCCCCCAGGCTCGCGCGCGGACTGCCGGTGCGGCATGTATGACGTGCTGATCGTGGGCGGCGGCCCGGTGGGCGCCTGCGCCGGGGCGCTGCTCGCGCGCGGTGAGGGCGGACGGGGCCTTGCGGTGGCACTGCTCGAGCCCAGAGCGCCGACGCCGCTGCCGGCGGGCGCCGCGCTCGAGGCGCGCGTAGTCGCACTGTCGCGCGCGAGTGAACGCACGCTCGTGAGCGCCGGTGCGTGGCCGTCGATTCTCGGGCCACGCGTGTGTGCCTACGAACGCATGCGTATCTGGCATGAGAGCGTATCGCCGGCGAGCGATGCGGCGCTGGTATTCGATGCCGCGGATGTCGGCGAGCCGAACCTCGGTTACATCGTGGAGAACCGGCAATTGCAGACCGCGCTGCTCGCCGCGTTCACCCAGGCTGGCGGTCACATCGAGTCCGCGCAACTGTCAGGGTTGCGCATCGCCGAAGACGCGGTGCACGTGCAGACTTCCCGCGGCGCCTTCAGTGCGCGGCTCATTATCGGGGCGGACGGCGCCCAGTCGGCGGTGCGTGAGGCGGCCGGACTCACGGCGCAGATCGGAAGCTACCGCCAGACCGCGATTGTCGCGACCGTGGCAACGGCGCGCGCTCACGAGCTGACCGCCTGGCAGCGCTTTCTCAAGACCGGCACGCTGGCGTTTTTGCCGCTCGCCGACGGCGCGAGCTCCATCGTGTGGTCAGCGGACGACGAGCTGGCGCCAGGACTCATGGCGGCGAGCGAAGCGGATTTCGCGGCGGAACTGGACCGCGCTTCGGACCTGGCGCTCGGAGCGACCCGGCTGGTGAGTGCGCGGCAGTCTTTCCCCCTGCAGCGCCTGCACGCACCGCGCTACGTGGCGAAGCGCGTGGCACTGGTAGGGGATGCGGCGCACGTGGTGCATCCGCTGGCCGGGCAGGGCGTGAACCTGGGACTACTCGACGCCGCGGCGCTCGCAGACCTCCTGCTCGCGGCCAGCGGGGAGGGCGAGGATCCGGGGGCGCTCGCTGTGCTGCGCCGTTACGAGCGCTGGCGCAAGAGCGAGGTTGCCCTGATGAGCGCCGCCATCGACGGCTTCGACCGCTTGCTTGCCCACGGCACGGGACCCCTCGCGCGTCTGGCGCAGCAGGGACTTTCGTGGGTGAACGGTGCGCCCGAACTGAGGCGCGCCTTCATCCGCCGCGCGCTGGGCATGAGCGGGGAGTTGCCGCGCGCGGCGCGCTGA
>JANWKL010000086.1 GCA_025451375.1 Steroidobacteraceae bacterium
GGAAAGCAGGACGACATAGGCGTCGGTGTTTTTCTCGTCGACATCGATGTCGATTTCGTACGGGCCGCCAACCTGCGTGGCCGGAGACCCCATGAAGGCCGCGACATCGGCGTGGGTCTTGAGAGCGGCGATCCGTGTGAGTTCAGCCTGGACAGTGGTGAGGCCCGCAGTCTCGATGGCCTGGGTGTCTTCGAACGCGTTATAAAGGTCGCGCAGCTTGCGTTCCTCGGCAGACAGCTGCCCGTCGGGCTTCGCCGCCAGATCCGCGACAATGGATTTCAGCCGCGCTTCGTTGCCTTTGTCGAGTTCGAGGTTCACGCCCGCGACCGGCCGATCCGGCGGGATGACGGCGGTTTTCAGCCAGGTGCCGTTGGTGTAGCGGAAGAAGTCGGTGCCGGGCGGCACCGAAGGATCCATGAAGTTCAGTCCGACGCCCCAGGGCGCGAACACGGCACCCGAGGGTGAGTCGGCACCCAGGGCAACGGCAATGAATCCAAAAGACAGAGCGGCAAAGAGAGGTATTTTCATGCATGGATCTTGACGCAAACCCGGTCTGTCCGCTATTTCAGACGTCAACTCACAGGCCGCGCCAGCGTTCCCGAGCATTGTCGGGCTGCCTGGACTCAAGACACCCGGAGATCTCAATCAATGAAAACCAACACCAGGATCCTGCTCGGAGCGCTCGCCGCCTTGGGTTTTGGGGCGGCGTCAGCCGCAGGAGCAGCTAGCGTGAGTACCAAAGAGGCAGCAGCGGTGGACGCGACCGACCCCTACCTGTGGCTTGAGGACGTGCACGGCGAGAAGCCGATGGAGTGGGTGCGCGCACAGAACAGCAAATCGACGGCGGTTCTTGAGGCAGACCCGAACTACCAGAAGGACTATGACGCGATTCTCAAGGTCATGGATGCCACCGACCGCATTCCCTACGGCACGCTCGAGCACGAGTTTGTGTTCAACTTCTGGCAGGACGCGCAACACCCCAAGGGAATCTGGCGGCGCACCGGCGTAGCGGAGTACGCACGCACCGCGCCCGAATGGGAGACGCTCCTCGACCTCGACAAGCTCGCCGCTGACGAGCACGAGAACTGGACCTGGAAAGGCGCGGACTGCTCACCCACGCTCAAACGCTGCCTGGTCAATCTGTCACGCGGCGGCGGGGACGCCGTGGTCGTGCGTGAATTCGATCCGGCGGCCAAAGCGTTCGTTGCGGACGGATTTCAGCTCAAGGAGGCCAAGTCCTCCATCACCTGGCTGGATGAGGACACGGTGCTCTTTGGCACTGATTTTGGACCGGGCTCCATGACCACGTCCGGCTACCCGCGCGTGGTGAAGCTGTGGAAACGCGGCGAGCCCATGGATCAGGCAAAGACCCTCTATGAGGGCAAGGATACGGACGTCGCCACCGCCGCCGATGTCTTTCACGGTCCGGCGGCGCGCATTGCACTCATCCAGCGTGATGTGAGCTTCTTCACCTCCGAGTACTATCTGCTCGCGGCCGATGGCACGACCCAACAGATCCCGGTCCCCTTGGGCGCGGATCTCAAGGGTGCGCAGGGCAAACACCTTATTTTCACGTTGCGCGATGACTGGACCCCGCCGGGCGGCGCGCCGATCCGGAAAGGATCGCTGATTGCCTGGCGTGTTGGTGAGCGCGGCTCTCACGCGGCCGGCAGTGCGGTTGCGGTCCTCTTCACGCCCGACACCCACAGCTCGATCGATGAAGTCGCGGCAGGGCGCGATGCCCTCTACGTATCCGTCTACCGCGACGTCACGGGCAGCATCCACCGGTTTCGTGAGAACGCGGACGGCAAGTGGCGCGATACCGAGGTGAAGCTGCCCGCGGGAGGTTCGACGCATATCGTGGCCGCGAACGCCTGGGGCCCGGAGGCCCAGTTCCGCTTCGAGAGCTATGTGGCGCCAACCACCCTGTATAGCGACGCCGGTGACGGCAGGGCGGTGGCGATCAAATCACTGCCCGCACGCTTCGATTCCTCCGGGTTGTCGACGCAGCAGTTCTTCGCCACCTCGAAAGATGGCACTCGGATTCCGTATTTCGTAACGCGTGCGAATAATCTCACCGGGCCCGCGCCCACGGTGCTGTATGGCTACGGCGGCTTTGAGATCTCCGAGACGCCAGCTTACTCGCCGAACTTCGGCCTGTTGTGGCTCACCCGCGGCGGAGTGTTTGTCGTGGCCAACATCCGCGGCGGTGGCGAGTACGGGCCGGCCTGGCACCAGGCGGCGCTGTTGCAGAACCGCCAGAAAGCTTATGACGACTTCCAGGCCGTCGCCGAAGACATCGTCAGGCGCGGCATTACCACGCCCAAGCAACTCGGCATCATGGGCGGATCGAACGGAGGTCTTCTCGTGAGCGCCAACATGGTTGAGCGGCCGGAGCTCTTTGGCGCGGTGGTGTGCCAGGTGCCGCTGATCGACATGATCCGCTACACCCAGATTGGCGCCGGGGCCTCCTGGGAGGCCGAGTATGGCGACCCGGCGAAGCCTGCGGATCGCGCCTGGATCATGAAGTATTCGCCGTACCAGAATGTCCGCGCCGGAACCCGCTACCCGCCGGTGTTCTTCGTCACCGCCACCAGCGATGACCGCGTGACGCCGGTGCACGCGCGCAAGATGGCCGCGCTGATGGAATCCCAGGGGCACGATGTCCTGTTTCATGAAAACACCGATGGCGGTCACGCGGCGGCGGCCAATCACAAGCAGGCGGCGCAGATGTGGACCTTAAGTTTCGTGTACCTGAAGCAAAAGCTGGGTCTGGGTTCGGCTACGGCCGCGGCCCGATGAGTCAGTCACGCACCGGCGGCTGTCTGTGCGGCGCCGTGCGCTATCGCACCGATGGCCCGCTGCGGCCTGTCGTCATGTGTCACTGCAGTCAATGCCGGCGACAGACCGGGCACTTCCTCGCGGCGACCGCGGCGCGGCGCGCGGACTTCGTCCTGTTACATGACGAACAGCTGCGCTGGTACGCCGCCTCCGACTCGGCGCGGCGCGGCTTCTGCGGCCGCTGCGGCTCGACCCTGTTCTGGGACGGCGAGGGCCTGGACTATCTGAGCATCGCCGCCGGCAGCCTGGATGACTCCTCAGCGCTGCCGCTGGCCGGGCATATCTTCACCGCCGACAAGGGCGGTTATTACGACATCGACCCCAGCGAGCCGCAGGTTCCCGACGGCTCATTCCACGCCCAATTCCCGCGCACGTGAGCATGGCTGCCGTGCAGGTGTTGCGGGCTGCCGCACACGCGGCGGTGCCCTGGAAGAACGGCGGGGGTGTTACGCACGAAGTCGCCGTGCACCCGCAGGGCGCCGGCTTCGACACACTCGACTGGCGGGTGAGCATCGCGCAGGTACGCAGCGCCGGCCCGTTCTCGTCCCTGCCGGGGCTGGATCGGCGTCTTGCAGTGTTGGAAGGGACGCTTGCGATAGCCCTCGGCGAGGCGCCTGAGACGGTCCTGTCCGCCGGCGCGCCGCCGCTGCATTTCCCGGGCGAGGCGCCGGTGCAGGCGCATCCGGTCGATGGCCCCGTCACTGACCTCAACATCATGACGCGGCGCGGACGCTTCAGTTCCGCAGTCGCGCTGCATGATGTGCAGTCCTCCACGCGCGTTGCGAGTGGTCCGGGGAGTCTGCTCGTGCTGGCGCTGACCGATCTGCAACTCAAGGCCGACCAGGCTGACTGGCGGCTGTCGTACCTGGATGCCGCGCGTATTGACGGGGACTGCGCGTTCGAAATCCTGCCCTCAGGCGCGCAGGCACGGTTCTACGTGATCCGCATGACGCGCGTGTAAAAGCGGCTGTCCCATTTAGGACAGAGTGGCGCCTGTCCGCCTGTCACGCTGCGACGCGTGACACTTGCGACCGATCATCCCTACGTACTCACGGCCACGTGTGCGAGCCGGATGGGTACTACCGCGGCCATCACCGGCTTTCTGGCCGCGCGGCGCTTCTACCTCATGGAGATGCACCAGTTCGACGATATCAGCTCACAGCGCTTCTTCGTGCGTATCACTTTCTGCGGCGTCGAAGGCGAACCGGTCGACCTGCAGGCGTTGCGCGGTGAGTTTCAGGCAGTCGCGAGCCGCGAGGAGATGGAATGGCGTATCCACGACAGTCGCGAGCGCACGCGCGTGCTCATCATGGTTTCGAACCTCGATCATTGCCTCGAGGATCTGCTCTACCGCCATCGTACCGGCGAATTGAAAATGGATATCACGGCGGTGGTCTCGAACCACGTGACCATGCAGCCGATCGCCGCCCGCCACGAGCTGCCGTTCTTCCACCTGCCGGTCACCCCGGCCACCAAGGGAGAACAGGAAGGGCGCCTGATGGAGCTCATCGACTCGACGCGTACCGAGCTCGTGGTGCTGGCCCGCTACATGCAGATTCTCTCGGACGATCTGTGCGGCCGGTTGACAGGCCGCGCCATCAATATCCACCATTCCTTCCTGCCCGGGTTCAAGGGCGCCAAGCCTTACCATCAGGCCTATGATCGGGGCGTGAAAGTGATCGGTGCGACGGCGCACTACGTTACCCACGACCTGGACGAGGGGCCGATCATCGAGCAGATCGTGGAACGCGTAGACCACGGCTACACGCCGGACATGCTGGTAGCGGCGGGCAGGGATTCGGAGCGGCGGGCGCTGTCCGCCGCGGTGCGTTATGACCTTGAGCACCGCGTGTTCCTGAATGGCAACCGCACGGTCGTTTTCAGGTAGATGCGCGCCGCAAATCGATTAGGTCAGGCGCCAGGCCCGTGACCATAATGGCAGGTCAACAGCGGGGAATTTTCCATGGACCAGCAGCCCCAGCCCTCACCGCCAGCGCGTGCGCGCCGCCCCAGCGGACGGGACGCGAAGATTGCCGCCCGCACCGCGCGCAGCCACGCCTTCGTGCCCTACATCACCCGCAATATCCCCTACTACGAGGTGCTGGGAACTGAAGGCCTGGAGCTCCTCGAACACAACGCCGACACCATCCTCGAGGAAATCGGCATCGACTTTCGCGACGATGCGGAGTCGCTGCAGATCCTGAAGGCGGCCGGCGCCGATGTGCAGGGTGAGCGCGTGCGTTTTCCGCGCAGCATGTGCCGCACCATCGTGCGTCGTTCCGCGCCGCAGGAGTTCACCCAGTTCGCGCGCAACCCCGGCCACAACGTCGTGATTGGCGGTAACCGTACGGTGTTTGCACCCGCCTACGGCTCGCCGTTCGTGCGTAGTCTCGATGAGGGGCGCCGTTACGCGACCATCGAAGACTTCCGCAACTTCGTGAAGCTCGCCTACACGTCGACCTCCTTGCACCACTCGGGCGGCACTATCTGCGAGCCCGTCGACCTGCCGGTCAACAAGCGGCATTTCGACATGGTGTACAGCCACATGAAGTACAGCGACAAGCCGTACATGGGGTCGGTCACGCATCCGGACCGGGCACGCGATACGGTCGAGATGACGAAGATCCTCTTCGGCGAGAACTTCACCGACCCGGCAACGGGCAAGCCCCGCACCTGCGTCATCAGCCTCATCAACGCGAACTCGCCCCTCACCTGGGACTCGACCATGCTGGGTGCGCTCAAAACCTACGCACGCGCGAACCAGGCGACCATCGTCACACCATTCATTCTCGCGGGTGCGATGTCGCCGGTGACCGTGGCGGGAACCGTTGCCCAGACGCTGGCCGAGGCGCTCGCGGGCATGGCGCTGGCGCAGTTGGTCAACCCGGGCGCCCCGGTGGTGCTCGGCAGCTTCGCCTCGTCGCTGTCGATGCAGTCAGGCGCGCCTACCTTTGGCACGCCGGAGCCGGCGCTGGTGCTGTATGTCATGGCGGCCCTCGCGCGGCGCCTCGGTGTGCCGTTCCGTTCCGGCGGCGCCTTGTGCGCCTCGAAGATCCCGGATGCCCAGGCCGCCTACGAGTCCGCCAACACGCTCCTGCCGACCTGCCTCGGCGGGGTGAATTTCGTGCTGCACACGGCGGGCTGGCTGGAGGGTGGCCTGTCCATGGGCTACGAGAAATTCGTCATGGATACCGACCAGGCGGGGATGATGCACACGCTGCTGGCCGGTGTGGACCTGAGCGAAAACGGCCAGGCACTCGATGCCATCCGCGAAGTGGGGCCAGGCAAGCACTTCCTCGGCTGTGCCCACACGCAGGCGAACTTCCAGACCGCTTTCTACCGCTCGCCGCTCGCGGACAACAACAGCGTCGAGCAGTGGCAGGCGGAAGGCTCGAAGGACATGACGCAGCGTGCCAATGCGCTGTGGAAAAAACAGCTCGCCGAGTATGAAGCCCCGCCGCTTGATCCGGCGGTGGACGAGGCGCTGCTGGATTACATCAACAAGCGCAAGGCCTCGTTCCCGGACTCGAATGTCTGAGGCTGACGCTCACCACCAGCCGCGGCGCTTGAACCACAGGATCGGCAGCAGGATGCTGAACGCGATGAGCGTCAGGCCGTAGGGGTAGCCCCAGCGCCACCCCAGCTCCGGCATGTTGTGAAAGTTCATGCCGTACATGCTCGCAATCAGCGTCGGCGGAATCCCCACCACTGACACGATCGTGAGTACCTTGAAAATCTCGTTCTGCTCGGTGTTGATAAAGCCAAGGATCGCGTCCAGCAGAAACTGCGTCTTGTTCGACAGGTGCGACTCGAAATCGGCCAGCGAGCTTATGTCCTGCTGCGCGGTCTTCAGGCGGGTTCGTAAATCCGGCGACAACCAGTCGGCGGCCATCTCCGACACAAAACCGATAATGCGTTGCAGGCCGAGCAGGCTCTCGCGGACGCGCGACACGTGATCGCCGGAGGTTCCAACCACATGCAGGCTTTCACGCAGGTCGTGCGTTACGCGCTTGCCGCCGAGCGAGGTTGCGTGGCTGAAGGCGCTCGCCGAGATCGTGGCCAGCTTGCGGCCCGCGGTCTCGAGCATGTCGGCGTAGAAATCCACCATGCCCTCGATCAGCGCCACGAATACCTCAGCGCTGCTCATGCGAGGCTCCGCCGTGACGCGGGCCAGGACTGCGGCGAAGGCATGCACGTCTGAATAACGCAGCGTGATCAGCACCTCGGGGCTGAGGATGAAGCCGAGCGGCAGGGGTGCGTAGCCGGCCGCGGCGTCCTGCAGGGCGAGGGGCATGCTCACGTACAGCACCCGGCCCTCGAATCTGAGGCGGCTTGAAGTCTCGATCTCCTGCAGTGACTCGCGCGAAGGAATGCGGATGCCGCATTGCGCTGCAACTTTCGCCGTTTCATCCGCGGTCGGATTGAGCAGGTCGATCCAGGCAGAAGGTGCAGGGGTGTTCGCCATGGCGGGCATCATACCCAAGCCGCCGCCGCAATCGGCACCTGCTCAATCACCGCCGGCGGGTGCGTACCCGCGGCGTCGCGGCTTTCGGAGCGGGGAGCCGCACCGCCTGGCGCAGCAGCGCGTAAGGCGCCGTGGAGTGCGGAATGCCCATGGCCTCGACGAAATGCGTCTGGAATTTTGGCTCGATGGCGGTCTCGATCTTCTCGACCCGCTTGACGAGTGCCTCGATGGTCTTACGCGAGGCGTTGTCCAGCAGTGCGATACGCGCGCCGGCACCGGCGGCGTTGCCGGCGGAAGACACGCGCGCCAGCTGGCAGTCCGGGATCATGCCAAGGATCATCGCGTACTTGACGTCGATGTGGCTGCCGAACGCGCCGGCCAGGCGGATGCGATCCACGTGATCAATGCTCAGGTGATCCATCAGCAGCCTCACACCCGCGTACAACGCGGCCTTGGCCAGCTGTATGGCGCGTACATCGTTTTGGGTGATCTGCAGCGGCACGGCACCGCGATGGAACGTATAGGCGAACGTGCGCCCGGTCGGCACGATGCGATCGCTGCGCGCGGCCAGTTCTCCATCGATGACCCCGTCCTGGCTGATGATGCCGGCGAGGTACATTTCCGCGATGACCTCGATGATCCCGGAGCCGCAGATGCCCGTGACGCCGGTGCTGGCGACCGCGGCGGTGAAGTCCGGTTCATCCGACCACAGGTCCGAGCCGATGACCTTGAATTTTGCATCGAGCGTGACCGGGTCGATGCGCACCCGCTCGATCGCCCCGGGTGCGGCGCGCTGGCCGCAGCTGATCTGCGCACCTTCGAAAGCAGGTCCCGTCGGACTCGAGCAGGCGAGCAGGCGCTGCCGGTTGCCGAGTACGATCTCGGCGTTGGTGCCGACATCCACCAATAGCGTCAGTTCGTCACGGGTGTCGGGGCGTTCCGCGAGAATCATGCCGGCAGCATCCGCTCCCACGTGACCGGCGATGCAGGGCAGGGTGTAAACGCGGGCGCCCGGATGCAGGGTCAGTCCGAGTTCCGAGGCGTGCAGGCTGAGCGGGGAGTCGGTGGCCAGCGCAAAAGGCGCACCGCCGAGTTCCACCGGATCAATGCCGAGCAGCAGGTGGTGCATGATCGGGTTGCCGACCAGGGTCATCTCGAGGATGTCCGACACCTCTACCCTGGCCTCGCGTGCCAC
>JANWKL010000087.1 GCA_025451375.1 Steroidobacteraceae bacterium
GAGCCCGCGATTCCGGAGGAAGCCCTGGAGTTCAACCCCGCCACGACCAGCGCCGAATCCGTGTTCGTGCAGCCGCGGCCGGACCCCCAGTGGGAAGCGGCGACCGGATCGTTCAAGGCCATGGTTGCGGCCAACCAGGAGCCAGTACGCGCGCTCGACGCGGATCAGCTGGTGGAAGTGGAGATCGACTCAGGCTTTCTGTCCGAGATCATCAAAGCCAGCGAGCGCAGCGCGACGCCCGCATCGGCACCAGCACCGCCCGCTGCACCGTCACCGTCACCGTCACCGGCGCCGTCACCGGCGCCCGCGGTTGCCGACGCTCCCGCGCATGAAAAACCCAGGACGTCCCGGCAGGCACGCGATGCCGACGTCAATCCGCGCGCCGCGCTGGCGCGCACCCGCGAGGAGCCTGAAGCCGAATCATTCGTCGAACCCGAGCCGCTGGCTGACGCTGACACCGTGCGCGTGGTGCCCCGCCCCACCGCGCGCGAGCGCGAGCCGCTCGCCACTGTCACCGACGCGCACGATGACGCTCCGGAGCCTGCGTCGCGACCACCGTATCCCTGGATCTTCGGAATTGCCGGCGCCGCGCTCCTGCTCATCGCGCAGATCGTGAACCACTACCGCGACGATCTGGCAACGAGCCCAGGGTTCAGCCGCCCGCTGACCGCCGTGTACCACGCGCTCGGCGTGACGCTCAAACCGCGCTGGGATCTGCATGCCTACGATGTGCGCCAGCTCGGGGCGTCCGTCGACTCGGCGAACGCGGGTGAGATCACGGTGCGCGCCAGCATCAAAAACACCGGCTCGCAGCCGCAACCGCTGCCGCTCCTGCGGGTCACGCTGCTGGATCGCTTCGGCACGCCGCTCGCGGCACGCGACGTGCAACCGCAGTTCTACGTCCCGGGAGCGGTGCCCGCGGCGGCGCTGCTCGGCGCAGGTCAGCGCATCGACGCGGAGATGGCCTTCCTGGACCCCGGCGCCAGTGCGGTGGGTTTCGAACTCGACGCCTGCCTGCCGGCCGCCGGCGGCGGCACTGCCTGCGCGAACGACGCGGCGGCCGTTAAGTAAAAAGTCACGTGCGCATCGGACCTTACACTCTGCCCTCAGCTGTCGTGCTCGCACCCATGGCGGGCGTGACCGACCGTCCGTTCCGGATCCTGTGCCGCAAGTACGGCGCCGGACTCGCAGCCTCCGAGATGCTCACCTCGGACACGCGCCTGTGGACGACGCCGAAGTCACAGCGACGGATGAACCACGAAGGTGAGCCGGAGCCGCGGGTAGTGCAGCTCGCCGGCGCCGACCCGCAGGCGCTCGCGCAAGCCGCGCGCCTGAACGTCGCACTCGGCGCACAGATCATCGACGTGAACATGGGGTGTCCGGCAAAAAAAGTCTGCGGGAAGCTTTGTGGTTCCGCGCTGCTCACGGACGAAGACCTGGTGGTGCGGATCCTCGAGGCGGTGGTGAGTGCAGCGGGCGTACCGGTCACTTTAAAAATTCGCACCGGCTGGGATCGTGAGCACAGGAATGGCGTGAACATTGCACGCATCGCGGAAGCGTCCGGCATTGCCGCCCTGGCGGTGCATGGCCGTACCCGCGCGGATTTTTATACCGGCGAGGCGGAGTACGCAACGATCCGCGCGATCAAGGCGAGCGTCACGATTCCGGTTTTTGCGAACGGCGACATCACCAGCGCAAAAAAAGCGCGCGACGTACTTGATTTCACCGGCGCTGACGGAGTAATGATCGGCCGCGCGAGTCACGGCGCGCCATGGATCTTCGGCGCTGTCAACGCTGATCTTGTCGAAGGATTTGCGCCGCCGCAGCTTCTGCGCGCCGACCTGCGTGATATGATCCTCGCGCATCTTGATTCCGTTTACTGCTTCTATGGTGAGGAGACCGGAGTCCGGATTGCGCGCAAACATCTCGGCTGGTACTGCGAGCAACTGCTCGATGACCCCGCGCAGGTTCGTCGGGAGTTGATGGGGGCTTTGAGTACCGCCGCACAGTTTGCGCAGGCGCTTAAACATTTTGATTTTTGGGTGGGCCAGGCCGCGCTAGCGACCTGACGAATTGTCTTGGGGGGGTCCCACATGACGGCCAAGAAAAAGACGCGCGCGCGTGAGTCGACCGCCACCCGGCTGAACGGGCGCGACCTGCCGCTGCGCAACCACGCCGAACGCGCGCTCAGCGATTATTTCACCAGCCTGAACGGGCACCGCCCGGCGCATCTGTATGACCTGGTGCTGCGCGAGGTGGAAGAGCCGTTGTTTCGCGTGGTGCTCGACTATGCCGAGGGCAACCAGAGCCGCGCCGCCGTGATCCTCGGTATCAACCGCGGGACACTGCGTAAGAAGCTGAAGCAGCTCGGGCTTTCCGGCTCGTGATGCCTTGAGTTCTTCGGGCGTGAAGCCCGCCTCGCTACCCATTCGTCGCGCCCTGCTCTCGGTCTCGGATAAGACCGGGATCCTGGAGCTGGCACGCGCGCTCGTGCAGCGCAACATTGAACTCCTGTCCACCGGCGGCACCGCGCGCCTCCTGACTGAACACGGCCTCAGCGTGCGCGAGGTCGCAAGCGTCACCGGGTTCCCGGAAATCATGGACGGGCGGGTGAAGACCCTGCATCCGAAGATCCACGGTGGCCTCCTCGGCCGCCGCGGCGTCGACGAGCCAGTGATGGCGCAGCACGGCATCGCGCCGATCGATCTTCTGGTCGTGAATCTGTACCCGTTCGCGCAGACCGTGGCCCGGCCAGACTGCCGTTACGAAGACGCCGTCGAGAACATCGACATCGGCGGACCGGCCATGCTGCGCGCGGCCGCCAAGAATCATGAATCGGTCCTGGTGGTGGTGGACCCGGCGGACTACGCGGTGCTGCTTGGCGAGCTTGATACTCACCAGGGCGGCAGCGGACTTGCCCTGCGCAGCCGGCTCGCCGCCAAGGCCTTCGCCCACACGGCGCGCTACGACACCATGGTGGCGAGCTACCTCACGCAGCGTCACGCGCTCGCCGATGAAACCTTTCCCGCCACCCTGCCGCTCGTGTTCGACAAGCTGCAGGACCTGCGCTACGGGGAGAACCCCCACCAGGCGGCCGCGTTCTACCGCGAGCCCGCGGCCCGGGGCGCCGGCGTCGCCACCGCCCGCACGCTGCAGGGCAAGGATCTGTCGTTCAACAACATCGCGGACGCCGATACGGCGATCGAGTGCGTGCGCCAGTTCGCGCCGGCAGCCTGCGTCATCGTGAAGCACGCCAATCCCTGCGGCGTGGCGCTCGGCGCCACGCTCCTTGAAGCCTACGAGGCCGCCTACCGCACCGACCCGACCTCCGCCTACGGCGGCATCATCGCCGTCAATCGCGAGCTGGATGCGGCCACCGCCGCGGCCATCCTCGAGCGGCAGTTCGTGGAAGTCCTCGCGGCTCCCACGGTGCACGCGGACGCCGCGCGCCTCCTCGCCGCCAAGCCGAACGTGCGGGTGCTCGTCCTCGGCGACCTCGCCGCCGATGCGGGCAGCGCGCTCGAATTCCGCAGTGTCACCGGCGGACTCCTCATGCAGTCGCGGGATCTTGCGGACCTGACGGAATCGGCACTGATCATCCCCACACGGCGCCAGCCCACGGCGACAGAGCTCTCCGATCTGCGTTTCGCCTGGCGCGTGTGCAAGTTCGTCAAGTCCAACGCCATCGTGTTCGCGCGCGCCGGCGCCACCCTTGGCGTGGGCGCGGGGCAGATGAGCCGCGTGTACTCGACGCGCGTCGCCGCCATGAAAGCCGCGGACGAGAAGCTCAGCGTCGCCGGCGCCGTCATGGCGTCGGACGCCTTCTTCCCATTTCGCGACAATCTCGACGTCGCCGCCGGCTTTGGCATCCGCGCCGTGATCTCACCCGGGGGCAGTAAACGCGACGCGGAAGTGATCGCGGCCGCCGATGAGCGCGACATGGCCATGGTGTTCACCGGCATGCGGCACTTCCGGCACTAGGGCGTGTTAACAGGTCGAAACGAACTGTGTGGCGCCGCCGCAGCCGGCCAAAGCCGCGCCTTTGGCCGGCGGAAACGGAGCTGCGGTCCGCCGATAATCGCTTCCTGCGATTTCGGCCAAATGGACTAGCGATGAAAGTCCTGATCGTCGGCGCCGGCGGCCGTGAGCACGCGCTCGCGTGGAAGTGCGCCGCCGCCGCGCGCGTGACCGAAGTGCTGGTGGCACCCGGCAACGCCGGCACGGCGCGGGAACCGAAGGTACGCAACGTCCCGGTCGGCGCGCAGGACATCGAAGCACTCGCGCAGCTGGCGAGCGCGGAGCGCGTAGACCTGACCATCATCGGTCCGGAAGGGCCGTTGGTGGCTGGCATCGTCGATACGTTCGCGGCGCGGGGACTGAAGTGCTTCGGGCCGCGCCGCGCACCGGCGCAGCTGGAAGGCTCGAAGGCCTATACCAAAGAGTTTCTGCGCCGCCACGGCATACCGACCGCGCGCTCGCGCACCTTCACGCACGGGAATTTCGACGCCGCCTGGGTGCGCGCCCAGCGCGCGCCGCTGGTCGTAAAGGCCAGCGGCCTGGCGGCCGGCAAGGGTGTCGTCATCGCGGACACGACTGAGGTCGCGGTGACGACGGCGCAGGCTATGTTTGCCGGCCAGTTCGGCGTCGCCGGCAATGAGGTCGTGGTCGAGGAATTTCTCGCCGGCGAAGAAGCGAGCTTCATCGTGATGGCGGACGGCGTGCACATCCTGCCGCTCGCCACCTCCCAGGACCACAAGCGCCTGCGCGACGCCGATGAAGGACCCAACACCGGCGGCATGGGCGCCTACTCGCCCGCGCCGGTCGTCACGCCCACCCTGCACGCGCGCATCATGCGCGAGGTCATCGAACCTTCGATCCGCGGGCTCGCCGCGGACGGTATGCCGTACACGGGGTTTCTCTACGCCGGCATCATGATCGCGCCCGATGGCACACCGAACGTACTCGAATTCAACTGCCGCCTTGGCGATCCGGAAACGCAGCCGCTGCTCATGCGCCTGAAGTCCGACCTGACACTGTTGTGCGAGGCGGCGCTCGCCGGCGGGTTGGGAGCGGTGAGTGCCGAATGGGATCCGCGGTGCGCGCTGGGCGTGGTCATGGCCGCGGCAGGCTATCCGGATGCGGCGCGCAAGGGCGACGCGATCATCGGCCTGGATGATGCGGCCCGCCTGCCGGGCAAGATCTTCCACGCGGGCACGAAGCTTGCGGGGGATCAGGTCGTGACCGACGGCGGGCGGGTGCTGTGTGCCGTGGGCCTCGGCGTCGATGTCCGCGCGGCACAGCACGAGGCCTATGCCCTTGCGGACACGGTTCGCTGGCCAGGCGCGCAGCTCCGGCGCGACATTGGCTTTCGCGCAATCCGCCGCGGCAGCTAGCTCCTTCCCACCACTGATCCGGCATTCGGGGCGTCCGGTCGCTTTGGCACGCTGTGCACGCCGCTGCCGCCGCTACACTGCGCGCAGCCATTTTTTTTGAGCGCTTGCAGGGGAGATCGACGTGATGACGAAGACCATCGGATTCATAGCCGCCGCGCTCGCTGCGGCGCTGGCGCAGACGGCCCTGGCCGAAGCACCCTTTGATTTCGACAAGGCGCCGGGACGGCTGCCAAAGAATGTCGTGCCCGTAGCCTACGACGTCGCCGTCGTGCCGAACATCGCGGCCAAGACCTTCACCGGTACCGAATCGGTGTCGTTGAAGTTTCGCGAGGCCACCGGCCAGGTCGTTTTCAACACCCTGAACCTGACGCTCAAAAACGTGCGCCTGGACGGCAAGCCCGTCAAGGACGTGAAAAACGACAACGATGCGCAGCTCGCCACGGTAACGCTGGCAGCTCCTGCAGCAGCCGGCACGCACACCCTGACCATGGCCTACAGCGGCGTCATCGAGTCGCGTCCGCAGGGACTGTTCGCGCAACCCTACGGTAAGGTTGGCGGCGGCGAGGGCGTACTGCTTACAACGCAGATGGAATCCACGGACGCGCGGCGTGTGTTCCCGTGCTGGGACGAGCCCGCGTTCCGCGCGACCTTCACACTTACCGCCACCGTACCCGCCGAGTGGCGGACCATCAGCAACATGCCGCTCGCGAAGCGCGCCGTGCACGGCAAGCTCGCGACCGTGACCTTCGAGCGCTCGCCGAAGATGCCCGCCTATCTGGTGGAGTTCACCGCGGGGGATGTGCGCGAAGTCAAGGACGCGAGCGGCAAGGTGCATTTCGGCGTGTGGGCAGTTGCCGGTCACGAGGCAGAGGGCGCCGCGGCGCTGACCTACGCCAAACAGATCCTCGCCGATTACAACGACTACTTCGGTTATGACTTCCCGCTGCCGAAGCTCGACTCGATCGCCATACCCGGCGGCTTCGGCGGGGCGATGGAGAACTGGGGGGCGATCACCTACAACGATTCGGCACTGCTGCTCTCCAGCGGCAGCTCCATCGGCAACGCCCAGGGGGTCTACTCGACCATGGCGCACGAGATGGCTCACCAGTGGAACGGGGATCTGGTGACCATGGGCTGGTGGGATGACCTGTGGCTGAACGAGAGTTTCGCCTCCTGGATGGCGGCGAAGGAGACCGATCGGCGCAACCCGGGCTGGAAGTGGTGGGAAGCCCAGGATGGCTCCAAGGAAGCGGCGATGGCTCCGGACTCGCATGCGTCCTCGCACGCGATCCAGGTGCATGTGACGGACGAGCTGCAGGCGGCGAACGCCTTCGATCCGACCATCACCTACAACAAGGGCCAGGCGGTGCTGCGCATGCTCGAGGCCTACCTTGGACCGGACGCCTTCCGCGACGGCATTCGTCGCTACATGAAGGCGCGGGCGTTCGGTAACGCCACCTCCGCGGACCTGTGGAACGCGCTGAGCGCGGCCAGCAATCAGGACGTGGGCGCGATCGCTGCCGGCTGGACCGAGCAGGCTGGCTTCCCGCTGGTGAGCGTCACCGCCGAGTGCGACGCGCAGGGCAAGCGCAGTGTGTCGCTGTCGCAGCAGCGCTTCTTCCTCGAGGGCGGCGCGGGGGATACGAGCCACTGGAGTGTGCCGCTGCAGATTCGTGTCGGCGCCGCAGCGCCCATGACCGTGCTCCTCACCCAGCAGGGACAGCGGATCGCGGCGGGGACGTGCCAGGAGCCACTCAGCGCCAACGCGGATGCCATCGGCTACTACCGTGTGCAGTACGACGCGACGACGCTCGGCACCAACACGCGCGCCTTCGGCACTCTACCGGACGCCGACCGTATCGCCCTGCTGGATGACCAGTGGGCGCTGGTGCAGGCGCACGGCGCGCCCCTTGCCAGCTATCTCGCGCTCGCAGAGGGCATGCGCAACAGCGTCGACAGCAGCGCCTGGCAGCAGATCAACAATTCGCTGGGCGCCATTGAGTACGACGAGCGCGGCACCCCGGGCCACGACGCCTTCGCCGCGTACGCCCGATCGCTCATCAAGCCGGTCGCCGACCGTCTTGGCTGGGACGCGAAGGCGAATGAGACGCCGGACCTGCAGAACCTGCGGCGCACGGTGATCCAGAACCTCGGCGTGTGGGGTGATGCGGGCGTGATTGCGGAGGCGCGCCGACGCTTCGCCGCGTTCGTGAAGGATCGCAGCGTCATCACGCCGGACGATCAGCCCATGATCCTGACCATCGTCGGCTTGCACGCCGACAAGGCGACCTTTGAAGAGCTGCATAAGCTCGCCAGGGAATCGAAGGATGATTCCGAGCGCCGCCGGCTATACGTCGCGCTCGCGGGCGCGCGCGACGCCGGGCTGGGCGAGCAGGCAGCGAAGATCGCACTCGACCCGGAAATCCCGCCGCAGGAAATCCAGTTGCGCCTCGGCATGCTCGCGACGCTGCGCGCCGAGCATCCGCTGCTGGCGTGGAACACCTTCAGCAACAAAGCCGCTGAGCTGTTGACACCATTCGGCAATCTGGTGCCGTTGTTCGAGGCGCAGTTCGTGCCGCAGGTTTTCTGGAACAGCCTGCCGCCGGATGAAATGGAGGCCTGGATCAAGGCGCACGTCCCGCCCGAAATGGGCCCGCAGATCAAGAAGGGGATGGAAGGCGCACGCTTCCAGTACACCCAGAAACAGGCACTGGTGCCAGCGGCGGACGCGTACCTCGCTGGCAAGGCGGCACACACCTGAAGGCACGGCAGGCCCGCCCCCCCCAGGGCGGCGGGTGCTGCGGTTTGACTCGCGCGGCGGGCGCGGCCAGTCTTGCGCTTCAGGATGACCGCCGAGCCCCGCAACGCCGCGTTCGATTTTCCGACGCCGCACGTCATCGAACTTCGCGTACAGCCCGAAGACATCGACGCCTACGATCACGTCAACAACGCGGTCTACCTCAGCTGGTTCGACCGCGTCGCCTGGTCGCATTCCGCAGCCCTGGGCGTACCGCTGGAGCAGTGTCTTGCCCTGCGGCGCGGCATGGCGGCGCTACGCACCGAAATCGACTACGTTCTCGCGGCAGTGAGAGGCGATGTCGTGCAGGTGGGAACCTGGATCGCACGTTCTGACATGCGTCTGCGCTGCGAGCGGCGCTTCCAGGTGCGGCGGATCGCGGACGGCAGAACCCTCGCGCGCGCCATCACCGAGTATGTCTGCATCAACCTCGACTCGGGACGCGCGGCGCGCATGCCCGAACTCTTCACCCGCGCCTACGTCGCCACCGCCTAGAAACTAAACCGTATCAAGGCTTCCGGACCGTTGTAGCTTAAGTACAGCGAGCCCTTGAAGCTGCCCTCGTTGCGTTTATACGAGGTGCGCATGCTGGTGTAACCGACGCCCAGGCTCAGGTTCGGATTGCAGCGGAACTGCAGGTCTGCGTGGCTGTCTGCGAGCCAGCCGCTGAACTGGCTTAAGGAAGCCTTGAGATAATTGACGCGCCCGGTGAAGGCGACACGCCGCGAAATACGCCAGGTCAGGTCCAGCGGCAGGGTCGGGAAAGGATCCGCCGCCGACTCATCCTGGCTCTGGTTCTGGGCCGGCACCGACCCTTGCGCGTCGGCCTGCAGGAAATACACGCCGATGCCGGTGCCAATTTCCAGCCGGTCGGTGCGATAGAACGAATACGTGTAGGTGAGTCCGAACAGCTTCCAGTCGAGGGAAGTATGAGTCCTGGAGCCCTGTGCGAAAGTCTGGTCGCCGAAGACAATGGGTTTCGCGAGCACGTGATCGGCTGTCCGGCTGGCCTCGAAGTAATCCATGCGCACCTTGCTGCGCTCCCTTAAGCGAAACATGAACTCGACGCGTCCCTGGGTCAGACGCTCCGGTAAGCCGAGGTCGCGCTCGGCGTTCAACGGCGTACCGGTCACCCCAGGGGCGGCGTTGGACGGATCAACCCGCAGGTTGGTCCTGGCTTTCGAGGAGTAGATCGCGGTGCTGGCGTAGAAGCGATCGGTAATCGGGCTTGGGGTGCTGAGCGGCTGCGGGCGTAGCGGTGCCCCCGACAGCGGATCCACGTCGGCCAGCGCCGGCGCGCTCAAGGTCGCAAACAACACCGCGGTGGCGGCGAGCCAGATGCGCATACGCTCGTGCACTCCCTCACCGCGACTAAGCGGATTACGCCGATCTTACTGACCGGCGGTCCTGTTGTGCCAGCGTCGCAGCACGCCGACGTGACGCGATCGGCACAGCTGCGCTACTTCATGGGCCGAAATCGCAGGCAGCGATTTCGGCGGACGGCAGCTCCGTTTCCGAAGGCCTTGGGCGCGCCTCTAGTTCAGCGCTTCATCGCCTCGAAGAACTCGCTGTTCGACTTGGTGTCCTTCATCTTGTCGAGCAGGAATTCGATCGACGACAGCTCATCCATCGGGTGCAGGAGCTTGCGCAGGATCCACATCTTGGCGAGCTCGCCCTGGTCGGTAATGAGCTCTTCCTTGCGGGTGCCGGAGCGGTTGATGTTGACCGCCGGGAACACGCGCTTCTCGGCGATACGGCGGTCGAGGTGGATTTCGCTGTTGCCGGTGCCCTTGAACTCCTCGTAGATGACGTCATCCATCTTGGAGCCGGTGTCGATGAGCGCGGTGGCAAGGATGGTGAGGCTGCCACCCTCTTCGATGTTGCGCGCGGCGCCGAAGAAGCGCTTGGGGCGCTGCAGGGCGTTGGCATCCTCGCCGCCCGTCAGCACCTTGCCGGATGACGGCACCACGGTGTTGTAGGCGCGCGCGAGACGCGTGATCGAGTCGAGCAGGATCACGACGTCCTTCTTGTGCTCTACCAGGCGCTTGGCTTTCTCGATGACCATCTCGGCCACCTGCACGTGACGGGCGGCAGGTTCATCGAAGGTGCTGGAAACCACCTCGCCCTTCACCGTGCGCTGCATCTCGGTGACTTCCTCGGGCCGCTCGTCGATGAGCAGCACGATGAGATAGACCTCGGGATGGTTGGAGGTGATGGCGGTGGCGATGTTCTGCAGCAGCATCGTCTTGCCGGCTTTCGGCGGCGAGACGATGAGCCCGCGCTGGCCCTTGCCGATGGGCGCGACCAGATCGATGGTGCGGGCGGTCAGGTCCTCGGTAGAACCATTGCCGCGTTCGAGCTTCAGGCGCCGGGTCGGATGGAACGGCGTCAGGTTCTCGAACAGCACCTTGTTGCGCGAGCTTTCCGGGGAGTCGAGGTTGATCTCGCCCACCTTGAGGAGCGCGAAATAACGCTCGCCGTCCTTGGGTGGCCGGATGAGGCCAAAAATCGTGTCGCCGGTGCGCAGATTGAAACGACGGATCTGGCTCGGGCTGACGTAAATGTCATCCGGTCCTGCAAGGTAGGAACTGTCCGCCGAGCGCAGGAAGCCGAAGCCGTCCTGCAGGATCTCGAGCGCGCCGTCACCGTAGATGTTCTCGCCGTTGCGCGCGTGCGCCTTCAGGATCGAGAAAATGATGTCCTGCTTGCGCGAACGGGCGAGGCTCTCGAGCCCCATGGATTCGGCCAGCTTCACCAGTTCATGGATGGGCTTGGACTTGAGCTCCGTGAGATTCATCGAGGTGCGCGAAGCGGTGAGCTCCGCGGGACTGATGATCTCCGAGTCGTCGGCGTCGAACGGCTCCGGCTCCATCATCATGTCATCGGGGCGTCCGCCATTGTTACCGCGGTTACCGTCGCGATTGCCGTCACGCTGACCGCCCCCGCCCCCGCCGCCGCCGCCGTGGCGCGGACCTTTGTTCGGCCGGTTACGGCCCTGGTTGCCTAAATAGCCCCTCACGACGCCACGTCTCTGACCGAGCTCGGGAGGTTGCTATCGAGGAATGCCAGCAGCTGCGACTTGGACACGGCACCGACCTTCTGGGCCTCGACCGTCCCGTTCTTGAACAGGATCAGGGTGGGAATACCGCGGATGCCGAACTTAGGCGGTGTCTGCGGGTTCTCATCGATGTTGAGCTTGGCGATCTTGATGCGGTCCTTGTACTCGCTCGCGATCTCATCGAGGATCGGGGCGATCATCTTGCAGGGACCACACCATTCGGCCCAGAAATCCAGCAGCACGGGCTTGTCGGATTTAAGGACGTCCTGTGAAAAGGTGGCGTCCGTGGTGTGCACTATGTGCGGGCTACTCACGCGGTTGAACCTCCGTCAAATACGAAAGCGTGGAAATACGCTTGGGGGGAAAAATTGGGGATCGAAAGCGGATCGGCTACTGCTGTCGAAAAGCGATGCCAGATCAGTACGCTAAACGGTTACACTGATAACTCGTGATTGAGTATGAATCTTCCGGGAGTTATGGAGGCCTGACTGGCAGGTGCGGACCTGTTGGCCCGCTGGCTTGAGACACTTTGTAGCGCTTCCGAGCCGCTTTTGCAAGCCTTCCGCTTAAGAACCACCCCTCACATCCTTAGATGTAATTGATGACCGAACCACAATCTGATTCCGTAACTTTCGCGTCCCTTGGCCTTGTAGATGAGGTCATGGCTGGCGTAAAGCAAGCAGGCTTCGTTGATTGCACGCCCATCCAGGCCCAGACCCTGCCGCTGGCATTGGCCGGCCGCGATGTCGCCGGCCAGGCGCAGACCGGCACCGGCAAGACCGCGGCATTTCTCCTCGCGGTGTACCAGGGGCTGTTGACTCGCCCGCCACCGCCGGGCCGCACGCCTACTTCCATCCGCGCGCTCATCGTGGCGCCGACCCGGGAACTGGCGGTGCAGATCCACCACGATGCACTCACCCTGGGCGCGCACACCGGACTCAAGCATTCAGTCGTCTTCGGCGGCATCGACTACGAAAAGCAGCGTGACGAAGTGGCCGGCGGCTGTGATGTGCTCGTCGGTACACCCGGCAGACTCATCGACTACTTCAAGCAGCACGTGTTTGACCTCAGGCACGCACAGGTGCTGGTACTCGATGAGGCGGACCGCATGTTCGACTTAGGCTTCATCGCCGACATCCGCTACATCATGCGCCGCCTGCCGCCCCCGGATCGACGCCAGTCGATGCTGTTCTCCGCCACCCTCTCGCAGCGGGTGCTCGAGCTCGCCTACGAGCACATGAACAATCCGGAAACGGTGCGCATCGAGCCGGACAAGATGACCGTCGATCGGGTCCGGCAGATGATGTATTACCCCTCCATGGAGGAGAAGGTGCCGCTGCTCATCGGTCTCCTGCACCGCAGCGAAGCCGTACGCACCATGGTGTTCGTGAACACCAAGCGCACGGCGGAACGGCTCGAGAGCTCGCTCAAGGCCAACGGCTTCAGCGCCCAGGCACTCTCCGGGGACGTGCCGCAGAACAAGCGCCTGCGCTTCCTGCGCGACTTCCACGAGGGCAAGCTCGCAGTCCTCATCGCCACCGACGTCGCCTCACGCGGCCTGCACATCCCCGACGTCAGTCACGTGTTCAACTTCGACCTGCCTTCAGACCCGCCTGACTACGTGCACCGCATCGGCCGCACGGCACGGGCCGGAGCCGAGGGCGACGCCATCAGCTTCGCGTGCGAGGAATACGCGGTATCGTTGCCGGACATCGAGACCTACGTCGGTCATAAGATCCCCTTCTCCTCGATCTCGCCTGAACTCCTCGCCACCGGTGTCGTGGCCGGCGCCCCGGTGCACCGGGCACGCCCGCACGGTGGCGGCCGCCCTGGCGGTGGCGGCGGCGGTCGCGCTGGTGGTGGCCGCCCCGGCGGTAGCCGTCCGGGTGGCGGGGGACGCGACCGCAGGGGATCGCCTCCCGGACGCTCCTCGCACCGCGGACGGGGCGGGCGCTGAACGTAGCGCGACACGGGCCGCTCGGCTAAGCTCCAAGGCCGTTGGCGGCCGCCGCACAGCCTCAAGGCCGGTCACCCCCGCATGGCGGAAATCGAAGACAACGTCGATCGCGAGCTGTTCCGCAACGTCGAGAAGCTGCGCGGACTGCGCATCGAACACCGTGACCTCGATGAGGTCATTTCCCGACTGTCGCTCGACCTGCACATCAACGAGCTGCAGTTGAAGCGCTTGAAGAAGCGCAAACTCCTGCTCAAGGATCAGATCGCGCGACTGGAGAGTGAGTTGATTCCGGATCTGAACGCCTGATGGACCAAGCCACCAGTGCCGTGAAGGCCTTCCTGCTCCTGCTCACCTCGCCGCCGGCGCTGGCCGAATGGCTGACCATTCTCATCGCCGTGGTGGTGGCGATCGCGGTAATGCGCGCACTGACAGCCCGGCGCGTGCCCTACCCGGTCGCTGGCGCGGGACAATCACATCTCCCGGATCATGTGCTCACCGGGGCGCTGCTCATGGCGCCGCTGGCCGCAGCGCTCGCGACCCTGTACGCCGGCCGCGCGTTGCTCGCCCACTATGGCAACCCCGGGGTGCACGTTGCCATCGCCGCGCAGCTCATCGCAGCGCTGGCGCTGGTGCGGGCCGGCGTGTTCGTGCTCGGCCTGCTCCTCGGACCGGCTTCATGGGTGCGGAACCGGGAGATCCGCATCACCCTGGTCCTTTGGCTCGTCGTATCGGTGGCGCTCCTCGGGTGGCTCGACGTCCTCGAGACGACGCTGAATCGCGTCAGCCTCGTCCCCGGCAGGACTCAGTTCAGCCTGTGGGCGCTGCTCAAGGGCCTGGTGGTGGTGACCGCGTTCGTAGTGGTGTCGAGCCTCATCGCGCGCGCCATCGAGCGGCATGTCATGCGCCTCGACCAGCTCGCCGTCTCCACGCGCGTCGGCGTCTCCAAGTTCACTTACTTCCTCTTGCTGGGTCTTGGGATCCTGCTCGGCATCAACGCCGCCGGCGTCGACGTCACCACCCTCAACGTGCTGACCGGCGCCATCGGCTTAGGATTGGGATTTGGCCTGCAATCGGTCGCCAGCAATTTCGTGAGCGGCTTCGTCCTGCTCATGGACAAGTCCATCAAGCCCGGCGATGTCATCAGCTTCACCGGTCACACCGGCGCCAGTACCGGCAACTTCGGCTGGGTCCAGGAGCTGCGCGGGCGCTACGTGGTGGTGCGCGATCGTGACGGCGTCGACACGCTGGTCCCGAACCAGAACCTCATCACCAGCCCGTTCATTAACTGGAGTTACTCGGATCAGCGGGTGCGCCTGAAGCTGCCGGTGACGGTGAGCTACGACGATGACCCGGAGATCGCGCTGCAGCTATTGCTGCAGGCCGCCGAGAATCATCCCCGCATCCTGCACGACCCGCCGCCCGTATCGCGCCTCATCAGCTTCGAGGACAACGGCATGCGGCTGGAAATCCGCTTCTGGATTGCCGACCCCGTGAATGGCGTCAACAACATCCGCTCGGATGTGAACCGCGCGATCTGGCGCATATTCCGCGCCAACGGCGTGCGCATCCCGGTTCCGCAGCAGGAGACGCGCATGCTGGCGACGCGCACTCCGGGCCCGCAACCGGTGGCGGCCTTCACGATCCCGCCGTCGACCGATCAGGCCGCGGACTAGAAAATCAGCGGCCGCGCCGGCTACTTGATCGGGGTTTGGCGAGCAATTCCGAGCGGCCAATCGTTGCCGGTCGTTCGGGCGGTGTGGGTGCAGAAAATCCCGCCGCTTCGATATACCTGCTCAGCCCCTTGAGACTGGCGTCCTTGCGCGCGCTGCGCGCCGACGCCATGCCCTCGTTCCAGGCGTTGAGCATCTGCTTTGCGGTTTCGCGCCACCGCGGCTCGTTCTTTGCGGATTCGATTATTTCACGACCGACCTCTACGGCGGACTCGCACAAGCGCTCGAGCATGTGCTTGTAGTGCGGTGGTGCGATCCCAAGGCGGGCCTTGAAAAACTTCTCCAGCGACTTGCCGGGTGCCCAGGTCTTTCGCCCCTCGATCGACAGGCCCGGGGGGTTGGTCGCATAGCGCGGATACGCCTGGGTCGTAACGATGTCGTAAACCGGCGTGTAGGCGACATCCGCGAGTTGCGAGTAGCGAAGCGCAATGTTCTTCGCGTGGCAGTCGGCGTTGCGCACGACGTAGTTGGTCAGAAGATGCCAGCCGAGCTGTTCGAGCTCGGCACGCGCGGATCTGGACGGGAGGTAGGTGCGCGTCGCACGCAGTACCGCCTCGGTGCTGGGTCGGTACTTTTCATTCGGCGGTAACCCCAGCAGGCCGCAGGCATCCTCAACACCGAGCGCAGGCACGCCGTTCTCATCGACGTCGAAGCGCTCGACAACCAATAAGCGGCCGTCCGCTGACATACGTGTCTTGGCAACTGGCGTGACATTCAATCGTGCGAGCACGCGCATCGAATGGAACTCGTTGAAGCCCAGATAAGGGGTGTTGTCGTCCGAGCCTTTGACGATGTAGCGCGAGGTGCAGAGAGTCGATGTTCCCGTCGGCTCGTCCGGCGAGCGCATCGGGGCTTGCGGCGCCAGGAACTTCGGCACTGCACCGGAAATGGCGGCGCGCGCGTACTGGCGCACGAGCGCTGCGAATGAGTCGGCGGTGTTGTGCCCGCTCAGTAGTTGCTCAATCTGCAGCGGCTGCAGCTGCACGCCCGCAGCGACTCCTTGCGGTGTGACGGTGACTCGACCGATCCCGTTGCCGCCGACAACCGCGAGAAGTGACAGGTCAGTGCCATCCAGGTAGCGGCCAAATTCCTCGCGAATAACCTCGAGCAGATAGCCTTCCGGGAGGTTCTGCCGAAAGAAGGGGTGCAGGTCGCGCGGCCACGCCCAGGGTTCCTCGCGCACGGGCATTGTGAGGCTGACGAATTCCGTGTCTGGTGTCCCCGGCAGGTATTTGAGCAGGTACTCATCGCCTTCCCGGTAGAGTGTGGCGACATTCTTCGCTCGCACCTGAACATCGAGCTTCACGGTGGTATATCGCCGCGGCGCTGCTCGGCGAGGATGTCCTCCAAAGTGCGGCTATGCCCGGCCTTCACCACCTTTAGATCGAAGCCCGCGGCCTCAAGGAGACCCACCAGCGCCGATACGCTCATGTCCCCGTTCGCCAGGTTTTCCATGCGTCCGACCGTCAATCGATTGAGCCCGACACGTTGCGCCAGCTGTTGTTGCGTGAGCCCAGCCTGACGCCTGGCTTCTTTGAGTTGATCGGCAACGTCAGCAAGCGTGGTCATACTGATACTCCTGAGTATCATTATTCCACGATAGTGCCAGAAAAGCTACTTTTAAGTAACTTTCCTAAAGATCGATTTTGGTCCTTGAAAGTATCACATCAAGCCAACTCTGCCCAAAATGCTACTTACTAGTATCATTTGTCGTAATCGACAACAATGAGCAATCCAATCTTGGTTTAACCTGCAAACGGTGCCGCTACTTATCACTGCCAGTATCGAAATTCCAGACAGAGAGCTGTCAGTGTCCTTCGTCCGCGCGTCGGGCCCTGGCGGACAGAACGTCAACAAGGTCTCCACCGCGGCCCAGCTACGCTTCGATCTCGAGGGCAGCAGCGTGCTGACGGAGAGCGTCAAGGCGCGGCTGCGGAATTTAAGCGGCCGGCGGCTCACCGCCGAGGGCACCATTCTCATCATCGCGCGCAACCAGCGTACCCAGGAACACAATCGCCGCGATGCGGAAGAACGCTTGAGCGACCTCATCCGTCGGGCGCTCATAGCACCCAAGCCACGCAAGGCCACCAAACCGACGCGCGCCGCGCGCGAGCGGCGGCTCGACGGCAAGAAAAACCAGGGGCACACCAAGCGTCTGCGCGGCAGGCCGGGCCGGGACGACTGACTGGCGCTTGCGGCCTCCCGGGCCCGGCGCCAGACGGTTTCGACACTCAGGGCGCGGCGCCCGGGCCACCCTCACTACCCGGCTTCGACGGGCGTCTGCCGAGAAGTCATTGCAATGACCTAATAATTACCATTTAATGCGGCCAGCCGCGCCTGCGACGTATGCAAGGCGCGCGCGTCACAAGAGCAATGATCGGGAGGAGCAAGACCATGGCATCCGCGCGAGCCGCCGCAATTCCGCGCGTACTCACCCGCGTTCTGGCACTGGCAGGCGCCTGGGCAACGGCGGCGCACGCCGCGGACCCGCCGCTCGCCGCTGCTGCCGACTCTGCGGTGCTCCCGCAGATCATCGTGACCGCCGAAAAGCGCAGCGAGAGCCTGGAAAAGGTCCCGCTCAGCATCGTCGCCTACACGGGCACGACCCTGGCCGAATCCGGCGTGCAGGATTTCTCCGAGCTCGCGGCACGCGTCCCGGGCATGACGCTGAATTCCGCAGGTCCCGGCCGCAGCAGCTATTCGATCCGCGGCATCGCCTCGATCGGCGGCAATGCGCCTACGACCGGGTTCTATGTGGACGAGACACCCATCCTCCCATCCGGGGGTGACGGCGCCAACGCGACGGTCGACCCGGACCTGTTTGATCTCGCGCGCGTGGAGGTGTTGCGCGGTCCGCAGGGCACCCTCTACGGCGCAAGCTCCATGGGCGGCACGGTGCGCCTGATCACGAATCAGCCCGATCTGGCCCGGACTGCAGGCACCGTCAGGCTCGAAGGGTCCGACACGCAGCACGGCGGCGGCAATGTACGGCTGGACGCCATGCTCAACCTGCCACTTGTTGAGGACCGCGCGGCGCTGCGCCTCGTGGGCACCTACAAGGACTTCAGCGGCTTCATCGATCGTGAAACAGGCGTGTGGGCGCCCAACCCGAACGTGCCGGCGGGCTTTCCCGCCTATCCGGTCTCACCAGCGCAACCGGGCGCCATCGTTCACGACGTCAACACCGAGAAACTCTACACGTTGCGGGCGCTCCTGAAGATCGCCGCCACCGATGTCTTGACCATCACGCCATCCGTGTGGGTTCAGGACCTGCGCATGGGCGGTCCGTCGAACTACGACGTGCCGACCGGCCAGTCATCCGGTCCCCTGGTCCAGGCCCGGCCCTTCAATCTCTCGGAGGCCTACACGGATCGCTTCGTGCTGAGTAACCTCACCGTGAACTACGAGCTGGGCTTCGGCAGTGTGATCTCCACCACTTCGTACATGCATCGCCAGGAGACCACCGCGGACGATGAGAGCGAGGCGCTCGAGGACACCATCCCGCAGGGGCAGTTCGTGCCCAATGTCTACGCGCCGACCGTCACCACGCGCGAGCTCACCGAAGAGCTGCGCTTTGCGTTCAGCCCCGCCGGCTGGGCCCTGAGCGGGGTGGTTGGGGCCTACTTCAACAATGCCAACCGCCACTACTCGGTCGACTACCTGACCCCAAACTATGCCGCGTTGTTCAGCAACACTTTCACCTCGAATACCCTGCTGCCCGGAGTGCAGCTGAGCGACCTCAACTACTCGCAGGAAGGTGACTACGCTCCCAGGCAGTCGGCACTATTCACTGAATTGAACTACGCCATCTCCCCGCAGTGGAAGGCCATCGCCGGGCTGCGCTGGTATGACCTGCAATACACCACGGAGCGCCACGAGGATGGCTGGAGCAACGGCGGACCGACCCTCTCCACTGGCCAGGCCAAGAATACCGGCTTCCTGCCCAAGGCCGAGCTGTCCTACCAGGCCACCGCCGAGCAGTTGTACTACGCCAGCGCATCCAAGGGCGTGCGTCCGGGCGGAGTGAACACGAGCAACCTGGCGGCCAAGGGCTGTGGCCAGGACTACGGTCCGTATCAGCCGGACAGCCTGTGGAACTACGAGGCGGGTGGCAAGACGCGCTGGCTGGGCGGCGCGCTGACCCTCAACGGCGCGGTGTACTACATCAAGTGGAGCGACGTTCAGCAGGGGGAAACCCTGCCCTGCTCCTATCAGATCACACAGAACGCAGGTTCCGCGGTAGTGCACGGCGCCGAGGTCGAGCTGCGGGCTGCGATCGGCGCGCACCTGGAACTCGGCGCAGGCGTGGGCTACACCAAGGCAGAGCTGGCGGCGGATGCGCCCTCGCTGGGGGGCCTGAAGGGTCAGCAGCTCGAGAACGTGCCGCGGTGGAACGGCAGCGCCAGCGCGAAGTATGTGCTCAGTCCGGCTCCCGGCTATGACGGATTCGTCAGGGCCGATGGTCAGTACGTAGGCGAATCCTATCCGAATTTCGCGCGTACCGATCCGGCCACTTTTCAGCGCGCCTACGCCCTGCTCGACCTGCGCGCCGGCCTCAGCCATGGACCCTGGGAGGCGGATCTGTTCCTGAACAATGTGTTCGACAAGCAGGCGGCCCTGTCGCGGTTCATTTCCGACAACTACGACGCCGCCACGCGCTCGCGCTTGTTCACGAACC
>JANWKL010000088.1 GCA_025451375.1 Steroidobacteraceae bacterium
CGCGCCTGCCGCTTCATCATTGATGAGGTGAAGCACCGCGTGCCGATCTGGAAGAAAGAGCACTACGTAACCGGGGATTCAGGCTGGGTGAACTGCGAACGGTGCGCGGCGCCGGCGGCACATACCGCCGACACGCCCGACGCTACGGGCGCGCAAGCCGCGGGCGCGCACGGGCACGATCATCACCGTTGAGCGTCCGGCGCCCGCCGCCGCATCCTCTCGTCAGGCCCGCATGAAGGTCCTCAGTTTAAACCACTACAACCTACGCGCTTCCCGGGAACTGCTGGATGCTTTGCGCGACTTCTACACCGAGGTTGTGGGACTTGAGGTTGGCGAGCGTCCGCCTTTCACGAGCTTCGGCTACTGGCTCTATGCGGGCGATCAGGCTGTGTTGCATCTGGGTGAAGCCAGCGGCGAGGAGCAGCGCCCACGCGCAGCACCGACGACTTTCGACCACGCGGCGTTCAACTGCAGTGGTCGACGGGAGTTCGAGCGCCAGCTTACGCAGCGGGGCATCAAGTACGATATTGATCACGTCCCGCAGACGGGTCAGGTTCAACTGTTCTTCAATGACCCCGCGGGAAATGGGGTCGAACTCACTTTTCAGAGCGAAGACGCCTGATCCCTAACGTTACGACGCCGCCCTCACGGCCGCACCTGTCCCGCGCCGCGCACGACGTACTTGTAACTGGTGAGTTGCTCTACGCCCACCGGTCCGCGGGCGTGGAAGCGGTCAGTGGAAATCCCGATCTCCGCACCCATGCCGAACTCACCACCGTCGGCAAACTGCGTGGAGGCGTTGTGCAGCACGATGGCGCTGTCGACGCGTTGCAGGAAGCGCTCCGCGGTCGCCGCGTTCTCGGTCACGATGGACTCGGTGTGGGCAGAACCGTAGTGCGCGATGTGCGCGATGGCGGCGTCCACGCCGGCGACCACGCGCGCGGCGATGATCGCGTCGAGGTACTCTGTGTACCAGTCATCCTCGGTCGCCGGACGCACGCGCGCATCGGCGCGCTGCACCACCGCGTCGCCGCGCACCTCGCAGCCGGCATCCAGCAGGTCACGCACGATGGGCGCCAGATGCGTTGCCGCGCAGCCCTCGTCCACGAGCAGTGTTTCGGCCGCGCCGCAGATGCCGGTGCGCCGCATTTTGGCGTTGAGCGCGATAGCGCGCGCCATGCGCACATCGGCATCGCGGTCGATGTAGACGTGGCAATTGCCCTCCAGGTGCCCGATGACCGGCACCCGCGCCTCCTGCTGCACGCGCGCCACCAGCGTCTTGCCGCCGCGCGGCACGATCACATCCAGGTACTCGGTCATGCCGGCCAGCATGTAGCCGACGGCGGCGCGATCGGCGGTCGGCACCAGCTGGATGCAGGTCGCGGGCAGTCCTGCCGCCTGCAGACCCGCAACCAGACACTCGTGGAGTGCGGCGCTCGAGTGGGTGCTCTCGGAGCCGCCGCGCAGAATGGCGGCATTGCCGGATTTCAGGCACAGCGCGCCGGCATCCGCGGTCACGTTCGGGCGACTCTCGTAAATAATGCCGATGACACCCAGGGGAACCCTCACCCGCTGGATCGTAAGTCCGTTCGGGCGCTGCCATTCGGCGTCGATGGTTCCAATCGGATCGGGCAGGCTGATCACCGCTTCAATGCTGGCCGCGATGCCTTCGATCCGTCCCGCATCCAGGCGCAGACGATCCAGGCGCGCCGCACTGAGGTGTCGGGCCTGGGCCTGCGCCAAGTCCATTTCGTTGGCCGCGTGGATTGCCGCGCGCCGCGCGCGGATCGCGGCAGCGGCGCCGGCAAGCGCCGAGTTCTTCTGAGCCGCCGGCGTCAGCGCCAGCACCGAGGCCGCGGCCACGGCGGCTTTGCCGAGGCCAGCCATCAGCTCACCGAGATCGTGATTGTGTGTGCCGCTCATGGTGCTGGCGCCGCCTGCGTGAGCACCAGATCGTCGCGGTGAATCATCTCGTCGCGCCCGCGAAACCCGAGGAGCTCCGCTATTTCTGAAGACTTGCGGCCGATGATGCGCGCCGCGTCGGCGTCGGAATAGGCGACGAGCCCGCGCGCGACCTCGGCGCCGTCGCTGGTAATGACACTCACCGTGTCGCCACGGTCGAAACGCCCACGCGCACCGGTAACCCCGGCGGGCAGGAGGCTCGCGCCCTCGAGCAGCGCGCGCAAGGCCCCGCCGTCAATGGTGACAGCGCCGGCCGGGCGCAGCGTGCCGGCGATCCACTGCTTACGCGCAGCCGCCGGCGTTGCCGTGGGAATGAACCAGGTGCACTCCGCGCCTTCCTCAATCCGCCGCAGGGGATGGCGGTGAGACCCCGCGGCGATGCACAGGTGGCACCCGGCTCCGACGGCGATCCGGGCGGCCATGATCTTGGCTGCCATGCCGCCGGATCCAAGCTGCGATGCCGGCCGGCCGGCCATCGCCTCGATCTCGGGGGTAATGTGGCGAACCTCGCGGATGATTTTCGCGGACCGGTCCTTGTTGGGATCAGCGCTGTACAGGCCGTTCACATCCGAGAGCAGCACCAGGCACTCCGCGCCGATCATCTGCGCCACCCGCGCGGCGAGTCGATCATTGTCGCCGTAACGGATCTCCGCGGTGGCTACCGTGTCGTTCTCATTGATTACGGGTAGTGCGCCCAGGTCCAGCAGCGCCTCGAGCGTGGCACGCGCGTTCAGATAGCGCCGCCGACGCTCGCTGTCCTCGAGGGTGAGCAGCACCTGCGCGACCGTGACGTCGTGCGTCTCCAGGATCTCCTTGTAGGCATGCGCCAGCCTGATCTGTCCCACCGCCGCCGCCGCCTGGCTCTCCTCCAGCCGCAAGGCCCCGGGCTTCAGGCCCAGGCGGCGCCGGCCGAGCGCAATGGCTCCGGATGACACCAGGATGACACGCTGGCCACGGTGGCGCAGGCGCAGCAGGTCATCGATCAGGGTCTCGAGCCAGGCGCGATTGATGCGCCCGCTCTCGCCATCCACCAACAACGCCGAACCGACCTTCACGACAATACGCCGCGCCTGTGCCAGCGGCGCCGCAGAGTCGGGTTGTCGGAGGGTCATGTACGAAAACTATACGCAAACGGTGCGCGTTGCCCAACCCGGGCGCAGCCCCTACACTTATTGCGCCCGAAACAACGACAGCTAGGTGGATGCGCGGTGAGTAGAGACTACGAACCTGTGGCCGGCCAGTGGTACGAGAATATCGAGGAAGAGGAACAGTTCCGCGTGCTGACCGTGGACGAAGACTCCGAGCTGGTGGAAATCGAATACCTCGACGGTGACATCGAAGAGATGGACATCGAGACCTGGCACGAGATGGATCTGGAACGCATCCAGCAGCCGGAAGGCTGGTCGGAATCCGATGACGAGGACGATGACGAGGATTGGGACGACGAGGACGATGAGGACGAAGACGACGATCTGGACGAGGATGAAGACGACGAAGACGAGCGGGATCAAGATTGACCGCTACCGGCATTGACAGCTGGTACCACGAGAAAGAATCGGCCTGGCTTTACCGTAAGGTCGCGGCCGCCGAACCGGACCCTGCCAAGGCTGAGCTGTTCCTGAAGCTCGCCGCGGCCGCCGAAGAACAGGCGGCCAAATGGCAGCTCGCCGCCCAGCGTGCCGCCCCTGCCGAATCCCCTGCCGCGCGCGTTTTCGTGCCCGCGATACGAGCCCGCATCGTGGCGTGGCTGCTGTCGCGCTTCGAGCCACGCTCACTGCGACCGGTGTTGGCTGCGATGAAGCTGCGCGGCCTGTCGGTATACAGCACACCCGGCGGAGTCGCCGGCGGCCATGCCATGCCGACCACGCTGGCGGAAGTCGGCGCGCGGCACCGCAGCGCGTTCGGCGGCGGCCTGCGCGCCGCGGTCTTCGGCGTCAACGACGGCCTGGTGTCGAACATCAGCCTGGTGCTCGGCGTCGCCGGCGCAGGGATACGCAGCGGCTACGTGCTCACGAGTGGCGTGGCGGGCCTCCTGGCGGGAGCCTTGTCGATGGCGGCGGGCGAATACATCTCAGTGCGCTCGCAGCGCGAGATGTATGAGTACCAGATTGCGCTCGAACGCGAGGAGCTCGCCGAGTATCCGGAAGAAGAGGCTGAGGAACTCGCCCTCATCTACCAGGCGCGCGGCGTCGGGCTTGCACAGGCGCGCGCGGTGAGCCAGGCACTGCTGCAGAACCCCCAACACGCACTCGATGTGCTGGCCCGCGAGGAGCTCGGCCTGAATCCCGATGACCTCGGCTCGCCGTGGCAGGCCGCCAGCACTTCTTTCGTTGCATTTGCCACCGGGGCGGCAGTGCCGCTGCTGCCGTTCCTGCTGGGGCTCACGGGAACGCGCGCGTTGTTGGCGGCCACCGGAATCACCCTCGCCGCGCTGTTCACGGTCGGACTCGGCTTGTCACTCTTCACCGGTCGGGACGCGCTGCGCAGCGCGGTGCGCATGGTGCTGATCGGCGGCGGTGCGGGTGCGGTGAGTTTCGGGGTCGGGCGCCTGCTGGGAGTTGCCATCGGCTAAAGGCCACTTGAATTGCACCGCCCCGGCCCCACGCTGGCTAAGGCCATGGCGGTAACGGTAAAGTGCCCGGCAAGCGGCGCTGAGCTTTCCGCCACCCTCGCCCGATCCTTGAGCATCACAGGCTTTTTGTCATGAAACGCATCGCCCTGTTCCTCATTACCAACCTCGCCGTCATCCTGGTGCTGTCGGTCGTTGCCCAGGTAACCGGCCTCAATACCTGGCTCGCCGTTCACGGCAGCAGCCTCACCGGTCTTTTGATCATGGCGGCGTTCTTCGGCTTCGGGGGCGCGTTCATCTCGCTCGCCATGTCGAAGTGGATGGCCAAGCGCGCCATGGGCGTGCGCGTCATCGGCCAGACCAGCGATCCCACCGAGCAGTGGCTCCTGAGCGTGGTCGAGCAGCACGCGCGCAATGTCGGCGTGCGCATGCCGGAGGTGGGGATCTTCAACTCACCGGAACCGAACGCCTTCGCCACCGGCGCCAGCCGTAACTCCTCCCTGGTCGCTGTCAGCACCGGGCTGCTGCAGCGCATGAGCCGCGACGAAGTCACGGCGGTGCTCGGTCACGAGATGACCCACGTCGCCAATGGCGACATGGTCACCCTCACTCTCGTGCAGGGCGTCGTCAACACCTTCGTGATTTTCCTGTCGCGCATCGTCGGCAACATCATCGACCGCGCGCTGTTCCGCTCCGACGATGGCCGTGGCATCGCGTCCTTCATTACCGTGATCGTCTGCCAGCTGGTGCTCGGCGTGCTCGCCAACATCATCGTCATGTGGTTCTCGCGCCGTCGCGAGTTCCGTGCCGATGCGGGCGGCGCGAAGCTCGCCGGCAGCAACAACATGATCGCCGCGCTCGAAGCACTGAAGCGCGTCCATAACCCCCTGCCCGCGCAACAGTTTGCCGCCTTCGGCATCGCCGATGGCTCGGTGGCGAGCGGCCTGAAGCGTCTGTTCCTCAGTCATCCGCCGCTGGATGAGCGCATCGCGGCATTGCAGGCGACCGGCACACATTGACCCCGACCGCTACGGAATTGCGCGCCCGGCTGCGCGAGATTCTCGGCGCGGATGGCCTCCTGACGACGGACGCGGACTGCGCCCCGTACCTCACTGATCACCGCCAGCTGTACCAGGGTGTAGCGCTTGGCGTCGCGCTGCCGCGCACCGTGGCGCAGGTTTCGCAGCTGCTGAGCAGCTGCAATGCACAGCGTGTGGGCGTCGTGCCGCAGGGCGGCAACACCAGTTACTGCGGCGGCGCGACCCCGGATGAGTCCGCTTCGCAGCTGCTGGTATCGCTGCAGCGCCTGAACCGTATCCGCAGCATCGACCCTGCCAACTATTCGCTCGTGGCGGAGGCCGGCTGCATCCTCGCCAGGCTGCAGCAGGCAGCCGATGAGGCCGACCGCCTGCTGCCCCTCACCTTGGGCTCGCAGGGCAGCTGCCAGATCGGTGGCAACCTCTCCACCAACGCCGGCGGCACCAGCGTGCTGCGTTACGGGATGGCGCGCGATCTCGTACTCGGACTGGAAGTGGTACTGGCCGATGGGCGGATGCTGGATAGCCTCACGGCGCTGCGCAAGGACAACACCGGCTACGACATCAAGTCGTTGTTCCTTGGCGCGGAGGGGACGCTCGGTATCATTACCGCGGCGAGCCTGAAGCTCTTTCCCAAGGTGCGCGATGTCGCGACCGCGTTTGTCGCCATTGCCGACGTGCGCGCGGCGGTCACACTCCTCGCGCGCCTGCGCGAGGCCTCGAGTGATCGCGTGAGCTCCTTCGAACTCATACCGCGCGTCGCCGTGGAACTCACGACCCGTCATATCGCGCAGGTGACCGATCCACTGGATCGCGCACACGACTGGTACGTGCTATGCGAGCTGTCCTCCTCGCGCGCGGCAGATGGACTCGAGGAACTCATGAGCACGGCGCTGAGTGCCGCGCTTGCCGACGGCCTGGTGCGCGATGCCGCCGTGGCGCGTAACGAGCGTGAACGCGCGGCACTGTGGAAGCTGCGCGAGAGCATCCCCGAGGCACAGCGCAAGGAGGGAGCGAGCCTCAAGCACGACGTCGCGGTCCCGGTCGCAGCGCTTGCGGATTTCCTCGCCCGCGCCACACCGTGGGTCGACGCCCATGTGCCCGAGGCGCGCCTCGTTGCCTACGGCCATGTGGGCGACGGCAACCTGCACTTCAACATCAGTCCCCTCGCCGGGGCGGACACCGCGCGCTTCCTCGCGCAAGCGCCGGCCGTGCGCCGCGCCATTCACGACCTGGTACGCGAGTTTGGCGGCAGCTTCAGCGCCGAGCATGGCATCGGGCGGCTGAAGGTCGACGAGCTCGAACGCTATGCGAATCCGGTCGAGCTTGATCTCATGCGCGCCGTGAAGCGCGCTTTCGATCCTCACGGCATCATGAATCCCGGTAAGGTACTGCGCGCGTGAAGTCTTAAGGAGATGCGGATGTTGCAGTTACGTCTGGCGATCTGCGGCCTGGTAGTCACAGCGCTTGCCGCTTGCGGCGGCCATGGCAACCCTGCCGCGGGCACAGCATCGCCCCCCGCAGGCAACGCCGCCACCGCGGCAATCGCGCCAGCGGTAGCGGATCCGGGCGAAGGGCCGCGCATCACCTTGTCGAAAGACAACGTGCATCTGGAATATCGGGTCTATGGCCACGGCGAGCCCGCCGTGATGCTGGTGCATGGCTGGGCGTGCGATGCCAACTATTGGAACGCCCAGATCGAGGCGCTCAAGAGCCGCTTCACGGTGGTAGCGCTGAACCTCGCCGGTCATGGCGGCTCAGACAGCAACCGCGCCGACTGGTCGATCGCCAACTACGCCCAGGACGTCGCGGCGATTGCACAGCAGATTCCCAACGCGCGCATCGTGCTGGTCGGTCACGGTATGGGCGCGCTCGTATCGCTTGCCGCAACCCCCCTCATCGGCCAGCGGGTCGTGGGTGTCGTTGCGGTCGATGCGCTGCGTTCTGTGGGCCTGCCGCCCCTGCCGCCGCACGAGGTGAGCGCCCGCGTCGCGCCGTTCCGGGCGGACTTCGTCGGCACGACGCGCACACTCGTGCCCGCATCGCTCTTCCCCAAGGGCGC
>JANWKL010000089.1 GCA_025451375.1 Steroidobacteraceae bacterium
GTGTCGCCCTTGACGACTTCCTCGATCCACCAGCCGCCTTCCTCGTGCAGCCGCACGTGCACCACGTGCGTGTCGCCGAAGAGGTTGTGCAGGTCGCCCAGGGTTTCCTGGTAAGCGCCGACCAGGAACGCCGCCAGATAGTACTTCTCATCGGCCTTGAGCTCGTGCAGCTCCAGCGTGCGCTTCACGTCGCGCGCCGAGACGAAGTGATCGATCTTGCCGTCCGAGTCGCAGGTGATGTCGGCGAGTACGCCGGTGCGCGTCGGCCGCTCATCGAGGCGGTGGATCGGCAGGATCGGGAACAGCTGGTCGATCGCCCAGCTGTCGGGCAGCGACTGGAACACCGAGAAGTTACAGAAGTAGGTGTCGGAGAGGATCGACTCGAGGTCCTCGAGTTCCTCGGGCAGCCGCTCGAGCTTGCGGCAAAAATCGCGAATCCTGGCGCAGGTCGCCCAGTAGAGCCGCTCCGCGAGCCCGCGGAACTCCAGTGACATCAGGCCCAGATTGAACATCTGCAGCACTTGCTCGCGGGCGGTGAGGGCGTCGTGATAGCACTCCACCAGCCGCCGCTCGCTCACACCACGGTAGGCCTCGAACAGATCCTCGACCGGCTGCGGCAGCTCCTCCGCGCCCTGGTAGTCCGCGGCGCGATCGCCGGTGACGCGAAACTGGTCGAGCGCCGAGGAGCCGAGCGCATCGAATATCAGCACGCTGTGGTAGGCGGCCACCGCGCGACCGGACTCACTGACAATGATCGGGTGCGGAATATCGCGCGCATTGCACACGCTCGCGACGCGGTACACCACATCGCTCGCGTACTCGTTGAGCGTGTAGTTCATGGAGGAGGAAAAATTGGTGCCGCTGCCGTCGTAGTCGACCCCCAGGCCCCCACCCACGTCGATGTACTGCAGGCCGGCGCCCATGAGCTTCAGTTCCGCGTAGACGTGCGCGAGTTCGTTGATCGCGTCCTTGACGCGGCGGATGTCCTGCAGCTGGCTGCCCGGGTGGCAATGCACGAGCTGCAGGCAGTCGAGCATGTCGCGCGACTTCAGCACGTTGAACAGTTCGAGGATCTCGGTAATGAAAAGGCCGAACTTCGATTTTTCCCCGGCCGAGGCGCTCCAGCGGCCCGAGCCTTCGCTGAAGAGCTTCACGCGCACGCCGATGCGCGGCCGCACCTGGTAGTTCTGGGCGTGCTTGAGAATGAGGTCGAGTTCCACGAAGTTCTCGACCACCGGGATGATGGTGCGGCCGAGCTTGGTGGCGAGCGTCACCGCCTCGATGTAGCTGTCGTCCTTGAAGCCGTTGCAGATAATGAGCCGCTCGGGGGCGTTCTCGGTCATCGCCATCACGGCCAGGAGTTCCGGCTTGGAGCCGACTTCGAGTCCGAAGCCGTAGGGCTTGCCGTAGCGGTAGACCTCTTCGACCACCAGGCGCTGCTGGTTCACCTTGATGGGGAACACCGCCGTGTAGCGGTTCTTGTAGTCGTTCTCGACGATCGCCTGCGCAAAGGCGTCATGCATGCGTTTCAGGCGGTGGGCGAGGATGTCCGAGAAGCGCACCACCACCGGCGCGGTCAGGTCGCGCGCCTTCAATCCCTCGACCACCTCGTACAGGTCGATCTCGTGCTGTTCGGTGGTGTCCGGTCGCACGACCACGTGACCTTCGGCATTGGCGCCGAAGTAGCCCTTGCCCCAGGCGCGTACGTTGTAGAGCTCGAGGGAGTCCTCGACGCGCCAGGGCTGCGCGGGATTGAATTTGCGCTGGCCGTTTACGGCGCTCTTGGGATCTGCTGCCACGGGCGGCGTTATATCAAAATTGTGCGGCAAGCAAGTGTGATTCGTCACTGGTTCTGTTCAGGTCCGCGCGCCACGGCGCGCGCCGGATCGCGGATCCATTCGCTCCACGAGCCGGCGTATAGCTGCGCGCCGGTGAAGCCCACGATCTGCAGCGCCAGCAGATTCTGGCAGGCGGTGACGCCCGAGCCACACATCGCGACCATCGCCGTCGCCGGGCGGCCGCGCAGCGTGCGCTCCCAGGAGCGCCGCAGATCCGCGGCGGGCAGAAAACGACCCTGCGCGTCGTTGTTGAGCGTGAACGGATGGTTGCGGGCGCCGGGAATATGGCCCGCCACCGGATCCAGGGTCTCGTTATCGCCGGCGAAGCGCCCGGCGCCGCGTGCGTCCACGAGCAACCTCTCCCCGCTGGCGAGCGTCCCGGCCTCGAGTGCCGCGGCGATGCCGGCGGTCGTGGCCAGCATGTCAGCAGTGGCGGCGGGGGTGAACTGGCGCGGTGCACGGGGTGCCCGCGAGTGGCTGACGGGCAGCCGCGCGCGCTCCCACGCCGCGAAGCCGCCGTTGAGGACCGCGACGCGGGTGTGGCCGAGCCAGCGCAACAGCCACCACAACCGCGCGGCGTATGCGCCCGGACCCTGATCGTAGGCAATGACCTGCACCGTGGCGTCTATCCCGAACCTCGAGAACGCGCCGGTGAGGGCCGATACCGCGGGCAGGGGATGGCGGCCGGTGCTCCCCGAATGTGCGCCGGACAAGTCGTGGTCCAGGTGCGCGTACAGTGCGTTGGGAATGTGACCTGCAGCCCATGCCTCTTCGCCCCACGCGGGCTTCGCCAGGTCGAAGCGGCAGTCAATGATCGCCCAGTCGGGCGCTCCCAGGTGGGTGTGCAGCTCCTCAGGTTCGATCAGGGTCTTGAACATGGAGGACATTTTCGCACGCGCTGCGCTTGTCGTTACAATCGCCGCCCAGCACTGCGCGCGGGGTAACGATGGCGATCGAGGTCTTCTGGGGCAGCGGCAGCCCGTACGCGTGGCGGGTGCTGCTGGCGCTCGAGCATAAGCGCCTGCCCTACGTGAGCCATCTCTTGCAGTTCTCCAAGCAGGAACACAAGTCCCCGCACATGCTTGCCCTGAATCCGCGCGGCCGCGTCCCGGTGCTCAAGGACGGCGACTATGTGTGTTTCGAGTCGCTCGCGATCCTTTATTACCTGGACCTGAAGTACCCGCAGCCGCCGATCTTCGGCCGTACCCCGGAGGAGGCCGGCACCATTATGCGGGTCATCTGCGAGTACCAGGCCTATATCGAGCCGCATCTGCAGACCATCTCGCGGGGAATTTTCTTCGGCGACATGGATCTTGCCGGCGATGAGATCACCGCGGCGCTGCACGCGGCGGCGAGCGAAGCGCGCACCATCGAGGGTCGGTTGTCGAAATCGGAGTGGATCGTCGGGGATGCTTTCTCGGCGGTCGACATGGTGATCTTCCCTGGGATCCAGCTGCTGAAGCGGGCGCTGGAAAAGCCCGCGGCGCGCGAGCTGTCCTCGCGCTTCATGCCCGTGGAAGTGAACTATCCGGCGCTCGGGCGCTGGCTGGCGCGCGTTGCAGCGTTGCCCGGATACGAGCGCACCTATCCTCCGCACTGGCGATGACGGGCGCGTGACGCGCCCGGACCACCACCTGGCAGCCTGTCGGACTGTCCAAGGCCAAACCCTGGCAATGAGCAGCCGGCAAAAGTCCCTGCGCCCAGCCTTGCCACGAAGTGCTCGGCTGCTGAGGCGATTGTGGCAGGTGCGCATCGAGCCACGCCTTTTGCCGGCGGAAACGCAGCCGCGGTCCGACAAATTCGCAGGAGCGAATTTGGCCGACCGAAGGTCGGCCCGCAGGGTGCCGGCCAGGGATCGGCCGGCACAAAAAGCGCCGCAGGCGACTTTTTCCCATCGATCAGGTTCGCGAATTGAGTGGCGCCGATCCGATTGATACCCTCTCGGGCTGTTCAGGCACGGGCGCATCATGAATAACGAGCAGAAAATTCACGTCGACTTTCCCGGACGGATCCTCATCGTCGGTTTTGGCAGCATTGGCCAGGGCGTGCTGCCGCTGGTGTTGCGCCACATCGGCATCGCGCCGGAGCGCATCACCATCGTGACCGCCGAGGACCGCGGCAGCGAGGAGGCGGCCCGCTACGGCGTGAAGTTCGTGAAGGAGCGTCTCACCCGCGAGAACCACAAGCGCATCCTGAATCCCCTGCTCGGGCGCGGGGATTTCCTCATCAATGTGTCGGTCGAGGTTTCCAGCATCGCGCTCATCAAGCTGTGCTGGGAAAAAGGTGCGATGTACCTCGACACCTGCATCGAACCGTGGCCGGGCGGTTATACGGATCCGACGGTGCCGCCGAGCCGCCGCACCAACTACGCGATGCGCGACGAGGCGCTGGCGTTGCGGGCCGGGAACGCGCGCGCGCCGACCGCGGTAATCACCCACGGCGCGAACCCTGGCCTGGTATCGCATTTCCTCAAGCAGGCGCTGCTCAATGTCGCCGCCGACACGCAGATCGATGCGGGCAAGCCCAGCTCGCGCACCGAGTGGGGCGAGCTCGCGCGGCGCCTCGGGGTGAAGGTCGTGCACATTGCCGAACGCGACACGCAGGTGTCGGACAAGCCGAAACAGCCCGGCGAGTTCGTCAATACCTGGTCGGTTGACGGCTTCGTCAGTGAGGGTTGCCAGCCGAGCGAGATGGGCTGGGGCACGCACGAGCGCAACTTCCCGCGCGACGGCAAGCGCCATGACTTCGGCTGCATGGCGGCGATCTATCTGATGCAGCCCGGCGCCGGCACGCGCGTGCGCACCTGGACGCCGCGCGCCGGTTACTTCCATGGCTTCTGCATCACCCACGCCGAGGCGATTTCCATCGCCGACTACTACACGGTGCGCGACGGCGCGCAGGTGGTGTACCGGCCGACGGCGCACTACGCCTATCACCCGTGCGACTCGGCGGTGGTGTCGGTGCACGAACTCGTCGGCCGCAACTACGTGCAGCAGGAACGACAACGCATCCTCATGGACGACATTACCGCCGGCGTCGATGAACTTGGCGTGCTGCTCGCGGGCCACAAGAAGAACGCCTACTGGTACGGCTCGCAGCTCTCCATCGAGGAGGCACGCAAGCTCGCGCCCTACAACAATGCGACCAGCCTGCAGGTGTGCATTTCGGTGCTCGCGGGAGTGGTGTGGGCGATGGAGAATCCGAATCTCGGCATCGTCGAGCCGGATGAGATGGATTTCCGGCGCAACCTCGAAATCTGCGCTCCGTACCTGGGTCCGGTCGTGGGGGCGTACACCGACTGGACGCCGCTGCACGAGCGCGAGCGGCTGTTGCCTGAGGACGTGGACAAGAGCGATCCGTGGCAGTTCAAGAACGTGCGGGTGGTGTGGTAAGCGGCTGCGTCAGTGCCCTGGCGGCTCGTACTCGATTGCGACGATGGTGAGCGTTCGCGGGCCACCGGGAGCCTCGACGGTAACCTCATCGTCGAGCCCTTTGCCTAACAGCGCCCGCCCGAGCGGCGAATCCATGCTGATGTAGCCCGGCGCGAGGTCGAACTCGTCGGGACCCACGATGCGGTGCCGCAACCGTTCCCCGTCGCTGGCTTCCAGGGTGGCCCACGCCCCGAAGAACACCCGGCGCGGATCCGACGGCGGTGTACTGACAACCACCATTCCCTCGAGGCGCTGACGCAGGAAGCGCACGCGCCGGTCGATTTCCCGCAGGCGGCGCTTGCCGTAGGTGTATTCGGCGTTCTCCGAACGATCGCCCTGCGCGGCCGCGGCCGCCACCGCCTGGGTGACGCGCGGCCGTTCATCGCGCCACAGCTGCTCGAGCTCCTCACGCAGCCGTTTGGCCCCCGTCGGGGTGATGTATTTGGAGCCTGCGGGAGCGGCGGTGCGGAAGCGTCCCATCCGAAGGCATCCTGTGACCTGTTTCGCATCTCCTTTTACGACAAAACCGCCGGTTTGTGGAAAGTGTCACGGACGGGCCTGTAGGACCGCTACTACGCTTTGGCCGTGACTACCAAGTACTACACGCACTTCGTCACAGACGCCGGCAAGCCCCGCAGCGTCCCCGGTTCGAATGAATGGAGTGGTGTAGTGGAGCTGCGCGCACCGCTGACGAGTGCGCGCGCCAACCGCGAACTGCGCTCGCTATTGGCACAGAGTTTTGATCTGGACTCGGAGGACATCCGAATCCTGCACTGGGCACGATTGCACTGAGCTTTCCATCCCCTGGCGGACTTCCTTCCCTTCATCGAAGGTCCGCCCTTACCGACCCCAGGCCTTAAAACCTGGGGTTTTTTTTCAATTGGCGGAAATCGCCTGCGGCGATTTCCGCAACCCCCCGAATAGATGTGTCGAAGCGCGGGCAAACCGCGTGAGGTTTGCCCGCGGAAGGGTGTTACCCGTCGCCCTCTCGGGCATGCGTGGCTTTTCACGCTGAAAAGGTACAATCCACGCCCCCCGGCATGGGGCGGGGGTTGAAGCATATAAGGAGAACTCGATGCGTGCGTGGTCACTAGCCATTCTGGCTGCCGCGGTAATGGGACTTTCCGGCTGCGGTTACAACAACCTGCAGTCCCAGGACGAGGGCGTAAAAGCCGCCTGGTCCGAGGTCGTCAACCAGTACCAGCGCCGGGCCGATCTCATCCCGAATCTCGTCAACACCGTCAAGGGCTACGCTGCCCAGGAGCAGAAGGTGCTGATCGGCGTGACCGAGGCGCGCGCCAAGGTAGGCTCGATCCAGGTCACCCCGGAGGTGCTCAACAACCCCGAGCTCTTCCAGAAATACCAGGCGGCGCAGGGTCAGCTGGGCAGCGCCCTGAAGAGCCTGCTGGCGGTAAGTGAAAACTATCCGCAGCTGAAGTCGGATCAGAACTTCCGCGACCTGCAGTCGCAGCTGGAAGGTACGGAGAACCGCATCACGGTGGCTCGCAACCGCTACATCGCGGCGGTGCAGAGCTACAACGTCACCGTGCGGCAGTTCCCGGCGAATCTCACCGCCAAGATGTTCGGTTTCCAGGTGAAGCCGAACTTCACGGTCGCGAACGAGCAGCAGATCTCGACCCCGCCGACGGTGAGCTTCGACACCTCGACGCCCGGTGCACCGGCACCGGCAGCCAGCCCGCCGGACCAGGCCGCGCCGAAATAGGGACATGACCGGCTGTTCGCTTCGCGGTCGCGCGCACGCGCGGCTGGCGCTGCCGCTGCTCCTGGCATGGAGCCTCGCGGCGGCGGCCCAGTCACCGGCCGGCGCGGGCCCGGCGGCGAGCGCCGCGGATGCCTCGAGCACGGCGGCGGCAGGGCTGCAGCCGATCCCGAAGCTCGCCGCGCGGGTTACCGACCTCACGGGAACCCTGACTGCCGAGCAGCAGACGGCACTCGAGCAGAAGCTCGCCGCCTTCGAGTCCGCCAAGGGCTCGCAGCTGGCGGTGCTGATCGTTCCCACGACCCAGCCGGAAGAGATCGAGCAGTACTCCATCCGGGCCGTGGACCAGTGGAAGCTCGGGCGCAAGGGTGTGGATGACGGCGCGCTGCTCATCATCGCCAAGAACGACCACCATTTGCGCATCGAAGTCGGGCGTGGCCTCGAGGGCGTTCTTACCGACGCCATGTCGAACCGCATCATCGAGGAGACGATCACGCCTGACTTTCGGGCCGGGAATTTCTACGGCGGGATCAGTACCGGTCTCGACCAGATGATGAAACTCATCCAGGGCGAGCCGCTGCCGCCTCCCGAAGAGAGGTGGCAACCGAACCGCTCCGCGCACGGACAGAGTCTGCTGCCGGAACTGTTCTTTGCCGTGCTCATCGGTTCGGTGTTCCTGCGCTCGATCCTGGGAAAGACGCTCGGTTCGGCCGCCACCGGAGTCGGCGCGGGACTGCTGGTCTGGCTGGTGGCTCATGGCCTGATGCTGGCGGGTCTTGCGGCGGTAGGCGCATTCCTGTTCGCCATGCTGAGTGGACTTGCCCGCGGCAGCGGCTGGTCGAGCTACGGGCGCGGGGGAATCGGCGGCGGCTGGGGTGGCATGGGTGGTGGTGGATTTGGCGGTGGCGGCTTCGGTGGCGGTGGCGGCGGCTTCTCGGGCGGCGGCGCGTCGGGCAGCTGGTAGGATCGCGAACCGTGCGTTTTTCCCGCCTCATCCGTCACATCACCACCACGCGCTGGAGCACCCGCCGCTATTTCTCCACGCCGGTTCGTGATGCCATCGAAAAAGCGATCGGAGAGTGCGAAGCGCTCCATGGTGGAGAGATTCGGCTGGTGGTCGAGACCGCGTTTGATCTGCCGGAGCTGTGGCGCGGCCTGCCGGCGCGCCAGCGCGCGCTGCAACTGTTCGGGCAGTTCGGTGTGTGGGACACCGCCAACAATAACGGCGTGCTGATCTACGTGCTCATGGCCGATCGCGGCGTGGAGATCATCGCCGATCGCGGCATCAGCTCATTCGTCGGGCCCCACGAGTGGCAGGCGGTGTGCCGGCAGATGGAACAGCACTACCGCGCCGGCCGCTTCCGCGAGGGCTCGATTGCCGGCATCGAAGGCGTGGGCACGCTCATCGGCCGGCATTTCCCGGGCAGGGCTGCCAGCGACAACGAGCTGCCGAACCAGCCGGTGCTGCTGTAGCAGATCGCCGACATCCGTCGCTCGCGCGACTTCAGTCATAATTCCCTCAATATGATGACTCGCAGATTTCGGGCCGCGCTCGCGGCCGTGGTGATTCTTGGCGCCTCAGGCTGCTCGATCCTCGGGCAATGGCACCACCCCGCGCCTGCGCCGCTGCCCCCGCCGCCGCCACCGGCGCCCCCGTCATTGCCGATGCCGGTCGCCACCGAACGCTTCGATCTTGCCACCGGCGATGACGTCATCGGTGCCGTGCAGATTGTCACGGCTGGCAAGGACGACACGCTCACCGACATCGCCCGCCGTTTCAACGTCGGCTATGAGGAGATTCTGCGCGCCAATCCCAAGGTGGACCCGTGGCTCCCCGGGGCCGGCCACGAGATCATCGTCCCCTCGCAGTTCATTCTGCCGAATGCACCGCGCACCGGCGTCGTCATCAACATCGCGGCGATGCGGATTTTCTATTTTCCGCCACTCAAGAAGGGTGAACGGCCGATCGTCTTCACCCATCCGATCGGCATCGGCAAGGTGGGCTGGCGCACTCCCGAGGGCGTGACGAAAATCATCCGCCGCCAGAAAGACCCCACCTGGCGAGTGCCGGTCTCGGTGCGCAAGGAACACCACGAAAACGGCGAGGAGCTCGATCCGGTCATTGGCCCCGGGCCCGACAACCCGCTGGGCAAGTACGCCTTCTACCTGCAGTGGCCGAGCTACCTGATCCACGGCACCAACAAGCCGGCCGGCGTCGGCCTGCGTTCGAGCCATGGCTGCATCCGCCTGTACCCCGAGGACATCGAACAGTTCTTCGCCATGGTGCCGGTGGGGACCGCGGTGCGGGTGGTCAATCAGCCGTTCGTGTTTGGCTGGCATGAAGGTCAGCTCTACATGCAGCCCTACGATGTGCTCGAAGACGACACCCGCGACTGGAGGAAGGCGCCGCGCAAGCTGCTCTCGAAGTCGCTCGCCACGACGCTGCAGCAACAGCTCAAGATGCAACACGAGAAGATCAACTGGGACGAGGTCTCCGGCCTCACCCACGCGCCGCGCGGCATACCCGTACCCGTGTCGGTGGCCGGCGCGGGGCTCGATCGGGTGCTGGCCGCGGCCCCCCGGGTGCAGAACGTACTGCCGCCGGGGTCGACCTGGGACGGCAAGTCCGATCTGCCCATGGACGAGGGCTCGTTCCGTCAGATTCTGAGCGAGATCCAGCCCGGTACGCCAACGCCCGGCACGCCCGTCGCAGCTCCAGAGCCCGGCAGCCCGGCCAATAAGTCGCCGGCGGCCGCGCCCGCGCCGAAAAACGGCGGCTGACGAGCGTGGGAAAAGATTCGCCCGTAGCCCCGCTGTCGCAGTGGCTCCAGCTCATGCTCGCGGAGATCGCGAGCAAGCGTGAAGAACAGCTGCGTGCCGAGACCGAACAAACACGGCGCGCCGCGGAGGGTGCGGCACAACGCGCACCAGCGGCACCGTCACCGGCAGCGCACGTGGCGCGCCGCCGACCGACGTAACTCCTCAAACACTCCCGGCATGCTGTGCTAGAGTCGCGCGGGCCTTAGATCCCGCACGAGGCGCTTGAGTGCCAGACAGCCCCGCGTCCGGCGTACAACTCGAAAAAAGAAGCCGAACGGAGCACGCGATTGAGCGCGTGCCGACCGGAATCGCTGCCTTCGTCGGCCGCACCCTCAAAGGTCCGGTCAACCAGCCGCTCGTCGTACGCAGTTTTGGCGAATTCCAACAGCACTTCGGCGGCCTGTGGCAGCCCTCGACGCTTGCCTACGCTGTCGAACAGTTCTTTGAGAATGGCGGCCGCGAGGCGTACATCGTGCGGGTTGTCAATGGCGCACGCCCGCCGACGCTGAACCTGCCGGCGTACGCCGGTGCGCTGCAGCTCATCGCCGTGAATCCCGGCTCACGCGAATACCTGCGTGCCTCGGTCGACTACGACGGCATCAGTGTCGCCGAGCCCGAGCGCTTCAACCTGGTGGTGCAGCGGGTGCGCGCCGCGGGTTCCGAACTGGTGGAAGACCAGGAAATTTACCGCCGTGTCTCGGTGACACGTGAATCGGGCCGCTTCGTCAGCGACATGCTCCTCAAGTCGCGCCTGGTGCGCGTGCGCGGCACGCCGCCGGCCGAGCGACCGCAGCGCTGCGCCGGTGCTCCGGGTGGCGTCGCGGTCGGCTATACCCTCTCCAACCCCGACGGCGATGACGGCGCGCCGCTCACCGACTACGACATCATCGGCTCGGCGGCGGCGCGTGGCGGCCTGTTTGCCCTCGAGGGCATCCCGCGGTTCAACCTCCTGTGCATTCCGCCGCTCGAACGCGATCACGACGTCGGCCTGTCGACGCTCCTGGTGGCGGCCCGCATCTGCCGTGAGCGTCAGGCGCTGCTGCTGGTCGATCCTCCGGCCAGCTGGGGCAGCGCGCGCGCGGCGCTCGATGGCTTGCGCGTCTGGCCGTTCCGCAGCGACTGCGCGGTGATGTACTACCCGCGCGTGCAGGCTTTCGACCGGCTGCGCGGGCGCGTCGAGACCTTCGGCTCGTGCGGCGCGGCGGCCGGCATGATCGCCCGCTCGGACGACACCTGGCCGGTGTGGGCCGCGGCCGAAACGGAGGAGGCGGTGTTGCGGCCCGGACTGCGGCCAGCAGTGGCGGTCGCAGATGCCGATCGTGTGCGCCTCGCACAAGCCGGGGTCAATACCCTGCTCGCGGTGCGCGGCGGCTCGCGCACCGGCGTGAGTCCACGCACCCTGGGAGCCGGCGGCGGCACGGCGGCGGATTGGAAGTACCTGTCGGCGCGGCGGCTGGCGCTGTTTGTCGCGGCGAGCATCGAGCAGGGCACGCGCTGGGTGCTGCTCGAGCACAACGCCCGCGAGACCTGGCGGCGCGCGCAGGCGCAGGTCGGGAGTTTCCTCGGTGAGCTTGCCGCCCAGGGGGCATTCCCCGGCGCCAACGCCGAGGACAATCACTTCGTGATCTGCGACGAGCGCGTGAACACACCGGTGACGCTCGCCGAAGGCAAGTTCAACCTGCTATTCGGGTTCGCGACCAGCAAGCCCGGCGCCTTCGATACCTGGCTCGTGACGCATCGCGCGGGCTTGAGCCGCGTGCGGCCGGTATCAGTCAATCGCTGGGAAGTGGCCAGCTCGATCCTGCGCGGCTGAAGAGCCTAAGCTATCATCGCGAGATGCCGGACGAGTCGGTAAAGCCCCGCCACGTCGTGTTTTCCCACGGCCAGGCGAGCGGGCCCTGGGGGCGCAAGATTTCCGCGCTCGCGGAGGTTGCGCGCAGCGAGCATCACGAGGCGCACTCGGTCGACTACCGCGGTGTTGATGAGCCGCGCGCGCGCGTCGGGCGGCTGGTGGATTTCTGCAAGGACCTGAGCGGCGACATGGTGCTCGTGGGTTCGAGCCTCGGGGGCTACGTCGCCGTGGCTGCCGCGTCGCTGCTGCACGCGCGCGGCGTATTCCTCATGGCGCCTGCTCTGTACATGGAAGGGCTGCCGACGCTGCGCTCCGGCGCCCTGGACTGTCCGGTGACCGTGGTGCATGGCTGGCACGACGAGGTGGTGCCGTTCGAGCACAGCGTGCGGTTTGCCAAGTCATACCGCGCCGCCCTGCATCTTCTGGAGAGCGATCACCTGCTGCACAATCAGATCCGCGTGCTGCAGTACCTGTTCGAGTACTTCCTCATCGCGCTCGACATGCCGGTGATCGCACAACCTTAGTCTATTGGCGCAAATCGCAGGAAGCGATTTGCGCGGACATCAGTTTCGCTTCCGCCGGCAAAAAACGTGGTTTTTGCCGGCTGCGCAGCGGGTGATCTTCCAGCGATTTCAGTGACGGTCGCGGATGGCGCGCTGCGCGATCCGGTCCGTCAGGTGCGGGGCGACGAGCCGCGCCCAGCGGCCGAGGCGTCCGCGCGGCGAGAGGATTGCGAGACGCTGGCGGCGCTGCATGGCGCGCACCGTGAGCCGCGCACATTCCTCCGCCGTCATGATGCGGGCTTCCTGCATCGGGGTTTGCCCGAGCGGCTTGCCGTCCGGACCTACTGCGCGCCGATGGATCTGACTGACCACGAAGTCCGGGGCGATGATGCTGACGTCGACGCCGCTGCCGAGCAGCTCGATGCGCAGTGATTCGAAGAAGCCGACCATCGCGTGCTTGCTGGCGGCGTAGCCGGTGCGTTCCGGCACGCCGGTAAGGCCGGCGACGCTCGCGACCGCGACGATGAGTCCGCGCGAACGCTTCAGGTGCGGCAGCGCCGCCGCGGTCACATACATCGCCCCCAGATAGTTCACCGCCAGCAGCCGCTCGAACACGCTGAAATCCTGCACCGCATCGAACCGCGACCACATGGTGATGCCGGCGTTGTTGACCACCACGTCGAGGTCGCCGAAGCGCGCGAGCGTCGCCTCGATCAGGCGCTGGCAGTCCTGGCGCTGCGCCACATCCCCGGGAATCGCCAGCACCTGCGCACCCTGCGCCGCGCAGTCGCGCACGGTTTCCTCGAGGCGCGCCGCGCTGCGCGCATTCAATGCCAGGCGCGCGCCCTGGGCGGCGAGTTGCAGCGCCAGCGCGCGGCCGATGCCCTCGGACGCGCCGGTGATCAACACGGTGCGATTGGCGAAATTGTTCATTTGCCGCTGTTCCCGCCTAAACTGCCGTACGAAGACCTGCGCGCCCATCATAACGGCGGTGTGAGGGCGATGAACTGGCTGTTACGACGACTGTTGGGCTTGTGGGTGCGTTTCAAGGTGCGCCCGGATGATGCGGCGGTGTTGCTCACCGGCCGCAGCCATCCGGTGTGTTACGTGCTCGAGCGCCACAGCGTAACCGATCTGGCGGTGCTGCAGGACGCGTGTCTGGCGCTGAAACTGCCGCGTCCGGGCAGGCGGCTTCCGCGGGCGGCGCGCGAGTTGCGCTCCTTCTTTTATCTGAATCGCACGCGCGGCTTTTGGAACGCGCGGCCCGACCGTTCACCGCCGCCGCACCTGGTGCAGATGATCGCCGTGCTGCGTGCGGATCCTGCCGCGGACTTCGACCTGGTGCTGACCGCGGTCTACTGGGGACGCGCCCCGCAGAAAGAGGCCTCGTGGCTGCGCCTCTTGCTGGTGGAGGATTGGGCGCTGACCAGCCGGGTGCGCAAGTTCATGCAGGTGCTGTTCAACGGCCGCGCCACGCTCATCGAGTTCGAAGCGCCACTGTCACTGCGCGAGCTCCTCGGTGAGCAGCTGGGGGAAGCAGCGCGCGGCCGGCGCGTCGCCCGCAGCCTGCGCGCGCTGTACGCACGGCGGCGCGCCGCTCGCATTGGCCCTGATCTTTCGCACCGGCGCACTATCGTCAACCGGGTGCTGCGCACGCGCGCAGTGCGCGCGGCAGTCGCCCAGGAAATGCGCGCGCGCCGCCTGCCACGCCGCAAGGCGCTGCAACGGGCGCGCGGCTATGCCTGGGAGATAGCCGCCAACTACTCGCACGCCTTTGTGCGCTTCATGGAGCACGCGCTGACGTGGCTGTGGAACCGCCTGTACGACGGGGTGGTGTTCGGTCACGCGCAGACACTCGAAGCGGTGGCGCAGGGGAACGAGATCATCTATGTGCCCTGTCACCGCAGCCACATGGACTACCTGCTGCTCAGTTACGCGATTTACGTGAACGGCTACGCGCTGCCGCACATCGCGGCCGGCGTGAATCTCAACCTGCCGGTGGTGGGGCGCTTTCTGCGCCAGGGCGGCGCCTTTTTCATCCGCCGCAGCTTCTCCGGCAACGCGCTCTACAGCGTCGTGTTCATGAAATACCTGGCCGCCATCATGGCGCGCGGCCACCCCATCGAGTACTTCGTCGAGGGGGGACGCAGTCGCACCGGACGCCTGCTGCAGCCCAAGACCGGGATGCTCAACATGACGGTGCGCGCATACCTCCGCGACCCCAGGCGCCCAGTCGTTTTTGTGCCGGTGTACTTTGGCTACGAACGCCTGGTCGAGGGCGCGACCTACGTCGGCGAGCTGTCCGGGCGGCCGAAGGAGAAGGAGAGCATCTGGGGCCTGTTGGGTTCGCTGCGGGTACTCAGGCAGCGTTTCGGCAAGGTGTACGTCAACCTCGGTGAGCCGATCCACCTGCGCGATGTCCTCGACGGCGGTGATCCACAGTGGCGCACCGCCGCCTTTGATGACGACGCGCGCGTGCCCTGGCTCGGGCGCGCGGTGGACGAACTCGCGGCGCGCATCATGCGGCATATCAACGCGGCCGCGGCGGTGACGCCGGTCGGACTGCTGGCCGTCACGCTGCTGGCGACCCCGCGCCAGGCGCTGAGCGAAGGCGACCTGACGCGCCAGGTCGAGCTGTATGCCGCGCTGCTGCGCGACTTCCCGTACAGCGACCGGGTGACGGTGACGGATCTCACCGGCGCACAGATCATCGACTACGGAATCTCCATGCGGCTCGTCGCCCGCGAGCCGCACGCGCTCGGGTCGATCGTGCGCATGAGCGAGGTCAGCGCGCTGCTCGCTACCTACTTCCGCAACAACGTGCTGCACCTGTTCGCGCTGCCCTCGCTGGTGGCGTGCGCGTTTACCAGTAACGAGCGCGTCGCCACCGAAGACATCCAGCGGCTCGCGTGGCGAATCTATCCGTATGTCGCAGCGGAGCTGTTCCTGCGGTGGAGCGAGGAGGAACTGCCGCGGGTCATTGATGGCGTGCTCGAGTGCCTCGCCAGGCACGGTCTCGTCGAGGCGGACGCGGCCCCAGGGATCTGGCGGCGTCCGCCGCCGGACTCCCCGCAGGCCATGCAGCTGTCGCTGCTGGCGCAGGCCACCATCCAAACCATTGAGCGGTACTACCTTGCAGTCGCGCAGCTGGTCAAGGCCGGTAGTGGCACGGTCAGCCAGGCTGTGCTCGAAGAACGCTGCCAGCTTACCGCGCAGCGCATGGGCCTGCTCTACGGCCTCGACTCCCCGGAGTTCTTCGACCGCTCCATGTTCGGGAACTTCATCGGTCTGCTGCGCGCGCGGGGCGTGGTGCGCGCTCGTGAGGACGGCAATCTGGAATTTGATGACGTGCTGCTGCGTGTGGCGCAGGACGCACAGTTCGTCCTGAGCGAGCAGCTGCGCCACAGTATCCTGCAGGTAACGCAGGGCTGATGCCCTTGCCGGATCGCAAGCCCGAGTCGTAGACTGCCCTGGACGCTAGGGTTTGTATCGCGGCAACAAACAAGAACGCGCGGCACTTAGGCGCGAAGCTGCGCAGCCTCGAGGAAGCAGGGGGACCACATGAGGAAAGTTCAAATGAGCCGTCGTTCGTCACTGCTCGCGGCCGCCGCGACCTGTCTGGCGACGCTCATCTGCGCGGACGCGCAAGCCATCAGTTTCCAGAGCGCTTCGGGGGACTGGAGCGGCAGCTGGGACACCACCATCGGCTACGGCCAGGGCTGGCGGGCGACTGGACGCAACTGCCAACTCATCGCCACGGCCGACGGCGGCTGCGGCTACTCCCCGAATATCGATGACGGCGACCTCAATTACGGCAAGGGCACCTTCAGTCAGGCTTTCACGGGCGTCACTGAGCTGTCCCTGAAGTACAAGGAGAAGGCCGGACTTTTCGTACGTGCGAGCGGCCTGTACGACGTTTATGTCATGGGCGACCACACCCAGCGCACGCCGCTGTCCCACGACGCGCGGGACCTGGTCGGCAGCTACACGCGTCTCCTTGATGCCTTCGGCTACTACCGCTTCGATCTTGGCAGCATGCCCTCGGAGTTTCGCTTTGGCCGCCAGGTGGTGAGCTGGGGAGAAAGCACCTTCATTCCCGGCGGGCTCAACGAGGTGAATCATTATGACGTCTCGGCGCTGCTGACTCCCGGATCCGAACTCAAGCAGGCGCTGCTGCCGGACACCATGGGCGTCTTCAACCTGCAGCTCACCAAGAACGTCAGTTCGCAGCTGCTGTACCTTTTCGACTGGCACGAGACCCTCGCGCCGCCCACCGGTTCCTACTTCGGCACCAGTGACGCCGGCGTGGTCGGTGGCAACCACCTGTATCTTGGCTTCGGCGCGATCTCCGATCAGGGCGTGAATTTCGGCCCGCTCGGCGGCCCCACCTACAGCGACTTCCAGTCCGTGAACCGCCTGCCCGATCACAAGCCCCCTGACTCGGGCCAGTACGGCGTGAACCTCAAATTCTATCTGCCGAACCTCGGTCAGGGCACGCAGATCGGACTTTATTTCCTCAACTACACCAGCCGCCTGCCGGTCCTGGACGCCAACACCGGCACGCAGGCAGGCCTCGGCAATGCCTTTGGCGCCGTGAATGCGGTCGGCGGCGCGGCCCAGGCGCTCGCGGCAGGATTGCCTTTCGCGGCAGCAGTAGCGACGGGCGCCGCGGTGGGCCAGCAGCGCGCCGCGGCCGTCGGCGGGAACCTGAGCGCAGCGGCGGCGACGCAGTACGCCACCATCGGCGCCAACACGCTGCTCGCGGGCGGCAACGTCAACTCCCAGGCGCAGAGTATCGCCACTTACGAGTACGGCAAGACGGCCGGCTACTTCGAGGAGTTCCCGCAGGACATCAAGATGATCGGCGCCTCCTTCAACGGCGAGATCAAGGCGACCGGGACTGCAATCCAGGGCGAGCTCGCGTTCCGCCACAACGTGCCGCTGCAACTGGACGACGTGGAGCTCCTGTACGCGACCCTGACGCCGTTCGAGGCGGGCATCGCGGGACTGCTCAGCAACGGGGCGGTCGTCCCGCATCCCGGTACCTGTCCGAAGAACTCGCCGACCCCGGTCAGCGACTGCAACCAGTTCGGGGTCTACGGGCTTGGGCGGACCATCCGCGGCTGGGAACTGAAAAACACCTGGCATGGAGCCTTCACCGCAACCCAGACCTTCGCCAACGTGCTGGGCGCCTCCCAGGCGGTGCTGGTGGGCGAGGCTGCGGCGGACTACATCCCGGGGCTCGAGAACAAGTACACCGGCGGGCCCGAAGGTTTTGGCCTGCGCTACGACGGCCCGGGGACGAACCTGAGCGGCAACCCGAATCTCGGCGGCTATCCGCAATACCCCAGCAATGTGGAACCCGGCTCGGCATTTCCGGACAAATTCTCATGGGGTTACGTGCTGGCCGGGCGCCTGGAGTATGCGAACCTGATCGGCGCGTGGGACATCCTGCCGCACCTGACCTGGTCGCAGGACGTGAAGGGCGTGTCCCCGGGTCCCGGCGGCAACTTTATCCAGGGCCGGCACGCGGTGACGGTCGGCGTCGGCGCGGATCTGCAGAAGACCTGGGACCTGGACGTTTCCTACACGCGCTTCGGTGGCGCCGGCCAATACAATCTGCTCGGTGACCGCAGCTTCGTCGCGGCGAGCATCAAGTTCTCGTTCTGAGGGGGCTGCAATGAAGACGATCCAGATTGCCGCGGCCGGGCTGTTGTTCGCATCGGTGGCATGGGGAGCCGTGACTCCGCAGGAAGCTGCGCGCCTGGGCGCGGACCTGACGCCCCTGGGTGGCGAGAAGGCGGCCAACGCCGACGGCAGCATCCCGGCGTGGACGGGTGGGCTGAAGTCCGCCGCCGATGCCGGCTTCCCGCAATACCACGCCGGGGATCATTACCCGGATCCGTATGCGAGCGACAAGCCGCTGTTCATCATCACGCCGGCCAACATGGCGCAGTACGCCGCCAAGCTCACGGAAGGGCACAAGGCCCTGTTCAGGACCTACGCCGACTACAAGATGGCCGTCTACCCGACGCACCGGACGGCGGCCGCTCCGCAGCGCATCTATGACGCCACCAAACGCCAGGCGACCACGGCGAAGCTTGCGGCGGACGGCAACGGTGTCACCGGCGTCATCGGTGCGACGCCCTTCCCGATCCCGCAGTCGGGGCTGGAAGTGATCTGGAACCACATCACACGCTGGCGCGGCGTAGCGGCCGCTCCGAAGATCGGCCAGGCGCCGGTCACCGCCGGTGGCAGCTATACCCTGGTGAAATTCAACGAGGAGTTCTTTTTCCAGTACTACATGCCGGGCATGACCGAAGCTGCGCTCGACAACATTCTGGTGTTCTTCACCCAGGAGACCACGGCTCCTGCGCGTCTTGCCGGTGAGGTGTTGCTGGTGCAGGAAACCCTCGACCAGGCAAAGGACGCGCGCCGCGCCTGGCTGTACAACCCCGGACAGCGACGCGTGCGCCGCGCGCCCAACGTCGCCTTCGACAACCCCGGCACCAATTCCGATAACCTGCGCACCGACGATCAGTTCGACGTCTACAACGGCAGTCCGCAACGCTACAACTGGAAGCTGGTCGGCAAGCGCGAGATGTACGTGCCGTATGATGCTTACCGGCTGCAAAGCCCGCAGTACAAGTACGACGACATCCTCAAGAAGAACCACATCAACCAGGACCTGGCGCGCTACGAGCTGCACCGCGTGTGGGTCGTGGACGCGACGCTCAAGCCCGGCGTGAGTCATCTGTACGTTCGCCGCACGTTCTACGTGGATGAGGATTCCTGGCAGATCCTGGACGTCGACTGCTACGACTCGCGTGGCCAGTTGTACCGCGTCCAGGAAGGCCACAGCATGAACTACTACGACGTGCCGACTCAGTGGACATCGCTCGAGGTTGACATGGATCTGTCCAACGGCCGGTATCTGGCGCTCGGTCTGCAGAACGAAGAGCGTGGCTCCTACGACTTCAGCATCAAGCGCACTCCGGCCGACTACCAGCCGAGCGTGCTGGAGCGGCGCGGCATTCGCTAGGAGCCTGGTGTGACAGCCTCGACGGCGGACGCCCGGGCGGCCGGCTCGGGCCATCGCGGGGCCGTCGCGCTGTTGCTGATCCTCGTGCTGGCGACGGCAGCCGCGCTTTGCGAACCGGCGGCTAACCCAGCGGCGGCGGTGCCGGCGCGCCTCGCGCCGCATGCACTGCTGACGGCGCTCGCACGGGTCGGCGCGCATCTGGTCGCGGTTGGGGACCGCGGAATCGTCGTCCTCTCGGATGACCGGGGCAATAGCTGGTCACAGGCGACACGTGTCCCGACCCAGGCACTGCTCACCGGTGTTTGTTTCTTCGATGCGCAGCATGGGCTCGCGGTCGGTCACGACGAAGTCATTCTCGCCACGGCGGACTCCGGGCGCAGCTGGAAACGCACGCACTACGCGCCGGAATCACAGCAGCCGCTGCTCGATGTGTGGTGTGGCGCGCAAGGCCACGCGATCGCGGTGGGCGCCTACAGTACCTA
>JANWKL010000090.1 GCA_025451375.1 Steroidobacteraceae bacterium
ATCGTCGCCGGGTGCTCGAGGCATTCCTTCAGCGCCTGGATCAGCGCGGCCGCGTCGTAGCCATCCACGAAGCGGTGATCGAAGGACGAAGACAGGTTCATGGTGCGGCGGATGGCGATGGCGCCATCGATCACGACCGGCCGCTCGATGGCGCGGTTAACGCCGATGATCGCGACTTCCGGGGCGTTGATGATGGGCGTGCTGGCGATGCCGCCGAGCTTGCCGAGACTGGTGATGGTGATGGTCGAACCGCTGAGTTCATCGCGCGTCGCCTTGTTGGTGCGCGCAGCCTCGCTCACGCGGCGCATCTGCGCGGCCAGATCCCACAGCGGCAAGTCCTGCGCGTCGTGTACCACCGGCACTTTCAGGCCGTCGGGTGTCTGGGTGGCTACGCCTAAGTGCACGGCGCCGTAGCGCACGATGACGCCGCGCTCAGCGTCGTAGTGCGCATTGCACTGTGGAAAGTCCTTGAGGACCCGCACCAGGGCGAGCGCGAGGAACGGCAGGTAGGTGAGCGTCGGCGCACCGCGCTCCTGCTTGCCATTCAGGTGCCGGCGCAACCCTTCGAGTTCGGTGACATCGAGCTCCTCGACGTAGGCGAAGTGCGGGATGTTGCGCTTCGCTTCACTCATGCGCTGCGCGATGACGCGGCGCAGGCCGATCACCTTGATTTCCTGAGTGCCGGTGCTGCGCGCAGCCGCCGGACGCGCGCTCGCGGGCACCGCCTTGGGAGCACCGCGCAGCGGGGTCGGCTGCGTCTGTGTGCGGCGCGCGACGTACGCCTCAAAGTCTTTCGGCACGATCCTGCCGTTGGGTCCGGAACCAGCCACCTGCTGCAAGTCGACACCCGCATCGTGAGCGCGGCGACGCACCGCCGGTGAGGTCGCGACGCGCCCACCGGATGCAGCCGCGGCCTGTGACTCGGGGGCGTCGGCGGCGTGCGCACTTGCCACGCCATTGCCGCCAGCCGCGGCACTTCTTGCGGGCGCGACGCTGGCGCCGGGCGCTGCGGCTGCAGGTACCACGCGTGTCGGGGCTGGTGTTGGTGTCGCGGCAGCCGCCGCGGGGGCGCTGGCAGGAGCACCGGCCGCCGTTTCGAACACGATCAGGGTCGCGCCGACCGCCACCATGTCGCCCGGCTCACCGGTGGTCGACACGACGCGCCCGCTCACGGGGGCCGGCACTTCCACGGCCGCCTTCTCGGTCATCACCTCCGCGACCACGTCATCCTCGGCAACGGTGTCACCCGGCTTGACCTTCCAGCTGACAATCTCCGCCTCGACCGTACCTTCACCCAGATCCGGCAGCTTGAAGACGTACTGACTCATTGGGGCTCCATGACTTCTTTGAGGGCGGCCGCGATGCGCGCCTGGCCCGGAAAGTATTCCCACTCGAAGGCGTGCGGATAGGGCGTATCCCAGCCGGTGACGCGCTGCACGGGCGCCTCGAGATTCCAGAAGCAGTGCTCCTGCACCGTGGCCACGAGCTCAGCACCGTAGCCGCCGAAGCGGGTGGCTTCATGCACCACGACGCAGCGCCCGGTCTTGCATACCGACGTGCACAGGACGTCCACGTCGAGCGGCGCCATGGTGCGCACGTCGATGATCTCGGCATCCACCCCTGCGATGCGCACGGCAGCCTCCGCTACATGCACCATGGTGCCGTAGGCGATGACCGTCACGTCTTTGCCCTCACGCACCAGCTGCGCGCGCCCGATCGGCACGGTGTAGTGTCCTTCCGGAACCTCGCCACGCGGGTGCGTGCTCCAGGGTACCGCCGGCTTGTGCGGATCTCCGTCGAACGGTCCGTTGTAAATGCGCTTGGGTTCGAAAAAGACGACCGGATCATCGTCCTCAATCGAACTGATCAGCAGTCCCTTCGCGTCGTAAGGATTGGACGGCATCACTACCTTGATGCCACAGACGTGCGTGAAAATTCCTTCCGGACTTTGCGAATGGGTCTGGCCGCCGCGGATACCGCCGCCGCAGGGCGTGCGAATCGTGACCGGGGATGCAAACTCGCCCGCCGAGCGATAGCGCAGGCGCGCCAGCTCGCTCACGACCTGGTCGAAGCCCGGATAGATGTAGTCGGCGAACTGGATTTCCGCCACCGGCTTCAGGCCGTTCACACCCATGCCGATTGCTGCGGCGATGATGCCGCCCTCGGCGATCGGCGTGTCGAGCACGCGGTGCTCACCGTACTTGCGTTGCAGCCCTTCCGTGCAGCGGAACACGCCGCCGAAATAGCCGACATCCTCGCCAAGAATCACCACGCGCGGATCGCGCCCCAGCATCACGTCCATCGCGGAGTTGAGCGCCTGCACCATGTTCATGCGCGCCATGTGTCAGCCCTCTTTCGCTTGCGGCTGCGCCGCAGCAGCCGTCTTGGCCCGCGTCTCCAGGAGCTGGCGCAGCTCCTCGCGCTGGTGCACAAGATTCGGCGGTATTTCCTTGAACACGTCCTCAAACATGGTGAGCGGGTCGAGCGCCGGTCCGCCGCTGAGCGTGCCGTAGGTTTCCGCCTCTTTCCAGCAGGCGGTGACGTGCGCGTCGAGCTCCTTCTCGAGCTGCGTATGACGTTCCTCGGACCACTCCCCGAGCGCGATGAGATGCGCCTTCAGACGCAGCACCGGATCCCCGAGCGGCCACGCGCGCCACTCCTCCTTCGGCCGGTAACGCGACGGGTCATCGCTGGTGGAATGTGCAGCGGCACGGTAGGTCACGTGCTCGATGAGCGTGGCGCCGCCACTTTGGCGCGCGCGCTGCGCCGCCCATTGCGTCGCGGCGTACACGGCCAGGAAGTCGTTGCCGTCGACCCGGATGCCCGGAATCCCATAACCCGGTCCGCGCTGCGCGAAGGTGCGATGCTCGCCGCCCGCGAAGCCCTGAAAGGTTGAGATCGCCCACTGGTTGTTGACGAGATTGAGGATCACCGGCGCCTGGTAGACCGCCGCGAAGGTCATGCCGTAGTGGAAATCCGCCTCGGCGCTCGAGCCCTCGCCGATCCAGGTCGCCGCAATATGGTCCTCACCCTTGATGGCGGCCGCCATCGCCCAGCCCACCGCCTGCGGGAACTGGGTGGCGAGATTGCCGGATATGGAGAAGATGTTGCCCTTGCCCCAGTGGTACATGATCGGCATCTGCCGGCCCTTGCAGAAGTCGCGCGTGTTCGACAGGCACTGGCACATGAGATCAACGAGGTTGCGGCCGCGGACTACGTGCAGACCCTGCTGGCGGTACGAAGGGAACAACATGTCCCCGGGCTGCAGCGCCATGCACTGCGCGACCGCGACAGCCTCCTCACCGGTTGACTTGATATAGAAGGAAACCCGGCCCTGCCGCTGGATTTTCTGCATCCGGTCGTCAAACAGGCGCGTGAGCAGCATATGCCGCAGCCCGACCTGCAGCTCCGCCGGCTCCAGATGCGGATTCCACGGCCCGACGGCGCGATTTTCCTCATCCAGCACCCGCACCATCTGCACCGAAAGATCCTCGACGTCGCGCGCCGCGGCCATCACATCCGGCCGACCCACGGCCCCGGCCGGTGAGATCTGGACGTAGCTGAAATCAGGCTCCTGACCGGGCCGTGCCGGCGGGGAAGGAACGTGCAAGCGTGACCGTGGGGTCATGAGGCGCCTCTTATGGAGTGGGCTGCCGCAAGGGTTGCGGGAACGTGTTCGAGTTCGGCAGGATTGTAGTCGCCTCACCGCGGTAACACTACGCATGAAACCCAGGCCCACCTTCCGTGGCGTCGTATTACGCGACCTCGCGCAGCTCAAGGCGGTAACGCAACCCGCGCCCCGCGAGCAGCTTTTGCCCGCGCCGGGCCAGCCGGCGCGTGTACGTGTCGGCCGTGAGGTTGCCGGCCGCGGCGGCAAGGCGGTTTCAGTGATCCGCGGTGTGCCGCTCGCGGGTGAGGAACTCGCGCAACTCGCCGCGCGCCTGAAGAAACTCTGCGGCGCTGGCGGCGCCGTGAAAAATGACGTCATCGAGATCCAGGGCGAACATCGCGACCGCCTGGTCACTGAGCTATGTAAGCTCGGATTCGAGGCGCGGCGCTCCGGAGGCTGAAACGGCCGTTAATGAAGCTGCCGCAGTGCGACAGTGGTCAGCGCCCGCTCGGTTGCTATAAAGTGGGGCTGTGCAGCCCGACGGCAACGCTCTTCTGTTCGCCCGGAATTTCTTCCGGCACCCGCGGATGCTCGGCTCCATCGTGCCGAGCTCGCGTTTTCTGATCAGGCAGCTGCTGGCGCCGGTCAACTGGACCCAGGCGCGCGTATTCGTGGAATACGGCCCCGGCGTCGGTGGCATTACGGCGGAGGTCCTGCGTCGCATGCACCCGGACGCCATCCTGATCGCCATCGAGATGAACCCGGATTTCGTCAGCTATCTCGGCCGGGCGATTCCGGATCCGCGCCTCAAGGTGGTGCAGGGCTCCGCGGAGTCCGTGGATGAAGTGCTGCAGCGCTTCGGCCGCAACAGCGCCGACTACATTATTTCGGGCATTCCGTTCAGCACCATTCCCGCGCCGGTGCGCGAGCGCATCCTGCGCAAGACCTGCGATGTGTTGAAGCCGCGCGGTGCCTTCCTCGTGTACCAGTTCTCGACGCGCGTGTTAGAGGATCTGAAGCGCATCTTCGGCTACGTCGGGCGCAAGTTCGAACCGCTCAACGTGTTGCCGGCGCACCTGTTCTTCTGCCAGCCGGGAACGGCGTAGCGTTCGGGTAGCCCATGGCGCCCGTTCACCGACCCGCTGTTGCTATCGCCTTGGGGCTGCTGCTGGCAGGCTGCGCGACCTCTTCCCACGTGTTGGTGGGTACGGCGCGGGCCCCGATCTCCCCGGACCAGGTCAAGGTTTACCTGCAGCCGCCGCCGAGGTACGAAGAGATCGCCACCATCGACGCCACCAGCCGTGGCTCGCTGACCATCACCAGCCAGCAGAACATGGACAAGGCGATCGCGCGTCTGAAGCAGGAGGCGGCGCGCCTGGGCGCCAACGGGATCCTGCTGCAGGGGGTCGAGGATCAGCAGTCGGGCTCGATCGGCACGGGAGTCGGCAACTCGACGTTCAACGGCAACACCGCCATCGGCACCAGCCTCGGCGGTTCATTCGGAATCTACAACAAGGCGGCGAAGGGCCTGGCCATATACGTGGCCCCGTAGACTATGTGGCGAAAATCGCAGGAAGCGATTTTCGCGGACACTAGCTTCGTTTCCGCCGGCCAAAGGCGTGGCTTTGGCCGGCTGCACTGGTCAGGGCTTCACCGACACGGGCAGCGCACTGGCCGCGCGCAGCTCCCGCAGCAGTTCGTCGCCGAAGTACCCCGCGGGAATCGTGCCCTGTTTCATGAACTCGAGGTGGAAGCGCTGCGGTGAGAAGCGCGCGCCGAGGGTCTGCTGCGCTCGCTTGCGCAGTGCGAGAATCTGCTCCTTGCCCAGACGATAGGTAATCGCCTGGGTGGGCCAGCGTGAATAGCGCGTGACCGCGCTGCGCGCGCCCTGACAGCTCGCCTGCTTGGCCTCCAACTTCACCGCCGCCGGGTCCTGGCACGAGCCGGGCAGGAAATCCACCACCTGCGAGAACAGCGTCACCGCATCCTCGAACGACAGGCGTCCGGTGTGGATGCCGATGTCGATTCGCACCCGCAGGTCCCGGTACAGCTTGCCGCGCAACTGATACAGGCGTTCCTCCGGGGTATAGAGGCCGTTCGGCGCCCCCGGCGCGGCTTCCGCGAGGAGCGCCTCCGAGTACAGCGCCCAGCCCTCCGCGGCCATCGAGTCCTCCCACATTGAGGAGGAATCCTCCACGGCCCCGGGCGTTAGCCAGCGCACCGGTGAGATCTGCTCGCGGTAGTGGGTCATGACCTTGTAGTGCCAGTCGTGGCCGGGGAAGCCCTCGTGCCCGGCAAGATCGGGCATGGCGGCGTAGTTGTGCTCGGCACGCAGCTCCGCCGCGTCATCCCCGGTCGGCGTTACGTAAAAGCGGCCGACGCCGGTCGCCCTGAACGGCGGCGCCGGGTAATAGGCTGCACCCTCGATCGAGGCGCGCAGTGGCGGCGGCGTCACGGTGACGTCGAGCCGGTAGTCCGCCGGTACCTCGAACAATCCCGAGTCCCGCCCGTAGGCCACCAGGCGCTGGCCGGTCTTGCGATACCCCTCCACCATTTCCGCATCGGTCCGCGGCGCGTTCTGGCTGAGCTGCGCGAATACCTCGCGCACCGCGTCCGCGCCGTCGGCGCCCGCCGGCCACTTGTGCGCGGCGGCAATCTGTTGCGCGAGCGTCGCCATCTGCGCCTGAGTGTTGGTCACGACCGGCCAGGAGGCGGCGAACAGCTCCGCCGCGGTGGCGGTGAGCCGCAGGTTGTTGCGCAGCGCCCAGTTGTATTCGGCTTCACCGAGTGCGAAATGATCGGCGCGGAACGCCGGCTTCAACACCGGGTTCTCCTCGCTCTCTCCATCCTCGAAGTAAGTTCGGGTGATGAACTCGCGCAGCTCGCGGTAGGCAAGCGCCGCATCGTCGCCCGCCGCCTGCAGATCGTGCAGCAGCGCTTCGCGCCTGGGAGAGCTGATATCGGTGGCAGCGATCTGCGGCAGGGTCTTGGCGAAGTAGTCAGCGTCGGCGGCGCTGCTTTGCAGCCCGTACTGACTGAGCACGCGCCAATCGGGCGTGTTGTGGGCGCGCACGCCGGCGCTGAGCTGCTTCTGCGCGGTGGCGAGAAAGGCCCGCACCGCCCGGGTACGCGCGATCACCGCCTGCCACTCAGCCTCGGTGCCATAGGTCGCAGGTCCGGTCGCCGTCATGCCCTGGATCTGCCAGTCGACGCCGCGAAAGGGTTCGTCCACGTACGAGTCGAGCGAGCGTTCCTGGTAGCGACGCACCAGGTGCTGGTGCATGAGGAAGGCGATCTGCGCCAACGCCACCGAACGGTCGATGCGGCGGCGCGCCGAGAGCGACACCGGCGCGAGCGCGGAAAAGCGCGCGCGGAATTCCGCCAGGCGCGCGTCCTCCCGCACCAGCCCTGCGGGCGAATAGTCGCGCAGCGTGCCGTCAACACTCGCCAGCTGCGGATCGAAGGCGTCGCCCCCCAGATAGGTCGCGACCACCGGGAAGCGGCGCAGGATATAGGTGACGTACTCGTGCTCGACCACGGCGAAGCGCGCGTCCGCCCGGTGCCGCACCGGCAGCGGCTGCGCGGTCGGCGGCGAGGCGGCCGCGTTCATGGCGCCAAGAAAAGCAACGCCGAGCGCGCACAGGCTGCGGGCAAATAAATAGCTGGGCTTCACCTTCGATCCCTCACACCTGTCGCCGGCCGTTTCGGTTCGGCGCGCAGCATACGATGCCCGAGCACCCGTTGCGAAGCCCTGGAACGTGTAACCGTGTGTATCCGTTGACACCATCCAACCGGCATCGGATGCTCGCTCGCATGGCGCATACACTGTGGATACCGCCTCGCGGGGCACGCGAGTGACCCTTTCGGCTGCGGAACGGGCCCGCTACCACCGGCACCTCGCGCTCACCGAGATCGGCGCGGCCGGCCAGGAAAAACTCAAGGCCGCGCGCGTACTGATCATCGGCGCCGGCGGCCTGGGATCGCCCGCGGCGCTGTATCTGGCGGCGGCCGGATGTGGAACGCTGGGGCTCCTCGACTTCGATCGGGTGGATGTTTCCAACCTGCAACGTCAGGTGTTATTCGACACCCTCGCCGTCGCGAGACTCAAGGCCGAAGCGGGGCGTGAGCGACTCGCCGCCCTCAACCCCGAGATCCGCGTCAACGCCCACGCCCTGGAGTTGCAGGCCGCCAACGTGCGCGCCGTGTTCGCCGACTACGATGTCGTGATCGACGGCAGCGACCGGCTCTCGACCCGCTACCTGGTCAACGACGCCTGCGTGCTCTACGCCAAAGCGCTGGTGTCCGCGGCGATCCATCGCTTCGAGGGCCAGCTCATGACGTACGTGCCCGAGCGGGGGCCGTGCTATCGGTGTCTGTTTCCGGACGGTCGCGATGGCGTCGTCGCCAGCTGCGCCGAAGCCGGCGTCCTTGGGGTGCTGCCGGGCGTGCTGGGTACGCTGCAGGCTACGGAGGCCATCAAACTCATCACCGGCGTGGGTGAGCCGCTCCTCGGCAGACTCCTCACCTACGACGCGCTCGAGATGCGTTTCCAGGAGTTCCGCGTCAGCCGCCGGCGTGACTGTGCGGTGTGCGGCGATGCGCCCACCATCACCGCGCCGCGCGATCAGGATTCCGGGCCCGCGAGCGCTGCTCCCGGTGGCGTGCGGCGGCTGTCGGCGACGGACCTCAAAGCGCTGCTGCAAACGCAGACCCCGCTGCTCATCGATGTGCGTGAACCGTACGAATTCGCTGCCGGTCACCTCGAAGGCTCGCGCCATATTCCGCTGAACCAGCTGCCACGGCGCCTTGCCGAGATCCCAAAAACCTCCGCTCCGGTGTTTATCTGCAGGAGCGGCGGGCGTTCACTGGCCGCCTGCTCGATGGCGCTGGAAGCGGGAATCACCTCGCCGGCGAACCTCGAGGGCGGGTTGCAGGGCTGGGCGCGCGAAGTGGATCCCACACTGGAAGTCGCCTGAAGCGCTGCAGTCCTTCAGGAGCGAGGATGGCAACGCGACTTGGCGAATCCCGGCTTCTGTGGCACCTGGCTGTCCAGCACGACACGCCGCTTGATCAGTTCCAGCGCCGCGCGCGGCTCGTCGACAAACTCGAATAGCTTCAGGTCCTCAGCGGCTATGGTGCCGTGGCGCACCAGCGCCTCGAAGTTGATGACTTCCTTCCAGTACGCGGAACCGTAGAGGAACACCGGGATCGAACGATCGATCTTGCGCGTCTGGGCGAGGGTCAGAATCTCGAACAGCTCATCGAAGGTGCCAAAGCCTCCGGGAAAGGCGATGAGCGCGCGCGCCAGGTGCGCGAACCACAGCTTGCGCATGAAAAAGTAGTGGAACTCGAAGGACAGTCCCGGAGTGATGTAAGGGTTGGGACGCTGTTCGTGGGGCAGACCTATATTGAGCCCGACGGTGCGGCCGCCGGCGAGTGCGGCGCCTTTGTTGGCGGCCTCCATGATGCCGGGGCCGCCGCCCGAGCAGACCACCAGCCGCTCTCCGGGAAGCGTCGCACTCCATTCGGTCACCAGCCGCGCAAGCTCCACCGCGTCGTCCACATAGCGCCCGAGCGGCCCGTCGGCACGCAGGCGCGCGGACCCGAAAAACACCGCGGTGGCCGTGACGCCGCAGTCGCTGAAGGCGCGCAGTGGCGCCAGATACTCCGAGACGATGCGCACCGGGCGCCCCTCATCGGAGTCGATGAACTTCGGATCGTGATAGGCCAGTGGGGGTGTGTCGCTCATTCGCGCACTCTAACGAATTCCCCTGCCCGCATGCGACACTGCATTTTGTGCACGCCCGAAAGATGACCGCGCGGCGAGCGGCGCTGGCGACCGCCCCGCTGGCACTCCTCGCCGCCCTCGCCACGGGTAACGTGACGGCTGCCGCCGGGCCTGTGATGACCGGCGGCATGCAGGACCTGCCGCCGCTTGGCGCCACTACGTCACTCCTGGTCGTGGCGCCGCATCCGGACGATGAGACCCTGTGCTGCGCCGGCATCATCCAGCGGGTGGTGCGCGCCGGCGGGCGGGTGAGCATCGTGTGGATCACCAGCGGCGATGCCTCCGAGCTCGACATGCTGCTCATCGAACACCGTCTGTTCGCGCCCGCGAAGGCGCGCGAGCTTGGCGCGCGGCGCATGCGCGAGGCCCGGGCGGCGGCAACACTCCTCGGCGTGCCCACGGCGCGCCAGCTGTTCATGGGCTTCCCTGACCGCGGCGTCTTGCGGATCCTCAATCTCGATCGGACCAGCCGGTACACCTCCGGATTCACCGACGCTGCGGCGGTGCCCTATTCCGACGCCGTGTTTCCGGGTCATCCCTACACGCGCGATGGTCTTGAGCAGGACTTTGAACAGGTGCTGGCGCGCGTGGCGCCCACACTCATCCTCGCGCCGACGCCGCGCGATGCGCACCCGGACCATCGGGCGGCGGGGCTGCTGGCGACCGCGGCCCTGGCGCGCAGCGCCGGGAGCGGCGCGCAGCTGCGCTACTGGATCGTGCACGGCGGTGAAGGATGGCCGAGTCCGCGCGGGCTCGAACCCGGTCTGCCGTTAACTGCGGCGCCGCGCATCCGCGGCGTGACGCCCGCGGTTTTCACGCTCACCACCGCGGAGGAGGATGGCAAGCTTGCGGCGCTGCGCGCCTACGACACGCAGCTGCGTGGACTTAAGCCGTTTCTGCTCGCCTTCGTCCGCAGCACCGAGTTGTTCGCTGCGGAACCCTGATCCATGGGCCGGCGGGGCTAAGGCTCCCGCCAGCGGTCGAGCCAGCGATCCAACGCGCCAGCGATGCTCTCGCGCAAACGATCGAGCCGCGCGCGCTCCCGCCAGTAGCGACGACTCAACTCAATCGAGACGGCAAAGTCCCCGGTAAACAACTCCGCCGCCGCGTCGCTCGCGCGCCGGTCGTCGATTTCCTGGTTGGCTTCCAGATTCCAGCGGAACGACCAGCGGTCAAGATTGCTGGAACCGATCGACACCCACTCATCGCAGAGGATCATTTTCGCGTGCAGCATGCGCGGCTGGTACTCGAAAATCCGCACGCCGTTGCGCAGCAGCTTGCCGTAGAAGCGGCGCGCCGCCTGGCGCACCCACGGGTGATCGGTGCGCGGACCGGGGACCAGCAGGCGGACATCGACACCGCGGCGTGCCGAGCGCCGTAACGCCTTGCGAAAGCGACGCGATGGCACGAAGTAGGCGCTCATCACCCAGGCACGCGCCGTTGCGACCTCCAGGCGCCGCACGACGTCGTTGGCAAGCAGTGAGCGGGGTCGCGCCTCGCTCAACGCGACCCGGCCGGCGGCCCCGTCAGGAAGCGGCACCGCCGTGGGCGGCTCGAGCGCGAGTTCATCCCCGCAGCGGCGCCAGGTTGAAGCAAAGGCCCGCTGCCAGTCCGCGACCACCGGGCCGGCAATTTGCACCATGATCTCGCGCCACGGCGGCTCACCAGCGATGCCGGCCGCGAACTCATCCGTAAGGCCCGCCCCGCCGACGAAGGCAAGACTCCCGTCGATGAGCAGCAGCTTGCGATGATCACGCCGCAGGTTCAGCAGTCGATTGCGCAAATCCAGTGGATTGAAGAATCGCAGCTCGACGCCGGCGGCGCGCAGGCGGCCGCGATCCGCGCGCTTCAGTCCCAGCGCGCCGAAACCATCAAACACTGCGCACACCCGCACACCGCGCGACCGGGCCAGCACCAGGGACTCGATGAAGCGCGTCGTGATCGTGCTGGAAGTAACGAGATAGAACTCCAGCAGCACATAGGCGCGCGCGCCGTAAATCGCCTCCAGCATGCGCGCAAAGAACAGCGCGCCGTCATCCAGGAACTGGAATTCGTTACCTGGTCGCCATGGCCACGCGCTGGCGGTGAGGTGCTGCACGCGAGTGAGCCTTGCGTAAAGTCAGGAAGCAAGTCTGACACGCCGCAATCAAATCCGTAAGATCATGCGACACCGCCACGGTATGCGGGGAGAGGGCCATGGCCGAGATCGAAATACACGCAGGACCTGGGCATGAGATCGACGAGTTCGGACGCGGCGTGGGGGTCACGGTCGGAGTGCTCGGCGTGTTGCTGGCCGTGGTGACGATCAGCGCGCACCGCGCACACACCGCCGCGGTCATCTCGCGCACCGAGGCTAACGACCAGTGGGCTTTCTACGCGGCGAAGAAAGAGCGCGAACACCTGGTGGATGTCGGTGCGCAGCTTGCCGCGGCGCTGAGCAACGACCCGCCGCGCGTGCAGCCCCTGATCGAGAAATTCCGCGCCGACCAGCAACGGTACTTGCGCGAGGCGCAGGAGATCCAGAACGAAGCCCGCGCCAGGGAGTCGGAAACCCAGCGCCAGGAGCACCGCGGACTACGGCTCGACATGAGCGAGGGATTCCTCGAGCTGGGCCTGGTGTTGTCATCGTTGTATTTTCTCGCCAAGCGCCGCTTCTTTCCGGCCTTCGGCGTGTGCGCCGGCGCGTTCGGCATCGCGCTTGCGGCCTGGGGGTTTTTCACCTGACGGTCGTGTCGCCGCCGTGCTCCAGTGTCAGCACCGCGCCCGCCACCATGTACATCGCAGCGAACCAGGCGAGGCCGTGAGTGAAGAAGGTTTCAAGTGCCCCGTAAACCGACAGAGCGTGCTCCAGCGAGCCGGTCGCCTGCACCGCGCCGATGAGTGTCGCCGCGGCGGCGCACAGGAGCAGGACCGGCCCTGCGCGGGGACGCCCGCTGCGCGCCTGCAGCGGCAAGGGATCCGGAACCGGCAGGCGCCAGTACCACACCGTGAGTACCGCCAGCCCCGCCACGGAACTCAAGTACTGGAGCACGCGGTTAACCGTGATCTCGTATGCGCCAACGGCGAAGGTCGCGTGCAATGGCGCGTAGTGTCGCACCATCCAGCCGTTGCCATGCGTGAAGGAATCCCAAAGCAGATGGGACCAGGCGCCGATGAGGATCGAGAACGGCGCGAGCAGCCACTCCACCGGGCGCCTGCCGAACGGGCCGATCGCCGTCATGAACAGCCAGCGCGCCCGCGGACTCATGAGCGCCGTCAGGGGCGCGCGCAACAGGTAGCAGCCGCCGATGATGGCGAGGCACAGCGGCACACACACCCGCCAGGAGGCGGCAAGGTTGTGGGTATCTGGAAACCAGGTACGCACGCTCCACGGCAGGTAGTGCGAGAAATCCGGTGCCATGGCACCCAACACCAGCGGCACGGTTCGTAACGGCTTCAGACGCCGGATTGGCAGGATCGCGGCCGGATGGGACAGCGTGAACGGCACGCGGCTCTCGTCAACCCGCCGCGCGTGTCACGCGGATGCTGTAGTCCTTGCCCGCCCAGGCACTGCCGCGCCGGAACGTCAGATCGATGCGCCGCCCGGCATGCAGGCTCGCAGTGTCGAGCGTGACGACGTGCAACCCGAGTGAGTTCGCGGCGGTGTCCTGGTCGCGCACGTCCTGCCAGCCATCAACTCCCCAGTGCACCGAGCCTGGTGCGCGCAAGGCCACCGTGAGCGCGCATCCTTGCGGCAGTTCGCCCACCGGGGCGTGCTCGCACCACATCACCCGCTTGAGCGCCGGCCGTTCGCCTCGGTAGCGCTCCCACACCGCCGTCGGTCGGTCGAACGGGCGCTTCAGCCCGCGGGAAACAACCAGTTTCAGATACTCCGCGTGCGCCCATGCCAGGGGCATCGCGGATCCGGTCGGCTTGCCCGGCTCGAGGCCGCGCGCCGCGATGGGCGGCGCATCCCAGATCTGCTCCGGCAACATGCCGCCGGGGGAAGCCATGCGGGCCATGGCGGCAATAAGCGGCAAAGGATCGCGGCCGGCGGCGATTTCGTAGTGGCCACGCTCACCCGTCAACAGCGGCCAGGGGCGCCCCCGACCGGTGCCGTCGTAGGCGCTGCCGTCATCATGCTCACCGTAACCGTCGTCGTTGTAGCGATGCCAGCACGGTCCCGCGGGCGTGTCGACCTTCAGGAGGGCATCCGCCACACGCACGGTGGCGACGATCAGCGGATCATCCGCGCGGCGCAGCCCGCAGCGCACGAGCTGCAGAAAATCCACTCCCACCTGCTCGGCGGCGCCCAGATTCGGATCGTGGGCGAGGTTCTTGATCGCCAGCACACCGCACTTCGCGGCACGGTCGGTGATGGCCTGCGGCGGCGCGACGCGTACGTAGTAGCCCGGCACACCCACGCGGCGAGCCAGCGCAGTGTCCGTGACACAAGTCCAGTCTTCGAGGCGCGCGTTCCAGTAGTCCGCGAACGCGAGTGCCAGCTCACGGCCGTCGGCGGGCAGGTAGCGGGCACCCGCGACCAGCGCCGCGATACACACCGCGAGGGTGAAGGTGTTGAGCCCCGCGTCCTCCTCCCAGCGGTCCTGATCGCTCACCGGTCCGGTGCGCACGAGAAACGCCAGCGCCCGCCGCACCATGTCCGTGACCTCGGTGCCATCCAGAGCATTGCGCTCTTCGAGCGCGGCGGCGAGCAACACCGGGAAGGCGGCTTCATCCAGCTGAATGCCAGACCAGTAACCGGCGCCGCCCAGCCATTGATTCTGGTGCCAGTGACCATCCGCGTTCTGCGTCGACAGAAGATAACGCAGCGTGTTGCATGCCTCGCGCGTCGCGCCAACGGCGAGCAGCGCGCCGGCGCATTCAACCAGGTCCCGTGGCCATACCAGGTGATAACCCTCGCGCTCTTCGTGCGTGTTGCCCCAAGGAACGCTCAAGGAGGCGACCATGGCGCCCGGGTAGATCTTGTCGCGGTGCGCGCGCAGCACCATGGCGGAAATGCGCAACTGCTCGGCACATGCATCCGGCAAGTCCGCCGGCAGGTTGGTTTCGGGCTCGAGGTTGGCGTGCCAGTGGGTCCAGGCGGTCAGCTGCCGCTCCCATGAGCTCTCGAACGGCTCACACAACGCGGTCAGGGCCAGCGTCGCCGCTGATTCGGCACTGCTGCCAAAGCCGAGTGCCATGACAGCCTGGCGGGGCAGTTCGCCAACGAGCGCCACGTTGCCGGGCCCGGCCTCGTCGTATTCCCAGGTCAGGGCGCCGTGTTGTGCGAAATCCTGCCAGGCATCGCTGTGGCCGCAAACTCCGGCGCTCGCGCGGCCCCAGGCATCCAGCTGTTCGCCGGTCACGGCGGCGAGCGCGAGCCCGTAGGGGCCAGCTTCAGCCCACAGGAGCTTGCGATTGCGATGCTGCACGACCTGGGCGCGATTGTTAAGCCCGGAGCCGCCCAGGTGTGGCGCGAGCAAGGCATACGGGCGCAAGCCCGGCTCGCCGGTCAGGCTCACTTCGATCAGGAGCACGTCGCGGTCCTCGCACGGTGTCACCCGCAGCGCGAGCTCAAAGCGCTCGTGCCGGTGCACGATGTGCACCGCCGGCGCTCCGGGCGCGCCGAGTTTCACCACGTGCTTCCACAGGCGCTTCACTTCCACCCAGAAGCCCGCGCCGTCCGCGACGATGAAGCCCAAGTCGCGGATCTGCGGCAGGTCGACGCGCGGGTAATACACCTCGTTGAGAATGCCGCCGCCGATGGTGAACCACAGCCGCGAGGAACCGAGCGAGCAGCCCACCATTTCCTTGGCGCTGCTGCTCCAGGTCGGACTGAGCCCGGGGGCCCCCGGCGCCGCGCCCACAGTTTTCAGCCGCTGCGCCGGCGGCGCGTACGCTGCGCGCTCGGCCCGAGACCGGAGAAGCCGCCGCGCCACAGACGCAGTCCACCCGTTATGGCGTACTTGTTGTCGCCCAGGCGGGTTTGCGGCGGCAGGCGTTTCATGCGTACCGCGTTGCCGCCACCGAGCACGACGTAGTCGGCTTCGAAAGCCGCCTGCAGGTGCGCGATGACGTCGATCACGGACTTGCGCCATTTCTTGTTGCCGCGGCGTTCGCGGCCGCGCTCACCCACGTAATCCTCGTACGAGCGCCCGTGCCTGTAGGGCAGATGGCCAAGCTCCGTGGCCTCTACCTCGCCGTCGACAATGAGTGCGACGCCGAGGCCGGTGCCGAGCCCGAGAAACAGCATGCGTCCGCCTGAGTAACTGCCGATGGCCTGCATGGCGGCGTCGTTCACGATCCGCACCGGCTTGCCGAGGGCCTTGGCGAAATCAAAGCCCACCCAGCGGCCACCAAGGTTATGGGGCTCGGCGGCGATCCGGCCCCGCAGCACCGGCCCCGGATAGCCCATCGAGACCGCATCGTAGGGGGTGCCCCGGGTGAGCTTGCGGATGGCGCGCACCAGGTAAGCCGGCCCCATCCTGGGTCCGGAGGGGAATTTCCAGGCCTTGCCGCGGGCATCGATCCGCAACTTGACGTGCGTGCCGCCGACGTCGATCACGAGGATGCGCTGTGGAGTCATTGCCTGATTCTCTCCCGGAAACCGTGTGCTTGACCACCGCCATCTCGTCGTGGCGTGCGAACGGTCCGCCGCAACGCGGCTGTGCGCGTGTTGTTCGTCGTATAAACTGAGCAGATGAATCACCGACATGTTCTTCTGGTCACGTTCGCCCTGGTCCTGTGTGGCTGCACCGGCGCGGACTTCAATGGCGGCAGCAGCTCTGCCAAGTCCTCATCAGATGGGTCGCCGCGCGCGCGCCACGCGGACGGCGACACCTCGCAGGTGATGGGCTCCGTCGACATCGGCGCGGGTGAACACGCCGGGGACGTCTCTACGGTCAATGGGGGCATTCACATCGGCGAGAATGCCGTGGTCGGCAAGGTCGAAACCGTCAACGGCGGCATCACAGTTGAACCACATGCCACCGCCAGCGAGGTCGAAACCGTCAACGGCGGCATTAAAGTCGGGGACGGTGCCGGTATCAGCGGCACCGTGCAGACCGTCAACGGCTCGTTGTCGATTGCCGATGGCGCCGACGTGAAAGGCGAATTGACCAACGTCAACGGCTCGATCGGAGTTGCGGCCGCGCACGTCGGCGGTGATGTCAGTACCGTAAACGGCGACATCCGCATCGGCCCGAACGCGCATGTCGACGGCGGAATCCATGTGGAAAAGAACGGCAGTTGGTTCCACCTGGGCTCCGGCATCCCGAAAATCGTGATCGCGCCGGGCTCGGTCGTGAAGGGCACGCTCAGATTCGACCGCGAGGTGCATCTGTACGTGAGTGACCACGCCACCATCGGCGCGGTGGTAGGCGCCACGATCAATAAGTTCTCGGGAGATGCGCCAACGGGCTGAGGGCAGGCGGCAAAACCCACGCGTTTTGCCGCCGTAAACGCAGTTGATGTCCGGCAAAATCGCCGCCCGGCGATTTTGCCCAAGCAAATCAGAACAGGCCGGTGATCCGGCCGTTGTCGTCCACGTCGATGCTGTTGGCGGCAGGTACCTTGGGCAGGCCCGGCATGGTCATGATGTCACCGCACACCATGATCACGAATTCCGCGCCGGCAGCGAGGCGCACCTCGCGGATGTTCACCACATGATGCGCCGGCGCACCCCGCAGCTTCGGATCGGTTGAGAACGAGTACTGCGTCTTGGCGACGCACACCGGGTAGTGTCCATAACCACCCTCCTGCAGAGCGCGGATCTGCGCGCGCACGCGGGTGTCGGCGGTGATATCGGTGGCATGGTAGATCTGAGTCGCCACCGTTTTCATCTTCTCCCACAGCGGCAGGTCGTCGCTATACAGGTAGCGAAACTCGTTCGGCCCGGCCGCCAGCCGCACTACCTCGCGGGCGACTTCGAGCGCGCCCTTGCCGCCATCCGCAAAGTGCGTGGCTGCAATGACGCGCACACCGTGGGGGGCGATGCGATCGATCAGCAGCTGGATTTCACGCTCGGTATCTTCGGCGCGGCGGTTGATGGCGACCACGCACGGCAGGCCGAAGCGGTTGTGGACGTTGTCGATGTGGCGCTCGAGGTTGACCACGCCCTTGTCGAGGGCCGCAAGGTTCTCCTTGCCGAGCTCTGCGAGCTCGATACCGCCCTGGTATTTCAGCGCCCGCACGGTGGCCACGATCACCGCCGCGCAGGGACGTAAGCCCGCCTTGCGACACTTGATGTCGACGAATTTCTCCGCCCCGAGGTCGGCGCCAAAGCCCGCCTCCGTCACGACGTAGTCGGCGAGCTTCAACGCCGTGCGGGTAGCGATCGCTGAATTGCAGCCGTGCGCGATGTTGGCGAACGGGCCGCCGTGGATGAAAGCCGGATTGTTCTCGAGGGTCTGCACCAGGTTCGGCGCCAGCGCGCCTTTCAGCAGCGCCGCCATGGCACCGTGGGCCTTCAGATCGCTCGCCAACACCGGGGTGTTGTCGGCACGATAACCGACCACGATGCGACCCAGGCGCTCGCGCAGATCGCGCAGGCTGCTGGCGAGGCACAGGATCGCCATGACCTCTGATGCCACCACAATGTCAAAGCCGTCCTCGCGCGGTACGCCGTTGCCACTGCCGCCGAGTCCGACGACGATCTCGCGCAGCGCCCGATCGTTGACGTCCATCACGCGCCGCCAGGTGATGCGGCGCACATCGAGCCCCAGCTGGTTGCCCTGGTGGATGTGGTTGTCGATGAGCGCCGCCAGCAGATTGTTGGCAAGCCCAATGGCGGCGAAGTCACCGGTGAAATGCAGGTTGATGTCTTCCATCGGCACGACCTGCGAGTAGCCGCCGCCGGCGGCGCCGCCCTTCATGCCAAATACCGGCCCGAGCGCCGGTTCGCGTAAACAGACGATGGCCCGATGTCCCAGGCTGTTCAGGGCATCCCCGAGACCCACGGTCATGGTCGTCTTGCCCTCGCCGGCCGGCGTCGGCGAAACGGCCGTGACCAGCACCAGCTTGCCGCTGGGTCGCGCGTCCAGCTGCGCGACATAGTCGAGCGATACCTTCGCCTTGTAGTGACCGAAAGGCTCCAGCGCGGCGAGCGGGATACCCAGGCGTGCCTGGGCCAGCTCCGCGATGGGGAGCATCCTGGCCCGCTGGGCGATGTCGATGTTGGAGGGGGTAGGAGCCATGTCGCTTACGCGCCGCCCATGTTACCTGAAGCCCGCGCACACACGCCGGGCCACCGCTACAATCCTCTCGTGATGCTGTGGCTGAAGGCTTTTCATATAGTGTTCCTGGTGACCTGGTTCGCCGGCCTGTTCTATCTGCCGCGCCTCTTCATCTATCACGTGGCCACCCCCGATGCCCCGGGGCGAGCGCGCTTCGTAGTCATGGAGCGACGGCTGTTCGCGATCATGAGCATCGGCGCGCTCTTCACGGTCCTCTTCGGCGCGGCGATGGTCACCACCGCCCCGGCCCTGCTCGCGACCCATTGGATGCACGCGAAGCTGCCGCTGGTGGCGCTGCTAGTCGGGTACCACGCCTGGGCGTACCGCCTGATGCTGGCACTGCGCACCGGTACCGCGAGCCACTCGCAACGCTGGTACCGCTGGTTCAACGAAGTCCCGGGCGTGCTTCTGCTCGCGATCGTGCTGCTCGCGGTCCTGAAGCCCTAGCCGCACAGCCGCTACCAGATCCTGACGCGCTCCGCGGGCGGGATGTACAACTTGTCGCCGGGCTGCACATTGAACGCCGCATACCAGGCATCGATGTTAGGCAGCGGACCGTTGACGCGGAACTGCGAGGGACTATGTACGTCCGACAACACGATCTCGCGCAGCAGGCCGTCGCGATACTTCTCCCGCCACGCCTGGGCCCAGGAGAGGAAGAAGCGCTGATCACCGCTCAAGCCGTCGATCACCGGGGCGCGCGCGCCCTGGAGCGAAATGCGGTACGCCTCGTGTGCCATGTTGAGGCCGCCCAGATCGCCGATGTTCTCGCCGATGGTGTTGGCGCCGTTGACCTTGAGGCCGGGCAAGGCCTCGAACGCCGAGAATTCCTTGATGAGCCGCGCGGTGCGCGCGCTGAAAGCCTGCACGTCGGTGGCGGACCACCAGTCCCGCAGCGCGCCATCGGGACCGAACTTGCGCCCCTGGTCGTCAAAGCCGTGGCCGATCTCGTGGCCGATGATAGCGCCGATGGCGCCGTAGTTGACCGCCGCGTCCGCGTTGGGGTCAAAGAACGGCGGTTGCAGGATGGCCGCCGGGAACACGATCTCGTTGTTCGACGGGTTGTAGTAGGCGTTGACCTCCTGCGGCGTCATCTGCCATTCGGCGCGATCCACCGCAGCGTCGATGCGCGCCACCTTGTAGTTCCACCGCCATTCGGCAGCGCGGCGCACGTTGCCGATCAGATCGTCGCGGCGCACGGTGAGCGCGGAGTAGTCCTTCCACTTGTCGGGGTAGCCGATCTTGGGCGTGAAGGCCGCGAGCTTCTCGTGAGCGCGCGTCCTGGTCTCGGGCGTCATCCAGTCGAGGGCGTCGATGCGCTCGCTGAGTGCGGCCCGCAGGTCCGCAACCAGCTGTTGCATCTTGGCCTTGGAAGCGGGCGGAAAGTACTGTGCGACGTACAGGCGCCCGACCGATTCCCCGAGCGCTGCGTCGACCTGATCGACCCCGCGCTTCCAGCGCTCACGCTGCTCGGGCTGCCCCCGCATCGCCTGTCCGTAGAACGCAAAATGCGCCGCGTCGAAACGCTGCGGCAGGTACTGGGCATGGCTGCTCAGGTACTGGAAGGTGAGCCACGCGCGTAGCGTCGGCAGCGGGGTATGGTTAAACAGCTGCGCGAGATCGCGGATGGCGGTCTGTTCTCCCAGCACCAGGTCCTGACGGTCACCGAGCTTGAGGGACTCAAGGTATGGCTGCCACGGAAACCCGGGCGCGTAGGTGAGGAGCTGCGCCTTGGTGCGCGGATTCCAGTTCAGATCGACGTTGCGGCGCTTCTCGATCGGCCATTGCACCCGGGAGGCGGCGGTCTCGAACGCCATGACCGCGCGCGCCTTGCCTGTCGCGTCACTCTCCCCGGCGAGTTCCAGTAGCTGGCCGATGTAAGCCTCGTACTTCGCGCGCAGCTCCTTGAGTTTGGCGTCATCCTTGAGGTAGTAGTCGCGGTCGGGGAGCCCGAGCGAGGACTCGGACAAGTACACCGCATAGCGGTCGGGATTGTGGAAGTCCGCCGGCAGGTCAGCGTCGAACAGCGACGCGAAGCCCGGCGAGCCAAAGAGGCGCGCAATGCTTTCGCGGCTGTTGGCACTGGCGATGCTCTTAAGATCCGCCTGCGCCGGCGCCAACCCATTGGCCTCGATCGCGGCGGTGTCCATGAAGCTCGCGTAGTAATCACCGATCTGCTGCGCGGGCGTGCCGGGGGCCGCGTGCGCCGCCGCGGCACCCTCGATGATCCCGCGCACGCGCTGCTTGGAGAGGTTATCAAGCGTGTTGGAAGGGCCGAAGCTGGCGTGGTCGGCCGGAATCGCGAAGCTCTCGGCCCACGCGCCGTTGGCGTAGGCGAAGAAGTCATCACCGGGTTTGACGTGGCTGTTGCCAGCGGTCAGATCAAGCCCAAAGTCGCCGATCGCGGCGTGTGGCGCGGCAGGCGCTGGCGCAGCTGCTGCCGCACTGTTGGTTGCGGTCAAGGGTTTCTCCACGGCAGGCTTCGAGGCACAGGCGGCAACGGCAAGCAGCGCCACCGCCATGCACGGCAGGGATCTCATGTAAGGCAACCTTCCTTAAGGTTTCTCAGGCAGGCGCCATGATACGTGGGGTGCCGCACCGGCGGGGAGCCACGCCATGCAACACCGGACGATTCGCCCTCGCTTCGTCGATCGGCGCGCTCGTCTGATCGCGTGCCTTAGGTCGCCTCGCCCCAGTAGCTCACCAGGTCCGCCCAGGGGCGCGCGCCGGGCGGCGGCGTGCGTGCCGCTTCCGTACCGATGTAGAGAAAACCGACAACCGCGTCACCGGCGGCCAGACCCAAGGCCTGTTTGAGCGCCGGATCGTACGCGGCGCTGCCGGTCTTCCACATGGCGTTGAAACCCAGCGCGAAGGCGCCAAGCATCATCGACTGCGCCGCGGCTGCCGCCGAGAGCTGCTGCTCGATCAGCGGAATTTTCACCTCCGGGTTGCAGTGCGCGGCCACCACGACCATGAGCGGCGCGCGTAACGCCTTGGCGCGCTCGCGCTGCAGGGTCTCCTCACTCGCCGCCGCGTGCGTGCGGCGCAGATGCTGTGCCAGCAGTTCCCCGAAGCGCTCGCGCGCGGCGCCCCGCACGACCACGAACCGCCACGGACGCAGCCGCCCGTGATCCGGCGCGCGCACTGCGCTCTCGAATATCAGCTGCAGCGCAGCTTCATCGGGAGCCGGTTCGAACAGGGCCTTTGCCGAGTAACGTGTGGTCAGGGCGTCTATGGTCTGCATGCGCGCATTGTCGCAGACTTGCGGGGCAATGCTGCCCGTGTCCGAAGCCTGTGAACGCAACAAGGGACCGATCCTTGCGGTGCTCGCCCGTGAACTCGCGGCACAGCACGCGGTGCTGGAAATTGCCAGCGGCACCGGCCAGCACGCGGTGCATTTTGCCACTCACCTCCCGCATCTCACCTGGCAGCCAAGTGAGGTGCCGGCGCAGCTGCCGCCGCTCATCGAACGCATCGCGTGCGAAGCGCTGCCGAACCTGCGCGCGCCGGTCGCGCTCGACGTGCGCGATGATCCCTGGCCCGTCGCGCCTGTCGATGCGGTGTTCAGCGCCAACTCGCTGCACATCATGGACTCGCGCGCGGTGCGCGAATTCTTTCGCGGCGCGGGGCAGCAGCTTCGCGCGGGCGGGGTGCTGTGCGTGTATGGTCCCATGCGCTATCGCGGCGCCTTCACCGGCGCGAGCAACGCGCAGTTCGACGCCTGGCTTAAGGCGCGCGACCCGCTAAGTGGCATCCGTGACTTCGAAGGGCTCGATGCGCTAGCCATCGAACAGGGGCTGAAGCTACACGCCGATCACGCCATGCCGGCCAACAATCAGATCCTGGTGTGGCGGCGCCCTCGCCCGGGTGTTGCCGGCAGCGGACAGTCATCCGGCATCGACCAGTCCCCATGAGGTTCGATATTATCTTTATAAATCATGCTCTTATGGCCGCGAGAGACAGAACATTACGTCGCGGTCATACGGCGCTTGGTGGATGGATTTTCAGTGATAATACGCGCGCTTTGAAGCAGGGGGCCAGCCTTCGCTCATGGGCTTTGACGCCAAGGCGCATAAGCCGGTCAGGCACCCAGGCACGCTAAAGCAGCGCACTCGTAAAATTTTCTATCTGCATTCTTCTGGAGATAAATCGATGTTCAAGCACCTCGTTCCCGTTGTCGCCGTCGCCCTGATCGCAGGTCCGGCGTTCGCCCAGTCTGCTGCGGCTCCGGCCCCGGCCGCTGCCCCGGCTGCCGCGGCTGCTGCAATGCCTGCTGAGAAGGCCCCGGCCAAGTCCTCGACCCATCACAAGAAGCATCACCATCACCACAAGGCGAAGGCTGCCGCTTCGACCGCCGCGGACACCGCGCCGGCCAAGTAAGTCAGTAGCTGACGACTCAAGGCCCCGCCGTGCAAACGGCGGGGCCTTTTTATTTGCGCAGGCTTGCGGGGCGGGCCAAACGGGTTCAGATTCCGGCCATGGATGGGGCGCAGCAGGCCGCGGTACATCAGGCGCTTGTCGCTGTACAACATGCCGTCACGAGCATGACCTTTCCGAGCTGCGATCAGGACGACATGATCGAAGCTATCGACCGCGTTGAAGAGCAGCTGCACAACAACCACCCGAATCTCGCCCTGATGTGCCGTTTCCTGAACTCCATTGCCCGCAGCCTGCGTGCGCAACCCGAAGCGCGCGACGCCTGCCTCGCGATCGAAGAGGCGATCGGCAAAGCCGGCATGCCGAGCACCTGGCAGTCCGGGATCTGATTACCCGCGCACGGGCCCAAGAGCGGTTTTCAACCGCGCAGGCGTTGCCTTCGCCAACCGCCGCGGTCTAAGTTGGTGGTGATGTTCGCCCCGCTCTCCCAGGGTCTGCTGCTGCTCGCCGCCTCGGTGTTCCTCGTGACACTGGCGAGGCGCCTGAGCCTGCCGACGAGCATGGCATACCTGCTCGCGGGCCTCATCCTCGGTCCGCACGCCCTCGCGGTGGTGTCGGATTCGGGAACTACGCGCCTGCTGGCTGAACTCGGGGTGGCGTTCCTGCTCTTCACGCTCGGGCTGGAGTTCTCCCTGCCGCGCATGCTCGCCATGCGGCGCGAAGTCTTCGGGCTCGGTGCGGCGCAGGTCACGGTAACCACGGGCGTGTTCGCCCTCATCGGCTACGCGCTGGGACTGCCCTGGCTCACCGCCATCGTGTTCGGCGGCGCGGTCTCGATGAGTTCGACCGCCATCCTGCTGCAGCAGCTCACCGAGCGCGCGGAGCTCAACCGCACGCACGGGCGCCTGGCGTTCGCGATGCTGCTGTTCCAGGACCTGGCGTTTGCGCCGCTCCTGGCGCTCGCCTCGGCGTTGAGCGCCGGAGCGGCCTTCGACAAGAGCGAGAGCGCAGTGGCGGTCGTCGGCGGCGTGCTCGCCATCGTGGCGGTGCTGTCCGCGGGGCGCTGGCTGCTGCGTCCCCTGTTTCACGAGATCGCCCACAGCCGCCTGCGAGAGCTGTTCACGCTCACGGTGCTGTTCGTAGTGCTCACCTCGGCCTGGGTGTCGCACATCGCCGGCCTGTCGTTCGCCCTGGGTGCGTTTCTCTCCGGGATGATGCTGGCGGAGACCGAGTACCGCCACCAGATCGAGGCGGTGATTCGCCCGTTCCGCGACATCCTGCTCGGGCTGTTCTTCATCTCCGTCGGCATGCTTCTGGATGTGCGCCTGCTCGGCCGGCCGGGGGAACTGGCGATCGTGCTGGCGATGCTGCTCACACTCGTGATCCTCAAGGCGACCCTCGCCGCGCTGGTGACGCGGCCGTTCACCACCACGCGCTTCAAGGCGCTGCGCACCGGCATCGTGATGTCCATCGGCGGTGAGTTCGGGGTCGCACTGTGCAGCATCATGTTGCAGGCGGGACTGGCTCCGGAACGCTTAGGCGAACCGCTGCTGGTCGCGATCGTGCTCTCCATGGTCCTCAGCCCCTTCATCCTCAATAACAACAAGCGCGTGGCGCGCTTCCTGTTGCGCGAACGCGCGCCGGCGCCGACCGCCAGCGAGCGCGAGGACGCGGCAACCGGGCAGATCGCGCGCCGCGAACACGTGATCCTGTGCGGCTTTGGCCGCGTTGGCCAGAACGTCGCGCGCGTGCTCGAGTCGCAGGGCTTCGAGTACATCGCGCTCGATCTGGACCCGGCGCGCATTCGCGCCGCGCGCCAGGCCGGCGATCCGGTCGTCTACGGCGACTCCGCCGATGAGGAGCTGCTCACCACGGCGGGCCTCGCCAACGCCAGTGCAGTGGTCATCAGCTTCTCCGATCCGGCCACGTCGATCGGCATCCTGCGCAGCGTGCGCCGCATTCGCCCCGACGTGCCGGTGCTGGTGCGGACCCGGGATGACGCGCGCCTGAAGGAGCTCCAGGACGCCGGCGCGACCGACGTGGTTCCAGAGACCTTCGAGGCGAGCCTGATGCTCGTTTCGCACGTGCTGATGCTGCTGCACGTGCCGGTATCCCGCGTCGTGCGCACGGTGGGCGACATCCGCAACAACCGTTACGCGGTGCTGCGAAATATCGTCGGGCCGGGCGCATCACGGCCCGCGGATGACTTACGCGAACACCGCGAGGAGACCAAGTCGGTAGTGGTTCCTCCGGGCGCCTGGGCGGTTGGGCGCAGCCTGGACGAAGTGCGCAGCCACAGCGTTGCGGCGACCTTCACCGGCGTGCGCCGCCAGGGCATTCTCGGTCGCGACCCCGCCGGCGACACCGTGCTGCGTGACGGGGATATTGTCGTGATCTACGGCCAGCCCGAGGAGCTCGAGCGCGCCGAAGCGGTCCTGCTGGCCGGATGATGCGAAGATACGCCCATGCACAAGAGCCGGCTCGCCGGATTCATCATTGATTGCCAGACCGACGACCTGGCAGCTGCTACCGGCTTCTGGAGCGCGGCGCTCGGGTTGAAGGTAGACGCCGCCGCTGCCTCGGAACTCAAGTATCGCACCCTCGCCACCGCCGAGGACCAGGTGCATCTGGAAGTGCAGATCGTCGAACACCCGAGCCGGGTGCACCTGGACATCGAGGCTGACGACATCGAAGCGGAGGTGCGGCGCCTGGAGAAACTTGGGGCGCGGCGCGTCGGCCCGGTCAGCACCTGGTACGTCATGGAGGCGCCGACCGGACAGCGCTTTTGCGTGGTGCGCGTGCAGCGCGAGGATTTCGCAGCGCGCGCCAACACCTGGAACGACTAAAGGCCTGCAGTGAATCGCAGCGACATCCATTTTCCACCCAAGCACGCGCCGTTGCGCGATGACGTGCATGCGCTCGGGGCACTGGTCGGGGAAATCCTGCGCGAACAGGGCGGGCAGCAGCTCTACGAGCTGGTCGAGCTCGACCGCGTGGCAGCCATCAAGAGCCGTGGCGGCTCGAGCGAAGCGCGCGCGGAGCTGGCGGCGTGTGTGCGCGGCCGGCCGCCGGCGCTGGCGCGGGACCTGGTGCGCGCGTTCTCGACCTGGTTCCTGGTCGTCAACGTGGCCGAGAAGGTCCATCGCATCCGCCGCCGCCGCGAATATTTCCTCAAGGACAGCCAGCGCCCACAGCCCGGCGGCGTAGAGGACGCGCTCGCGACACTCAAGGCGCGCGGTCTCACCCAGGCTGAAGTAATGGATCTGATCGGCAGCCTGTCGATCGAGCCGGTGTTCGCGCCACATTCGACCGAGGCCAGCCGCCGAACGCTGTTGCGCAAGCAACAGCGCATCGCGCAGCGCCTGCTCGAGCGGCTCGATCCGAGTCTCACGCCGCACGAGGCACGCAGCGTCTGGAACAACATCCGCATGGAGCTCACCACCGCCTGGCAGACCGAAGAGCTGCCGCGTGAACGGCTGACGGTGGCGGACGAGCGCGAGCAGATCCTCTTTTACCTCACCGAGATCCTCTACCGCGTCGTGCCGGCGTTCTACGAGGAGATTGCGGTCGCGCTGGAGAAGGTCTACGGCACCCGCGCTGACGCGCTGCGCGTGCCGCCGCTCCTGCACCTCGGCAGCTGGGCCGGCGGCGACATGGACGGCAATCCGGACGTACACGCCAAGAGCATCCGCGAGGCCCTCGCGCGCCAGCACCAGGTGATCGTCAACAGCTACTTCGCGGAGTGCCAGGAGCTCGCGCAACGGCTCTCACAAAGCGCCAGCCGCGTGCCGGCGTCCGCCGAGCTCGTCAAGCGTGTCGAGGAATACATGCGCCTGCTGCCGGGCGCGCGCGCCATTACCCCGGCCCGCCACGACCGCATGCCGTATCGGGTGTTCCTCGCGCAGATCGGTGAGCGGCTGCGCAACGGCTACGAGGGCCGCGCCAGCGGCTACGAGAACGCGCGCCAGTTCCGCGACGATATCGCCCGCATCGCCGTCAGCCTCAAGGCGAACAAAGGAGTCAACGCGGGACTTTTCTACGTCGAGCGGCTGCTGCGGCGCATCGACACGTTTGGCTTTCACCTGGCGGCGCTCGATGTGCGCCAGCATGCCAGCATCCTGCACCAGGTCATCGCCCAGGGATTCGATGACCGCGACTGGCTGACACGCGACAGCCACGAACGCCGTGATCTGCTGGCGCAGGCGCTGGAGAAGGATCGCGGGCCGGCGGTTGAACTCGATGCGCTCGGCCGGCGCATGCTCGCGGTCTTCGATGCCATCATGCAGGGCCGGCATCGTTACGGCCCCGAGGCCATTGGTTATTTCATCGTCAGTGGCGCGAGTGGCGCGGATGATGTGCTGGCGGCCTTGCTGCTGGCGCGCTGGGCCTCAGCGTACGACAAGCGCAGCGGTGAAGTGGCGCTCGACATCGCGCCACAATTCGAGACGGCGGCCGCCCTGGGCGCCTGCGGCAACACCATGCACGAGTTGCTTACGGACCCGCTGTACCGCCGTCACCTCGCCGCCCACGGCCGGCGGCAATGCGTCCTGATCGGCTACTCCGACAGCAACAAGGAAACCGGCGCTTGTGCCTCGCGGGTCGCCATTCACAAGGCGCAGGGGGATCTGGCGCGGGTGCTGGCAGCCGCCGGCGAGCAGCACGTCCTGTTTCACGCCCGCGGCGGCAGCGTGGCACGCGGCGGCGGCCGCATTGAAGCGATCGTGAATGCCGCCCCGGCGGGAGCGGTGAACGGGGTGCTGCGCATCCGCGAGCAGGGCGCGACGGTCAAGCAGGGCTATGGACTGCGCCCCATCGCCATGCGCACGCTCGAGCGCGCCTTCAATGCGCTGTCGCTCACCACCGCGGCGCTGCGGCGTGGGGAACTGCAATCTGACTCCCCGGAACAGCTGCAGATCGGTGTGCTGCTGGCGACGGCGAGCGGCGCCGCCTACCGCAGCCTGGTGCACGAAGAGCCGCGCTTCTACGACTACTTCGAGGCCGTGACTCCGATCGACGTGATTGAACGCATGCAGATCGGTGCGCGCTCGGTGCACCGCGCCACCAACGCCGGCATCGCGGGCCTGCTGCCGGTGCCATGGGTGTTCGCCTGGTCACAGTCGCGTTACATGCTCCCCGGCTGGTACGGCGCGGGCGCGGGACTGGCCGCGGTGGTTGAAAAGTTCGGTCTGCCGCGGGTGCGTGCGGCAAGCGCGGCCTGGTTTTTTCTGCGCAACCTAATCGATGACATCGAGACCATGCTGGCGCGCGCCGATCTTGATATCGCGCACTACTACGACGCACTCGCCCCGGCAGCGCTGCGTCATTTTGCCGACACCATCCGCGCCGAGTACCGCCTGGCGTGCGCCCAGGTACTCGCCATCAAGGACAGCCGCGAACTGCTGGACTCGGACCCGACGCTGCAGCGCTCGATCCAGCTGCGCAACCCCTATGTCGATCCGATGAACCTCATGCAGGTGGACCTGCTGCAGCGCTGGCGCGCGGGCGGCCGCGAGGACCGCGACCTGTTCGAGGCGCTGCTGGCGAGCGTCGGCGGCATTGCCCAGGGCCTGCAGAGCACCGGCTGAGCCGCCCATGGACGGCACCATAACCATCCGCGCCGCCAGTGCACACGAAATGCCGGACGTGTTGGCATTCATCCGCGAGCTCGCCGTGTACGAACGTCTCGAACACCAGGTGGTGGCGAGCGTCGCTGACCTGTCAGCCGCCCTCTTCGGTCCGCAGCGCTACGCGGAAGTCGTGTTTGCGTGCCTCGACGGTGTGCCGGTGGGATTCGCGCTTTTTTTCCACAACTTCTCGACCTTCCTCGGCAAGCCGGGCATTTACCTGGAAGACCTGTACGTGCGGCCCGCGGCGCGCGGCCGCGGTATCGGCAAGCGCGTGCTCGCCTGGCTCGCGGCCACCGCGCTCGAGCGCGGCTGCGCGCGCCTTGACTGGGCGGTGCTCGACTGGAATGAACCGGCGCTTGGGTTTTATCGCAACCTGGGAGCCGAGGCGCAGGATGAGTGGACGACCATGCGCCTGACCGGTACCGCGCTGCAGCGCCTGGCACGCAGCTAAGCGCGCATGAGCGCGGCCGGCAAGACGTGGGTGCTTACGGCCGCCACACTCGGCTCGACGCTGGCGTTCGTCGACGGGTCCGTGGTCAACGTGGCGCTGCCGAAGATCGAGAGTGAGTTGGGGGCGGCGTTCGCGGCGATGCAATGGGTCGTCAACGCCTACACGCTTTGCATGTCGGCGCTGCTGCTGGTTGGTGGTGCGGCGGCTGACCAGTTTGGCCGGCGGCGCATGTTCGTGATCGGCGTCAGCGTGTTCACGATCGCCTCGCTCCTGTGCGGCTGCGCACCGAACGCGTCAGCGCTGATCGCGGCGCGAGCGCTCCAGGGGGTGGGCGCGGCGCTACTGGTGCCGTGCGCGCTGGCGCTGATCAGCGCGGCTTTCGACGAGCGCGAGCGCGGCGCCGCCATTGGCGTCTGGTCGGGGGCATCGGCGATCGCCGCCGGCGTGGCGCCGCTTCTGGGCGGGGCTCTGGTGGATCACGCTTGCTGGCGCGCCATCTTTCTGATCAACCCGCTGCTCGCGCTACCGACGCTGTGGATCACGCTGCGGCGAGTGCCGGAGAGCCGCAACCAGAACGCGGCCCCGGGCATTGACTGGCCGGGGGCGCTGCTGGCATTCGCCGGACTCGGCAGTCTCGTCTACGGGCTGATCGCCTCCTCCTGGCTCGGCTGGCAAAACCCGCGCGTCGCCGCCGCGCTGGCGACCGGAGCGCTGCTGCTGGTGGCGTTCGTCGTCGCCGAGCGCGGCAGCCGCGCGCCGATGATGCCGCTCGAGTTGTTCGGCTCGCGCGTGTTCAGCGGCATCAACGTGCTCACGCTGCTCCTTTACGGGGCGCTTGGTGGGGCATTCTTCTTCGTGCCATTCCTGCTCATCCAGGCACGCGGCTTTTCCGCCACCGCGGCCGGTGCCGCCTACCTGCCGTTCACCCTGGTGCTCGGCGTGCTGTCGCGCTGGGCGGGCGGGTTGCTCGATCGCGTCGGCGCGCGAGGCCCGCTCATCATCGGTCCGGTACTCACCGCGGTGGGCTTCGTGTTGCTCGCGAACGCGGCCGCCTACCGCGGGACTCTCGCCGCGATGACGGTGCTGGGGCTAGGCATGGCCGTCACTGTCGCGCCGCTCACAACGGCGGTCATCAATTCGGTGCCAGCGCACCGCACGGGCGTCGCCTCGGGCATCAACAACGCGGTGGCCTCGCTCGGGAGCCTGCTGCTGATTGCGATACTCGGCAGCGTGGCACTCGGCGCCTTCAGCCGCGCGCTCGATCGGGAGCTCGCGCAGGGCACCCCGACGGCCGCGGTGCGCTCGGCGGTGGAGGGGGCGCGTGGTGGTTTGGTCATGCCGGCCATGCCCGCGAATCTCACTGAGTCGCAGCGGCAGCAGGCGCGCGCGATCGTCGTGAGTGCGCTGGTGAAAACGGTGCAGGGTGCGCTGTGGGTCAGTGCCGGCCTCGCGCTCGGCAGCGCACTGGTGGCGGCTTGCACCATTCCGCTGCACCGTCGGCCGCGCGAGCCGGCGCCCTTATGAAGGCATCCCTTACGGTCGGCGGTAGATGACGCCATCCTTCATGACGAACACGACGTGCGCGAGCGTGCCGATGTCGCGCGTCGGATCCCCGTTCACCGCCGTAAGATCCGCCAGCATCCCGGCGCGCAGCCGCCCGAGATCCGCCTCGTGACGCAGGATTTTCGCATCCGTGGCGGTAGCGGCGGTAAGCGCCTGCACCGGCGTCATGCCATCGCGCACCATCCACTGCAGCTCACGATAGTTGCTGCCGTGCGCGAACACGCCCACATCACTGCCGCAGCCTATGATTACGCCCGCCTTCATCGCCGTCGTAAACGCCCTCCGCGCCTGCTCCATGGCCGCGGTCGGCGCCGATTTCCCCGGCACGTACCCTTCGAAGTACTCCCCATAGGCCTCCTCAGCCGTCAGCGTCGGCAGATAGGCGACTGCGCGTGCGGCCATGAGCGCGAATACTTCAGGGGTGCCGTTGAAGCCGTGCTCGATGGTGTCGACGCCGGCGAGCACCGCGCGCCGCATGCCTTCGGCGGTGGTGGCGTGCGCCGCGACGGGCCGGCCGGATGAGTGCGCCGTCTCGATGAGCGCACGCAGTTCCTCTTCGCTGAAGGTGGGCCGCTGCGTGCCGCCCGGACCCCAGCGGTAATCCGCGTACACCTTGATCCAGTCGGCGCCCCGCCCGGCCTGCTCGCGCACGGCGCGGATCACGTCCGGGACACCGCTGGCTTCCTGCGCCCCCTGCGGGGTGCAACATACGTCCGGGCGAAACGCGCGCGGCGCCGGACCGTAGCTGCCGGTTGCGACAATGGCCCGGGTCGCGACGAACAGGCGCGGACCTTCGACGAGGCCATCCTCGATGGCGCGCCGCAGCGATACGTCGGCGTAGTCGGCGCCCTCGGTCCCCAGGTCCCGCAGCGTTGTGAATCCGGCCATGAGCGTCGCGCGCGCAGCCCTGGCGGCACGCAGCGTGCGGTACGGTACGGGTTCCTTAAGCACCTGCTCATCCCACGACGTTTCGTTGTAGGGATGCAGGAACAGGTGTGAGTGCGCATCGATGAGGCCAGGCAGAAGGGTCGCGCCCGGCAGGTCGATCACGGTGGCATCCGCGCTCGCATGCACGGCATCAGGCGGTCCCACCGCCACAATGCGTGGCCCTTCTGTCAGCACCACCCAGCCGGCATGCACAGGTTCCCCGGCCGTCCACACCTGCGCCGGGCGCAGCAGCGTCGCGGTCGCGGCGCCGGCGTGGGCGGCAATGCCAGCAACAACAAGTGCAGCGGCGAGGGCGGCGCGCGTCAGTCCCCGCGAGGCGCGGATTCTCACGACATCAGCACAGTGGTGTCGTAGCTCTCGAATCCCTGGATGGCACGCCCGTAGGCATTGAACACCAGCCGCTCGGCGACCTTGTCCGCGCGCGGCGCCAGCAGCATCCGCAACACCACATCATCTGCCGGACGTGTGGCCTCTTCCGCCAGCAACTGCTCGATGACGCGGGTCAGGCGATGCGTCAGTTCGTTCACGAAGCGCAGGTGCGCGCCGTCGTGCACCTGGTCGGTGCCCGGCCCGTAGGTGGCACGCGCCTCTTCGGCGAGCTCATGCAGGAACAGGTTGAGGAGCCGCGCCTTGTCCATCAGCCGCAGCTCCACGAAGAACTGGATTTCGGAATTGAGGTTCATGACACCCCCAAGGATGGCGCTTAGCTACGCGCTAGGCGGGGAAGAAGTCAATGGGTTTGGTGGTAGTGATGGTCTCGACATCCTTGGCATCGAAGTGCAGCAGGCGCACGAGTGCCACAATCTTGCTTTCCAGCTCCGGATTCTTCAGCTCGCTCGAGACCACCCTGCACATGGTTACATCTCCGCTCGGGGCGATGGTGAACTCCAGCACCAGCTTGCCCTGCAACTCCGCGTTGTCGCGCAGCGCCCGGGCATAGAGATTGTAGATGCGGCCCTTGTTGCGATCGAAGACCAGTTCGATCTCTTCGGGTGAGCGCGCCGCCTTGCCGCTGCCGCCGCTGCGCGTCGGCGGGCGGTTATTCAGACCGGAGCGGGCGATGCCCGAGGAGACGGCGGTGGTGTCATGGCCGGTGAGGGAACCGGCACCGGTGCCGAATCCGCGGCTGGAGTTCGCGGAAGTGATGCCGCCACTGCCGGCGCCCACCTTCGAAGTGATGAGCGAGCGCTCGGCGTGCGCGTCAGCGCCGACGGCGCCAGAAAGGTTCTTGGTCTCGAGCGGCGACAGGTCCATCACCTGGCGCAGGTCAGCCAGCTCGTCCTTCACCTGGTTCAGCTGTTTCTGTGCCTTCTCGTGTGCGCGCTGGCGCTGATCGACCGGCGGCGGAACCGGCACGGGCACCGGCTTCGTTTCAATCTTGGGTTTCACCTCCACTTTCGGCGCCGGCGGCGGGGGTGGCGGTGGCTTGGGTTTGTTCTCGAGCATCACGCGCGCGAGTCGCTGCGGGACATCCACGGCCGTCGAGCGCTTCGGCGTCGGCAACAGCGGGAACAGGATGCCGAACAGCGCCAGCAGAATCAGCAGGACCTTGAGGATGCGGCGGAAGCGTTGGCTCGCCTCCTCGTCGCCCTCCCAGGGCAGCTCGAACTCACGGTAATACGGCGCGATGACCATGCTGTCAGCCCGGCTTGAACTGGCCGGCCACGACCGGCTTTTCTTTCTGGATGACGGCCAGCGACACCTTGCCGTAATCCGCGTCCGTGCAGGTGAGCATCACCCGCTTGATCACGTCGTAGGGTAGCGACTTGTCCGCCATGATGGTGATTTCGCGCTGCGCAATGTCACGCTCGCTCATTTCCTTGCCCACCAGCAGCGGACGCTTGAGGGCGTCACGCAGCGCGGCCACCAGGCCGGAGCCGGTGCGCATGTCGGCGACGCTGGCGATGCGCTCGCCCTGCACGAACAGGTCATCCCTGGTGATCATCACGACCACCGACTGCTTGGGCGCCACCTGCGCGATCGATTGCGGGATCTCGATGCCCTTGGCGTTCTGGATGACCTCGACCTCGGTCGAGTACACCAGGAGGAACGCCACCATCACCGTGAGGATGTCGATCAGGGGGATCAGGTTCAGCTGCGCGTCGGCGCGATGGCGCATGTGGTGCGCCGCCATGCGACGGGCGCGATTCGACATGCTCATGGCGGCGCTCCCGCAGCTGGTGCAGGCGGGCCGGCCGCCGGTGCATCGCCCAGGGATATATCCGGGAACAATTCTGCCTGCACTGTGTTCATGCCCTGACTTACTTCAAACACGCGCACGTGGTCCATGACCTGCACCACCGTGTCGTAGGGTGTTTCGCTTTCCAGGAGCACGCTGGCGTCGGTCTTTTCGGGAAACTTCGCCTTGACGCGCTTCAGGTACTCGGTGAGTGCGTCGTAGTCGTAGCCTTTGGCGGTGTTGGGAATCGTCGCCAGCGGACCTGAGTTGCGGTCGGCCACCTGCAGCAGATCCTTGCGCACCATCACCTCAAGCTGCAGGCCCGGCGGCGGCTCCTTGAACGTGGTGTTCTGCGCCGGCAGGTTCAGCTGCAGGATCACGGTGCGGGAGAACACTGCGGTCATGAGCAGGAACGTGACCAGCACCGTGAAGATGTCGATCATCGGCACGAGCAGCAGCTCGGCGGGTTTGCGCGAGTGACGCTCGAGCTTGCGGGATTGATATGAACGACGCATAGGGACTACCGGCCCGTCAGGTCCTTGAAGCGCGGCAAGACTGCGGTCAGGCCGCGGCGGGCGCGGGCTGCTGCCGCTCGGTGATCGCGTTCAGGAACTTGACCGACGCCATCTCCAGGCTGTCGATGAGCTCGGTGGTCTTGGTCTGCAGGAACGCGTGGATGAACAAGAGCGGCACCGCGGTCATGAGACCGAAGGCCGTGCAGTTCATCGCCACCGAGATGCTCGCCGACAGGAGATTCGCCTTCTCCGCCGGGTTGATGGTCGCCACGGCCGCGAAGGCGCGGATCAGGCCCATCACGGTGCCGAGCAAGCCCAAGAGGGTTGCCAGGTTCGCAAAGGTCGCGAGGTAGTGTGTGCGCTTCTCGAGTCGCGGCACCACCTCCATCAGGCTCTCTTCCATGGCCTTCTCGATGTCATCGCGACGGCGCGCGGACTGGATGCGCGCCAGTCCGTAGTTAAGGATGTGACCGATCGCGGAGTCAGACTTGGAGGTCGTCTGCGCCACCTGACGGAAGTTGCCCTGCGCCAGCAACGGTACGATCTCGTTCCACAGGCTGCGGTTACGCACCGCAGTGTGGGTGAGATAGATGTAGCGTTCGATGGCGATGGCAACACCCATCACGAACACGATCGCGATGGGGTACATGAACCAGCCACCGCCCTGAAAGAATCGTACGATTAAATCCCAGAGAAACATCTGACACTCCCGCTCAAGTGATCGCTCAATGACTGCTACACACAAGCACTAATACAGTGAAAATTGAATGACATAAGCCTAAAAAGCTGCGACCCAGCTCTCATCCTTGCACGACCTGGGCCGGTAATTCATGGCTTGTCGCCAGAAAGGGGCGCCGCGCCCG
>JANWKL010000091.1 GCA_025451375.1 Steroidobacteraceae bacterium
ACGGCGGCGAGTTCGCCGATGTGCGCGTGATGGGTCGTGCATTCGCGTCCGGCGAGGAGGCCGGCGTGCCCGGCAAGCACGGCGCCGGCACACACGCACAGGAGCAACGCGCCCTGCGTGCCGCCAGAGCGCAACCATTCGATGACGCGCCGCGTGGCCGGCTCCGCCGGCTCGATGCGCGTGCCACTGACGCCGGTCAGCACCACGATCGTCCCCGGCGCGAGACGCTCCGGCAGCGGGCCAAGCTCGCTAAGCGTGAGACCCACCGCCGCCGGCAGGCTTGCGACCGGCGCGACGAAACGCAGTCGGTAGCTTCCGGGAACCCGCGCTTCGGCGTTACGAAAAGCGTCCGCGGGACCGGCGACGTCCAGCAACACCACCTGCGGCAGCAGTACGAATACGACTTCGCGCACGGCTCACGCCAGAGCGTCTGCGCTCGACACCACGCGGGCGAATCGTCCATCAAGCACCATCTCGGTGCGCTCACGGATTTCGGCCGCGGACACTTCGCGCCCGCCGCGCGTGTGCATGGGAAAGGTCAGGGTCGCATCGGTGATGTAACGCACCCCGAAACCCAAGTCCGAGGCATGACGCGTGGTCGTTTCGCAGCACTGTTCGGTGCGAATGCCCGTAATCAGCAGCGTGTCGATGCCGCGCGCACGCAGCCAGGACTCGAGGGTCGTGCCGTCGGCGGTGATGCCGAACATGGCCGAGTGCACGTGCTTGTGGAACACGGCAGCGGCCTTGAGCTTGAGCTCCGGCATCGCGCGCACAAATCCGGATGCCTCCGCGAAGGGATCGTTCGCGTCTTCTGCGGGCTCGCGATGGAACACCTGCACGATCGGGATGCCGCGCGCCTGGCAGCGGTCCACCAAAGACTGGACGTTGCGCAGGAAGGCGGGCACTTCCTCGGCGCGAAAGTAAGGCCGCTGGCGGAACGACTCCTGCACGTCGACGACGATGAGCGCCTGGTTCATGACTGTAGGCTCCGGCTGCTGAGATTCGGCCACATGTTGCAGCACGCGCGGTGCTTGTGCCAGAGCGCTTGCGGACACGAACCGTTTAAAAACAGTCAATGAATCCTCAGCCATGGCCTGTGAATCGCTGCGCCCGCTCTGGCGCTGCGACACGTGATTCGGCCGCCAGCAACGTCAGCCCATGCAGCCGCGCACGTTCCAGCGCCAGCTCTTCGCCGGAGGCCGCAGCGGCCAAAAGCTCCTGCCACACCTCCGGGCGGGCCGACCAGCGGGGGCGCAGCCAGGCCGCGTGGCTCTCCGCGAGCGTGAACGCCTGGCGCAGACTGTACTGAGCGATTGCCGCGGCGCACGGCGCGCGCATCCCGAGCAGCAGCCGCGCCGCCGCCGGCTGCGTGCGCGCCAGGTGCCAGGCATACGTGAACACCAGCCGCGCCGCCTCGAGCGCTCCGCGCACGGTGAAAAACGGTGGCGGACCTTCGCGCACGTCACTGACTTGCGCGCCCGCCGTGCCGCTCCAACGCTGCACATCGGCAAACCCCGCGTCGAGCAACAGGTAAGGGCAGGAAGCGGCGCGCCGGCGTGCGGCGCCATCCAGCCGCCGCCATACGGCCGACACCGCGCTGACCAGGCCGCTGGCATGCGTCGACCGCTCCGCGGCCTGCTCGACCAGCAGGGCGAAGGCCAGTTCGTTCAGTTCCAACAACGAATCGAGCGTCTCCGGGCGTAACCACCCGGGCGCCAACAGCGCGCTCTCACTCACGTCCGATCCGATTCCGCAGTGCAGCAACATGGGCGTCTCCCTCGGTCAGTGATGCTATATCCGAATTTGGTTATTTTTTACCAAATTTTTCCTGTTGTGTTTTGGGAATTTTTTCCCACAATGTCACTGCAAGCCAACAGGATGGAGGCGATATGCGCATCTCGGATGACCGCTACGACGGCGAGCGACTGCGGATGGAGCTCGCACTGCGCTTTCTGCGCCACGAGGCGCGCACCCAGACCATTCGCGCCTGGACCGGCTTGTCGGATGACCGCATCCGCAAGCTCTACCGCACTTACATGAGCCAGGTGAGCCGCTACCTGCCGCGCCATCGCGGCAAATCACCGCACCAGGTTGCCTACTTCACCCGCTCGCAGCGCTCACAACACGAGACCGCGGTGCTGGCGAGTGTGCTGTCGCTGCTCGGGGCGGTGCCGGCGGCGCCGGACGCGGCCGCTGGGGCCCCGGCCCTGGCGCGCGGCGAGCAGCTGTGCCAGGCCTTCGAGGCCTACCGCATGCTGCTGCCGTCCTCGCAGATCACCTTCGAGCACGCGGTGTTTCTCGCCACGGCACTGGCCCGTGGCGACCAGCTGCGCCTGGGCGGCTGCGGCAGCTGCGGGAGTCTGCTCGTGACCGAGCGCTTCACGCTGCGCGCCCAGCGCTGCCACCACTGCGCGCGGGCGCATTAGTTTATTGGCCAGAATTCGCCTGCGGCGATTCTGGCGGACATCAGCTTCGTTTCCGCCGGATCTGGGCGCCGGCAGCCGCGCTGCTAGAATGCGCGCCGGTACTTTTTTCCCAAACGGCGCTGCATGAAATCCGGGCAACCCAACTTCTTTGCGGGCGCATACCTTGAGCGGCGCGCCGAAGCGCGCGAAGACCCGCACTGGCGCAGTGCCGCCCTTGCGGATGCTGCGACGCTCTATCTGATTTCACAGGGCACCGCGCAGCTGGTTACCACTGGCGCTGCGCCCCACATCGCGTTCCTCACCGGCGCGGCGCCGTTCGTGAAGGCCGCGGACCCCGCTGCCATGACGCTCCTGGGGTGGTTTCAGGACGCGCGCTGCGTGCTGGTCGAGCTGCCCGCGATCGTAGCGGCGCCGGCACCGCCAGACTCGGCCTTCCAGGAACTGCGGCCCCTCACGGCGACCCTGCCGGCTGACGAGGCAGCGCTGCTCGCGTACGCGCGCGCATTGTCGATCTGGCATGCGCGCCATCTGTATTGCGGCGTGTGCGGATCGCGAACTGTACCGGTGAGCGCCGGCCACTGCCTGCGCTGCTCGCGCGAGTCGTGCGCCCAGGACTACTTCCCGCGCCTCGACCCGGCCATCATCGTGTTGGTAAGCGATGGCGAGCGGGCGCTGCTCGGGCGGCAGGCTGGGTGGCCCGCGGGGCGCTACTCCACCATTGCCGGCTTCGTCGAGCCGGGCGAAAGTCTGGAGGACGCGCTGCTGCGCGAGGTGTTCGAGGAAACCGGCGTCACCGTTACCGGGATGCGCTATGACTCCTCGCAGCCCTGGCCGTTTCCCTCATCGATCATGCTCGGCTTTTATGCCAGCGCCGTGGCAGGCGCGGCGGTCCGCGTCGGCTCGGAACTGGAAGAGGTCCGCTGGGTCAGCCGCGAGCAGGTGCGCTCCGGGGAGGTGCTGGCCCCGCCGACGCAGTCGATCTCCTGGCGCCTGATCAGCGGCTGGCTGGACGGCTCGCAGGCGTAGCGCGTGTGCCTCCTGGTGCTCGCGTGGCGGACCCATGCGCGTTATCGGCTGGTGGTGGCCGCCAACCGGGACGAGTTTCACGAACGCCCGGCCGCGCCGCTCGCACTGTGGCCGCAGGGCGAGCTGCTCGCAGGCCGTGACCTGCGCGCCGGGGGTGCCTGGCTGGCGCTGGATCGGGCGCGGCGTTTCGGGGTGGTGACGAACTTTCGCGAGCTGCAGCGGCCGCGTGCGGGCGCCCCCTCACGCGGCGCTCTCATCCCGCGTTTTCTCACCGGCACGCGCGGGGCCGGGGAGTTCTTTGGCGCGCTTGAGCCCGAAGCACCCGGCTACTCCGGCTTCAACCTGCTGCTCGCCGACGAGGAGTCGCTCTGGTACGGCTCAAATCGCGCCAGGCCGTTCGCGCGCGCGCTACCGGCAGGTGTCTACGGGCTGTCGAACGAGCTGCTCGACACGCCGTGGCCGAAGCTCTTGCGGGTGCGGGGCGGCTTCGAGTCCTGGCTCGCCACGCCTGCCGCGCAGTCGCCGGCGGCGCTGTTCGAGCTCTTGCTCGACCGCACGCAGTCTGCCGGCGACGGCAGGCTCCCGGAGTCCGGCCTGCCGCGCGAGCTCGAGCAGGTGCTGTCGGCGCCCTTCGTCGCGCATCCGACCTACGGCACACGCTGCTCGACCGTGTTGCTGCTGCAAAACGACGGGGGAGTCCACATCGCGGAACGGCGCTTCGACGCGCTTGGTGCGCCGAGCGGGGAAACTGAACTCAGGCTGAACCCGGGAGATTGGCCGTAGGCGACCGTGGAACCGCGACCGCGCCGACCACTCTCACTGTAACGTGGCGAGCGTCTGCGCGGCTCAGGCTCTAGAATCCCCCGTCGTTTCTCATTCGCATTCGAGATGGCGCAGCACAAACCCTCATCGCGGGCTTGTCGATGGCACCGACGGGCCCCGGTTGCGGCGCTGTGCCTGCTCGCCGTGTGCCGGCTGGCGCAGGCCGCCGGAGTCAACGTCGAGGTCCACGGTGTCAACGAGCAGCTGCGCGCCAACGTTCTGGCCTACCTGAGCTTCGAGCGCTACCGCAAGGGTGGCGCAGAGCTGAACGCCGACACCGTTGAACGGCTGCACGAGCGCGTCGAGCGCGAAGTGCAGGCCGCGCTCAGGCCCTTCGGCTACTACGACCCCAAGGTCGACTCGACGGTCACTGATCTCGGCCACGATGACTGGCGGGTGGTGGTGGGCATCGACCCGGGAAAGCCGGTGCTCATCGAACACATCGACGTACGCGTCGACGGACCCGGTGAAAGCGATCCGCAGTTTCAGCGGATCCTGGCACGCGCCCCGCACGCGGGTGACCGCCTGAACCACGCGGAGTACGAAGCCATCAAGACCGACATGCAGCGCACCGCGGCGACCTACGGCTACTTCGACGCCAAAATGCTGCGCACCGAGCTGGTCGTCGATCCGCCGAACCACGTGGCGAACATCGCCCTCGAGCTCGACACCGGTGAGCGTTACCGCTTTGGCAAGACCACGATCAGGCAGAACGCCATCAAGGATGGACTGGTGCGGCGCTACCTGCGCTATCACGAGGGCGACTTTTTTGATCTGACGCAGGTGCTGCACACCCAGTTCGCGCTCGACGACGCGCGTTACTTCGTGAATCTCGAAGTCCAGCCGGGGGACCCGGACCGCAAGGAGCACACCGTGCCCCTCGACATCCACGCCGACCCGCGCCGCAAGAACAACTACTCGTTTGCACCCGGCTACGCCACGGATACCGGCGCACGGGTCACGCTCGGCTTCGAGGATCGGCTGCTCAACACCAGCGGCCACAGCTTCAGCCTGCAGGTGCAGGCCGCCCAGGTCACCCGTTACAACGTGCAGGCCCGCTACGCCATACCGATCGGCGATCCGGCGGTCGAGAATTTCGCGCTGCGCGCCCAGATCGAGCAGCAGACGCTCGCCGACGTGACCGCCTACACCCAGTCGATCGGCCCGAGCGTCACCACCGTGCGCGGCCGCTGGCAGTACGTGGCGGCGCTCAGCGGAGTGCACACCACCAGCGAGACCATCAATGGCAATGCGACTGACAGCATGCTGCTGCCGGAGATCGATGTCGCCTCGGTGCCCCAGGGCTATTACGGTGAAGCGCTGTTCGAACACCCGTTTTTCGCAGAAGTGCGCGGTTCGGACCGGGCGCTGGGATCGAACTCCAACTTCATCCAGCTGCACGCCCAGGCGGAGCGCGTGTTCCAGATCACCTCCGGCTGGCACCTGTTGCTGCGCGACGAGGTGGGCGCAAGTCTCGTGTCAGGGTTCAGCAGCCTGCCCGCGATCTACCGCTTCTTCGCCGGCGGCGACAACAGCGTGCGTGGCTTTTACTACAACGAACTGTCGCCGACCGAACCGGTGTGTACCCAGGGCACCAACGGCCAGTTCCTGCGCAACGCCGACGGCAGCTGCCAGAGCGTCGCCGGCACGATCAAGGTCGGCGGCAAGGACATGGTGACCGGCACGGTCGAAGTGATCCGCGACCTGCCGAAGAATTTAGGGGTCGCCACCTTCATCGACTACGGCAACGCCTTCGATCACTTCGGCACCCATCTGTATTATTCGGTCGGCGTTGGCCTGCGGGTGCGACTGCCGGTGATGACCGTGGGCATCGACGTGGCGCAGGCGCTCAACATGCCCGGGGCCGGCCCGCGCCTGCATATCAACTTCTCACCGAAGTTGTAGCCGCCACCCATGCGACGCCTGCTCCTCATCCTCGCCTGCGTACTGGTGTTCCTGGTCATCGCCGTACCGGCGGTGATCATCTGGTCGGCGGTGCGCACGCAAAGCGGGCTGCAGTTCGTCGCGCGCCACGTTCCGCATCGCATCGGCGGGGTGCAGCTCGACATCAGCGGCGTCAGCGGCACCCTTGCCTCGGGCGTACATGTCGACCGCGTGGAGATTGATCACGACCTGGTGCATCTCACCTTCACCGACATCGACGGCCAGGTGATGCTCGCGCCGCTCATGCTGCAGACGATCCGCGTGTCCTCGGGACACGTGCACAATGCCCTGATCCAGGTAAAACGCCGCACGCGCCCGCCCACCTCCTCGCCGCCCTTGTTCCTGCCACGCTGGCTCCTGATCAGCATCGAGCAGGCGCGCGTCGACCAGGCGAGGCTCACCGTGTTCAACGGCGTCACCCTCACGGCGCGCGATATCAACGGCGCCGCGGTCCTCCGTCACAAGGTCATCCGCTTCTTCCAGGCGGATGGCGAGCTCGAGGATGCGCACATCAGCGCGATCGGTGAACTGCTCGCCGCCGATCCGCTCGGCATGGAGGTCAAGGGGCGCATCCAGTGGCAGCCGCCCGGCCAGCCTGCCTACACCGTATCCGGCACCGGCCGTGGCGATCTGAACGTACTCAACATCGTCGCGCACAGTGTCAGTCCCTTCACTGCCGACGTCTCAGGCCAGATGCGTGATCTGACCAACCACTGGCGCTGGGTGGGCGATGCCGTGGTGCGCAAGTTTGATCTGACCCCATGGGGAGTGAACGCCCCGCTGCTGGGCAACATCACCGGTCACCTGGCGGTCTCCGGCGATGCCAACGGCTTCGAAGGCCACGGCCCGGTTACTCCGGCCGGCCTGCATGCGGGCGAGTTCGCCGGACAGTTTGCCGGTCACTACGCCAACCGTGTGCTCACCGCGACGCACATGGAAGTCCGTCACCTGGCTTCCGGCGCGCACGCCGTCGGCTCCGGCACCTTCGGCATCGTCGACAAGGGGCCGCTGCTGGATCTGCGCGGCAGCTGGAATGACTTTCGCTGGCCGCTCGTCGGCCGATACGTGGCGGTGCGCAGCGCGGCGGGGACTTTCACGCTGCAGGGGATCCTGCCGTACAAGGTGCGCTTAAGCGGCCGCGGCCGGGCCGCGGACTTCCCCGAAATGCCGGTCGACCTTACCGGAACGCTCGGCAAGGACAACTTCGCCTTCGCACCCGCGGAAGTCGACCTGTTCGATGGGCACGCGAACGCCAGCGGCGTCGTGACGTGGGCGCCGGCAGAAACCTGGTCCGTGAATGGCCGTGCGACCGGCATCAATCCCGGCCTGTTCCGCGGGGATCTGCCCGGCAGCGTCGCCTTCGCGTTCGCGGCCAACGGCCGCGGCTTCGACGAAGCAGGCACGCTGAGCGCGAGTTTCACCGGTCTGTCCGGCAAGGTGCGCGGCGTGGCGGCGAGCGGCAGCGGCACGGTGACGCGCACGGCTGCCAACTGGGGTTTCGACAACCTGCGCGTGGGGCTCGGTTCGGCGAGCCTGGCGCTCGACGGACGCATCAACGAGCCGGTGGATTTGCGATTCGCGGTGACTACCCAGGACCTGGGGCTCCTCGCTCCGGGGAGCCGCGGTGTACTCAAGCTTGCGGGGAACGTGCGCGGGACGCTCAGTGATCCTGCGATTGTGGCGAGCGGTCATGGCGGCGGCATCGACTACCAGGGCATCAAGATCGACGGCCTCGACGCCGACATCAACTTCAACCCAGGCGCGGAGCATGAGGCATCGAAAATCGAAGCGCGCGTACGCAAGCTGACCTACGGCGGCCGCACCGTGGATACGGTGGCACTCACGCTCAACGGTCCGCCCGCCGGCTACCACGTGCAGCTCGCCGCCACGGCAACCGGCCTGGCAGCGCACGCCGCCGCTACCGGTGCCTACTCCCACGGTGTCTTCCGTGGTCAGCTCGACGCGCTCGCCATCAAGGGCAACGAGTCGCTGCAACTCGCGCTCGAGCGTCCGGTGGACCTCACGGCCTCACTGGGGCATGTGCGCGTGGAATGGCTGTGCCTCGTGGGTGAGCCGGGCAGTATCTGCGCCGACGGCGAGTGGACGCCGGCGCGCTGGTCGAGCACCGTGATGGCCAACCAGCTGCCGCTCAATTCCCTCACCGCCGGCATGACGCCTGCGGTCGAATATCGGGGCATGGTCAACGCGCTGGCACGCCTGGCGGGCGGCGCACAGCTGCCGGTGACCGGAACGCTGCGCGCGGAACTCAACAACGCGGTGCTCATCCACAAGCTCGCCAGCCGCAGGCTCGAACACACCAACATCGGCTCGGGGGTCATCACGCTGGCGGCGACGCCGGCCGCGATCAGTGCCGAACTGGCGCTCACCGAGAGCGAGGTCGGAACGCTGTCGGGCGCGTTCCAGGCGCAGCGCACTCGGCGGGGAACATCACCGATAGCAACGTATGCGCAAAAGACATCGCCCGTAGAAACGCTGGCGCATTGGCAAGACATGCCCCTGAGTGGCGAGTTGCACGCGCACACCGCCGAGGTTGGCCTGCTGTCGCTGTACTTTCCGGACGTGGACCGGGCCGCGGGACATCTGGATGTGGACCTGAAGGCGGCCGGCACGCTGGGCACGCCCCTCCTGACGGGCGAGGTGAAGCTCGCCGACGGTGAGATCAACAACTACCAGGTCAATCTGCGCCTGCGCCAGGTCGGCTTTGACGCGCACCTCACCGATGCCGGACTGGATTTCCAGGGCGGTGCGCACGCCGGCGCCGGCACGGTGACCGTGGGCGGACACCTCGAGTGGCGCAATCTCCTGGCGTACGGAAAGTTCCACCTGCAGGGTGAGAACCTGCGGGTTGCCGACGTTCCGGAAGCACAGATCGACGCCTCGCCAAATCTCGACTTCAACATCAACGGGCACAAGATCGGGGTCACGGGCCAGGTCACGGTGCCGTTCGCGAAAATCGCCCCGCGGGACATCACCAACGCGGTACGCGCATCCCAGGATGAGGTGATCGTCGGCAGCGAAGTGGACGACCCCACCAAGCGCTTCGAGGTGGTGAGCACCATCACGCTCAATGTCGGCGAGCGGGTCAACGTCGATGCGTCGGGGCTGACCGCCCGCATCGGCGGCAACATCACCATCATCAATGGCTACGATGCCATCACGCACGCCAAGGGTGAGTTGTCGGTGGCGGAGGGCAAGTACACCGCCTATGGCCGCAAGCTCGATATCCAGTACGGGCACCTGCTCTTCAGCGGTGGGCCGGTCGACAACCCGGTGATCAACTTGCGCGCCCAAAAGGAATTTCCCGACGTGACCGCCGGCGTTGATGTGCGCGGCACCTTGCAGTCACCGCATCTGTCGTTCTTCTCCAACCCGCCGTTGCCCCAGTCGCAGATCCAGTCGCTGATCCTCTCCGGCGGCTCACTCAGCAGTGCCCCCGGCAGCAACGGCAGCGGCGCCGGCAACCTCGCGGTCGGGCAGGCCGCCGCGATTCTGGGGCAGCAGTACGGCTCGCTCGTGGGCATCCAGGACGTGAGCGTCGAATCCGACATCACCAACGAGACCTCACTCGTGCTCGGCCGTTACCTGTCGCCACGGTTGTACGTGAGTTACGGCGTCAGCCTCACCCAGCAGCTCAACACCATCAAGCTGCGCTACACCCTCGGGGACCACTGGGCCGTGAAGATCGAGGCCGGCCAGGCGCGCGGCGCGGATCTCGTGTACTCCATCGAGCGCTGACGACCACACGAGCGGATGCGGCCGTGCCAGCCGCGGGTCCGCCATAACTACTTAACCAGCCGGCGGTAGATTCACGCGGCTGGCGACCCACGCCTGCGAGGCCGCGCTCGCCAGCGCTTGCGTTCCAACGCATTAAAATGCACCATATGCGCATGTTTATGCTCAATAGAATTCCGCCATGCTGAGCGACGCGCAGCAACTCGAGCGTCGCAGCGCCATCGTGCGGATCCTGCGCGCCGGAATGGTCGGCAAGCAGCTGGATCTGGTGCGCCTGCTGAAGAAGGAGGGCCACGACGTCAACCAGTCCTCGGTCAGCCGCGATCTGCGCGACCTGGGTGTGCTCAAGGCGCGCGGCCGCTACGTGCTGCCGCCGGATGAAGTGACCCGGGCCAACGGCGACTTCGGCGCGCTGGCGCAGTTCGTGCGTACCCTGAACCGCGCCGGACCCTCGATCGCGGTGCTGCGCACGACCATCGGCGCGGCACAAAGCGTCGCAGTCGCGATCGACAAGGCCGAATGGCCGGAAGTCGCCGGCACCATCTCCGGCGACGACACCATATTCATAGCCACCGCCAACGCGCGCGCCCAGGAAGAGCTCGTCAGCCGCCTGCGCACGCTCTTCCGGATCTGACCACCATGCCCAGCACGCTCCCCAATACGGGTGTTACGCCCATTGTTCTTGCCTATTCCGGCGGTCTCGACACCTCCTTCCTGGTGCCGTGGATCAAGGAAACGCAGCAACGCCCGGTGATTACCGTGACGGTCGACACCGGCGGCATCGACGCGGGCGCGGCGCGTGAGCTCGCGATGCGCTCGCGTGCGCTCGGCGCCGTGGCGCACCACCAGGTGGATGCGCGCGCCGACTACTTCGAGCAGGTGCTGCGGTTTCTCATCATGGGGAACGTGCGGCGCGGCCAGCTGTATCCCCTGTGTGTCGGCGCCGAGCGCGTCATGCAGGCGCAGACCATCGCGCGGATGGCGCAACAGCTTGGGTCGGACATGATCGCGCACGGCTGCACCGCGGCCGGCAATGATCAGGTGCGCTTCGAGGTTGCCCTGCGCACGCTCGCACCGGACCTCAAGGTGCTCGCGCCGGTACGCGACCAGGCGTTCAAGCGCCAGGACGAGCTCGCCTACCTGCAGGCGCGCGGCCTGCCGGTCCCGCCGACCGGGGCAAAGTATTCGGTCAACCGGGGCCTGTGGGGGGTAACCATCGGCGGCCAGGAAACACTCACCTCCTCGGGCAGTATTCCCGAGGACGCCTGGCTCTTGAGCCGCGACGCTTTCACGCAGCCGCGCGCAGCGGCGCGCCACGTGCTGGGCTTTCGTCAGGGCGTGCCAGTCACGCTCGACGGCAAGGCGCTCTCCCCGGTTGCCATCATCGAGGCACTCGAAACACTCGCGGCACCCTTTGGCATTGGTCGCGGCATTCACCTGGGCGACACCATAATCGGCACCAAGGGCCGCGTCGCCTTCGAGGCGCCGGCAGCGGACGTACTCCTCAACGCGCATCGCGAGCTCGAGAAGCTGGTGCTGACCGGACGCCAGCAGCGCATCAAGGAACTGCTGGCGCAGACCTACGGAGATCTCGTGCACGAGGGCCAGCTGCTCGATCCGGTGTGCCGCGACATCGAGGCACTGTTCCTCTCGTCGCAGGCGCGCGTCACCGGGGAGGTGCACCTCCTGCTGCGCACCGGCAGCCTCTTCATCGAGGGCGTCGATTCTCCCTACTCGCTCATGGCCGCCTCCAGGGGCGTGTACGGCGAGTCGGCAGGTGAATGGTCGGCGAGCGATTCGCTCGGGTTCTCACGCATCGTCTCGCTGCCGGGCGTCTTCTACACCCGCGCGGGCGAGCGCGCGGTTGCGAAGGAACCTTGAACGTGGTCGGCAACATGCGCAGCGTGGTCGTCGACAAGCTCGCCTCCGTGACGCAGGCCTGCGGCCTGTCGCACGAGGTGCGTATCGCCACCGACATCCCCGCCGAGGAAGGCGTGGTGGTGGTGGTCGAGGTGCTCACCAACAAGTCGACTTACAACAGCCTCGAACTCACCAGCGGCCGCATGGCCAAGGTCGGCAAGGGTGACGTGGTCGCCGGCGCGCTGGGTCACCGCCGCGCGCTGTTCGGTTACTCCGGTCACGTGCCGGCAACCGTCCAGCCGGGCGACATCATCCAGATACTCAACATCGGCGGCGTGCTCGGGATCTGTGATTCCATCAATCCGGACAAGGGCAAGCCGTTTGACTGCCGCGTGCTCGGCGTGGCACTCAACTTCCCGTACCTCGGCGAACGCATCGGGGTGCCAGCGCGCGTGGGCGTGAAACCCCTCGACCTGAATGCACCACTGGACGCCCGCGGCGTGCCGGTGGTGGCGCTCGCCGGCACCTGCATGGAAGCGGGCAAGACCGCCGCCGCCTGCGCGGTCATCGCCCGCATGCGCCACCGCGGGCTCACCGTCGATGCCTTCAAGGCCACCGGCGTCTCGCTGCGCCGCGACATCCTCGCCATGGAGGACGCGGGCGCACGCCGCTGCAGCATTTTCACCGATCTCGGGATTGTCACGACCACGCGGGTCAACGGTCCGGCACTCACCCGCACCATGTTGAGCGGACTGGCGGCGGGCAAACCCGACGTGGTGGTGTTCGAGCTCGGCGACGGCATCCTCGGCAGCTACGGCGTGGACGCCATTCTCGAATGCCCGGACATACGGGCCGCCCTCTCGGCGGTGATCCTCTCGGCCAACGATCCGGTGGCGGCCTGGGGCGGCGTGAAGCTCTTGCGCGAGCGCTTCATGATCGAGCCGTGCGTGGTCACCGGGCCCGCCACGGACAACCAGGTCGGTGTCGAGATCATCACCGAGCAGATGAAGGTCCCGGCGTTCAACGCCCTGAGCAACGGCGCAGCGCTCGGGGACTGCGTGATCGAAGCGCTGGGGCTGAAAGCCACGGCGGTGCAATGAGCGCGCGGATTCCGGCCGTCGTGCTCGGCGGCACCGGCTACGTCGCCGGCGAGCTGCTGCGGCTCATCGCCGCGCACCCGAACTTCACGCTCGCAGCCGTGATGTCGGACAGTAAGCCCGGCGAGCGCGTCGCCGACGCCTTCCCGCACCTTGGCGCCGCCTATCCCGAGGAGCGCTTCAAGTCCCAGGCCGAGGTCGCCGCCCTGATCAACGCAACGTCCCACTCCGCAGTGTTTTCCGCGGCCCCGCACGGCGTCTCTGCAGGTCTGATCGATGCCTTCCTCAGCGGCGCGCAGCGCGCCGGGACGCACCCGCGCGTGGTCGACATATCGGCGGATTTCCGCTACGCCTCGAGCGAGGCCTACAGCGCGGTTTATGCCCACCCGCACGCCGCGCCCGAACGCCTGAGTGAGTTCACCTGCGCGCTGCCGGAACATCTTGCCAAAGCCGACACGCCGCACATCGCGCACCCCGGGTGCTTCGCCACGGCGATCCTGCTCGCGGCCGTGCCGCTCCTCGCCGCTGGAATCGTGACGCCGCATCTGTTCGTCAGTGGCGTCACCGGCAGCACCGGCTCAGGTCGCAAGCCCGTCGAGGGCACGCATCATCCGCTGCGCAGCAGCGACCTCTACAGTTACAGCGCGCTCAGGCATCGCCACGCGCCGGAAGTCGCGGCCTGCGCGCGCGCGGCCGCGGGTATCGCGGCGCAGTTCGCCTTCGTACCGCACTCCGGTCCGTTCGCCCGCGGCATCCACGTCACGGTGCAGGCGGCGGCGAGCCGGCCGCTCGATACCGCGCAGGTGCTGACGGCGCTGCGGGATTTTTATGCCCACGCGCCGTTCATTCGCGTCGGTGACGCAGCGCCGCGCCTGAAAAACGTGGTGGCGAGCAACTACGCGCATCTGTCCGCGGTCGCCAAAGACGGCACGGTGGCGATCATGTGCGCCATCGACAATCTAACCAAGGGCGCCGCCGGCGGCGCGGTGCAATGGATGAACCGGCTGTTCGCGTTGCCGGAAACCACCGGCCTCACCGCGCCAGCGCCGGGCTGGACCTGAAGCACATGAAAGCTGCCGCGGATTTTCTTGCACCCGTGTTTTCCCGGTACCCGCTGGAAGTTGTGTCCGCGCAAGGCGTGTGGCTCACCAACAGCCGCGGTGAGCGGGTGCTCGACCTGTACGGTGGACATGCCGTCGCAGCCTTGGGCTACGCACATCCGGCCTGGACCGCGGCGCTCGCGCGCCAGGCGCAGGCGTGCCAGTTCCAGAGCAACGCGGTTGCGATGCAGGTGCGCTCGCGCGCCGCGGAGCGCCTGGTGCGCTTCTCGCGACTGCCGCTGGCGAGCGTCTTTTTCGTGAACAGCGGCGCCGAGGCCAACGAAAACGCGCTCAAGGTCGCCCTGCGCATGACCGGCCGGCCGCACATTGCCGCCATTGAAGGCGCCTTCCATGGGCGCACGGCGGCCGCCGGTGCCGTGACCTGGGGCGCGAAGGCGAAGGGTTATGGATTCCCGCGCACGCCGTTTGACGTGAGCTTCATCCCGCGTGGCGATCTGGCGGCGATCGCGGCGCAGGTCACGGGGCAGACCGCGGCGGTGATCGTCGAACCGGTGCAGGGCCTTGCCGGGGCGGTGGATCTGGGCGCGCCGTTTCTCACCGCGTTGCGCAAGCGTTGCGATGAAGTCGGGGCGCTCCTGATATTCGATGAGGTGCAGTGCGGTGTCGGCCGCAGCGGCGAGCCGTTCGCGGCCAATCTCTACGGCGTGCTGCCTGACATGCTCACCACCGCCAAGGCGCTTGGCAACGGCTTCCCGTGCGCGGCCCTCATGATGTCGCCGGTAGTGTCGGCCACGCTCAAGAGCGACTCCCTCGGCACCACTTTCGGCGGTGGCCCGCTGGCGTGCGCCGCGATCGAGGCGGTGCTGGATGCGATCGAGGCTGAGCGACTCCTGGAGCGCGTGCAACGCCTCGGCGAGTACGTCCGCAAGACCTGCGTCGTGGGTCCGGTGTCCGCCAGCCAGGGGGCGGGCCTGCTGATCGGACTGCGCACCACGCGGCCGGCGAAGCAACTGCAGGCGGAGCTTCTCGAAGGCGGCATCCTCGTCGGTAGCGCGAGCGATCCGAACATCCTGCGCCTGCTGCCGCCGTTCATCCTCGAGGAGGAGCACGTGGACATGTTGAGTGGTGCACTCAGGGATCTGGCGTGAAGCGCTTCGTTGACCTGGCGGAAATGCCGCGCGATGAAGTGCTGGCGCTGCTGGAGCTTGCCCAGCGCCTGCAAAAGCAGCCTGAGCCGCATGCCCTCACGGGCAAGATCCTCGGGCTCGTGTTCTTCAACCCGTCGCTGCGCACCCTCGCCTCCTGCCAGACCGCGATGCTGCGCCTGGGCGGCAGCTCCTTTGTGATCAACCCGGGCCAGGGCAGCTGGCTGCTCGAAACGCGCGACGCAGTCGTGATGAACGGCGCCGCGGCCGAGCATGTGCGCGAGGCGCTGCCGGTCCTCGCGTCCTATTGCGACGCGCTCGGCATCCGCGCCTTCGCTGAAGGTAAGGATCTCGCCCACGACCTGGCTGAGACCACCTTCGGACAGATGGCGCAGCTCATCGACAAGCCACTCATTAATCTTGAATCTGCGGCCAACCATCCCTGCCAGGCGCTCGCCGACTGGAAGACGCTGAATGATCTGGCGGTGCCGCGGGCCGCACGTTTCGTACTGTCGTGGGCATGGCATCCGCGGGCACTGCCGCTCGCAGTTCCTGCCGCCGCGCTGCACATGGCGGCGCAGCGCGGCATGGACGTAACGGTGCTGCGCCCGGAAGGATTTGCACTGCCGCCAGCGATCATGGAGCGCGCGCGCCAGGCGGCGGCGAGCTCCGGCGGCAGTGTGCGCGAGACCAGCGATCGCGCCGAGGCACTGGAAGCGGCCGACATCCTCTATGTAAAAGAATGGGGCGCCACCAGTTGCTACGGCGACCCGGCGGCCGATGCACACCTGCGCGCATCGCTCACCGACTGGTGTGTGCGCGCGGATTGGTTTGCAGCCGCACCCGCCTGCCGTGTGATGCACTGCCTGCCGGTGCGCCGCAACACCGCCATCGCGGACGCCGTGCTCGACGGACCGCGCAGCGTCGTGCAGCTGCAGGCTCACAACCGGCTGCCGACGCAGATGGCCGTACTCCACCAGTTACTCAAGCCCTAGACCCTCAACAGGAACGCGCGCCCCCATGATCATGCATCGCAGCGACCAGGCTCTCGCCATCCACGCGCTCAAGAACGCCGCGCCCTACATCCGCATGTACAAGGGCAAGACCTTCGTGGTGAAGGTCGGCGGCGGGGTGTTCGCCGACGAGAACGCCACGCGCGTGCTGGTCGAGCAGATCGCGATCCTGCACTTCTTCGGCGTGCGCGTGGTGCTGGTGCACGGCGGCGGCCCGCAGCTCACGGAGCTCTCGGCCGCGCTCGGCGTGCCGACCCGCATGGTGGAAGGCCGGCGGATCACCGACCAGAAATCCATCGACGCCACCGCGATGGTGTTGAACGGCCTCATCAACACGCGCGTGCTCGGCATCTGCCGCGATCTCAACATTGACGCGGTCGGCATCAGCGGCGTTGACGCGGGCCTGGTGCGGGCCCACAAGCGCCCGCCGGTGAAACTCGACTCCAGCGGCGAGCTGATCGACTACGGCTTCGTCGGCGACATCGACGCGGTGGACCCCACGGTGCTGAAGAAGCTGCTGGACAACGGTCTCATGCCAGTGGTGAGCCCGCTGTCGGCGGATGCCTCCGGAACGCTGCTCAACATCAACGCCGACACGGTGGCGGCTGCCATCGGCGCGGCGCTCGCCGCGGAGAAGCTCATCCTGTGCACGGGAGCGCCCGGCATCCTCGGTGACCTCGCCGATCCGGGCTCGCTGGTCTCCTACACCGACCTGCGCGGGCTGAAAAAGCTGCACGAAGACGGTCACATTGCCGATGGCATGCTGCCGAAGGCCAAGGCCATCGAGGACGCGATCCGCGGCGGTGTACGGCGCGTGCACGTGGTGTCCTACAAGGCCCCTGAAGGAATCCTCGGTGAGGTGTTCACCAATGAAGGCACCGGCACCCTCATCGTCGCGGACATCAACGCGCTCACGCCGGCGGAGCAGCAGGGTGCTCCATGACGCGACTGTGGGACAAAGGCGTGCCGCTCGATGCGCGCGTGCTCGAGTACACGGCGGGCGAGGACTACGCGCTCGATGAGCGTCTGGTGGCCCACGACGTGCGTGCCTCCATCGCGCACGCGCAAATGCTGCACACGCAACAACTGTTGTCGGCGGCCGACCTCGCAGCAATCCGCGACGGGCTCACCGGCCTCGCGGCGGAGCACGCGCGCGGGGCGTGGCGCATCGAGCTTGCGGATGAGGATGGTCAGACCGCGCTCGAGCGGCGCCTGACCGCGCGCATCGGCGCGGCGGGCGCGCGCATCCACCTCGGTCGCTCGCGCAACGACCAGGTGCTCGCCGCCGTCCGCCTGTACCTGCGCGAGGCGCTGGGTACCTTGAGCGACGGCGCACACACCGTCGCCGCCGCGCTCGACGCCCTCGGCGCGCGGGCAGCCAACATCGTACTTCCCGGCTACACCCACCTGCAGCAGGCGATGCCGAGCTCGGTGGCATTGTGGGCGGGGGGTTTTGCCGCCGAACTGCGCGACGATGCGCAGGGGCTCATGGCGGTGCTGCGCCGCGTGGACCAGAACCCTTTGGGCTCGGCGGCCGGCTACGGCACGCCCGGGCTGCCCATCGATCGCGAAGCGACCCGCGCCGCGCTCGGCTTCGCGGCGATCCAACAACCGGTGACCGCGGTGCAGCTGTCGCGCGGCAAGGCCGAGGCGCAGGTGTTGTTTGAAATTACGCTCCTGATGCAGGATCTCGGGCGCTTCGCCGCCGACGTGGTGCTGTTCGCAACTTCCGAGTTTGGCTTCCTGACACTCGGCGAAGCGTTCACCACCGGCTCCTCCATCATGCCGCAGAAGCGCAACCCGGATTTGTTCGAGCTGCTGCGTGGCCGCTCCGCCAGCGCCCAGGCGTGTCTCACCGAAGCGCTCGCCATCTGCGCCAAGCTCCCGTCCGGCTACCACCGTGACCTGCAGCTGCTGAAGTTCCCGCTGTTCCGCGGCATCGATCTGGCGCACGCCACGCTCGCCATTCTTCCGGCCGCCATTGAAGCGCTGCAGTTCCGACCCAGCGCGATCCGGCTCGATCCAGCCATTCACGCGGCCGAGGAAGCCAACCGCCTGGTGGTCACCGAAGGTATCCCGTTCCGGGAGGCGTATCGGCGGGTGGCGGCGAAGCTCAAGGGCTGAGCCCGTCGTCGCCGGCGGCGTTGCATGTAACAGGGCCACGCTTCTATAATGTTACATGTAACGGAGTGCCACAGGATCTTCAAACATGACTGAGCGCGCGCGGGTGTCCGCGAGAGTACAGAAGCACCGCTCCGCGTTGCGGCGGGCCGGCCTGCGGCCTGTGCAGATCTGGGTTCCGGATACGCGGCGCGCGGGATTTGCACAGGAGTGTCGCCGTCAGTCGCTCGCGATTCGCAAGGACCCGCTGGAATCAAGGACACTTAAGTGGCTGGAGAAGGTGGCAGATCGGGACGGCTGGAAATGAAACGCGGGGATCTGGTCACCATCGCGCTGCCCGCAGACTACGGCAAGCCTCGTCCCGCTTTAGTCATTCAGTCGGATCTCTTCGACGCCCATCCGTCCCTGACCATCCTTCCCGTTACCGGGGAGTTGCGCGAAGCACCACTGTTTCGGATCCTGGTCGAGCCCAGCGCCACTAATGGCCTCAGAAAACCTTCCCAGATCATGGTGGATAAGCCGCAGACCATCGCCCGCGCCAAGGTAGGGAAGACTATCGGGCATTTGCAGGGTGAGACGCTGGTTGCAGTGAACCGCGCGCTCGCAGTGTTCCTTGGGCTCGCCTGAGGGCCCAATGACCAAGCTCCTCGGGATTTCCGGCAGCCTGCGCCGCGCCTCCTACAACAGCGCCCTCTTGCGCGCTGCGGTTCGGCTCATGCCGCCCGATACCATGCTCGAGGTGGGCAGCATCCGCGGCATTCCGCTTTACGATGGTGACGTCGAGGCGCAGGGAATTCCGGCGACCGTGAGCCAACTGAAGGAGGCCATCGTCGCGGCCGACGGCGTGCTCCTCGTTACGCCCGAATACAACAACAGCATCCCCGGCGTGTTCAAGAACGCGATCGACTGGCTGTCGCGCCCGTCGGCTGACATCAAACGCGTGTTCACGGGCCGGCCGTTCGCGGTCATCGGGACATCCCCCGGGGGCTTCGGCACGACCCTTAGCCAGAGCGCGTGGCTACCGGTGCTGCGTACCCTGGGCACCCACGCCTGGTTCGGCGGACGCCTCATGGTCTCGCGCGCGGGCGCCGTGTTCGATGAGTCCGGTGCGCTCAAGGACGCGACCATCGAGGAGCAGCTGAAGCAGTTCCTGGCCGGTTACGTCAGCTTCGTGCAACGTGCCGCGCCTCCCCGCGGGCCGTCGGCCTGAGCCGAAGCGCCCCGTCGCTCAGCGCTTGCAGCACGGCGGCGCAAGCGTATTCTGGCCGCCGCCGCTGCGGCTCACCGGGGCGGCTGTACAGCTTCGGGGGTCCAAGTGAAATTCATCCTTGCCTGGGTGGTTGTATTTGTCGTCTGGTTCCTGGGCAGCTTCGTGGTCCACGGGGTGTTGTTGCACCACGACTACCAGCAGCTCGGCAACCTGTTCCGATCCGATAACGATCAGCAGCGGTTCTTCCCGTTGATGATCCTGGCGCACGCGCTCATGTCCGGCGCGTTGGTGTGGATCTACTCCCGCGGCGTGGAATCCAAGCCGTGGCTGGCGCAGGGCGCCCGCTACGGGCTCGCGGTGGCGCTGCTGGCCATAGTCCCGACCTACCTGATTTATTTCGCAGTGCAGCCGCTGCCGGGTGGTCTCGTGGCGCGGCAGATCATTTTCGACGGCATGCTGACCGTGGTGCTCGGCGTGCTCGTGGCGTGGCTCTACCGCGACGCCGCCAAGAGCAGCGCACTTATTTGAAAATTCCCTGCAGCTTGTTCTGCAGCTGCTGCTTCAGCTCGTCCTTGTGCTTGTCGACTTCCTGCTGTACACGCGCCTTGGCCAGCCCGCCCAGATCCGGACGGATGGTTGGTTTCGTCATGGTGCCGGTAATGGTCACCGGGATATCCGCGAGCGTCCTGGCATTGGCACCAGCGGCGTTCAGCAGCGTCGCCTTCACCTGGTAGTCGATCG
>JANWKL010000092.1 GCA_025451375.1 Steroidobacteraceae bacterium
CGGGCTATACCCGCGCGCTCATCGCGCTCGGCTACAAGGATGCGATGGAGGCGCGCGGCGCGCTGTTGGCATTCATGAGCGGCGAGAAGCTGCCCGCCGTCATGACCGCCGCCGGAGTGGCTCAAGCGACCTAGTTAGATTGGCCAGGCAGCGGGCCAGTCGGGGCGCTTGGAGAGCGTCAGGAGCCGGTGCTGGCGGTCGCGGCGCGCGGCCCGGGATGGAACAGCTGCGCGCCGGGCAGGTTGTTGTGCCGCGCGGTGACGTTGGTGAACTCAGCGGCGAACTTCTCCGCGAGCCGATCCACGATATACACCGAGCGGTGCTGGCCGCCGGTGCAGCCTACCGCCACGGTCAGGTAGCCACGGTTGCTCGCCTGGTACTCCGGCACCCGCGCGCGCATGAAGCCGGCGATATCATCGATGAGCCGCGCCACGTTGGTGTGCGTTTCCAGGAAGCGGATAACTTCCGGGTCACGGCCCGTGAGGTTGCGCAGTCCCGGTTCCCAGTAGGGGTTGGGCAGTGCGCGCGCGTCAAACACGAAGTCCGCCTCGCCCGGGATGCCGTGCTTGAAGCCGAAGGACTCGAAGGTGATCGACAGCCGCCCCACGCGGCCCGCGACGCGATGGTGGATGATGTCGCGCAGCGCGTGGACGCCCATGCGCGAGGTGTCGATCACCAGGTCCGCGACCAGCAGGATCGGCTCGAGCAGCTGCCGCTCGAGCGCGATCGCCTCGCGCAGGCTGACATCATCGCGACTCATCGGGTGCTTGCGGCGGGTCTCGGCGAAGCGCCGCAGCAGCTCGTCCTCCGCGGCGGTGAGATAGATCACCTCGCAATGCATGCCGCTGCGCTTCAACTCATCGATCAGCTGCGGCACGGTGGCGATTTCCGCCGCCGTATTGCGGGCGTCAAGACCGATGGCGGTGCGCTGGTAAGTGCCCCCGGGGGTGCGCACCGTGTAGGAGATGAAGGGCTTCAGCAGGGCGGCGGGAATGTTGTCGATACAGTAGTAGCCGAGGTCCTCGAGCATGTGCAGCGCCACGCTCTTGCCGGAGCCCGACAGCCCGCTGAGGATGATGATGCGCATGTCAGCCCAACCTACTCCCGCAGCGAGCGGCGCGCCTCCGCCGCGTGATGATCGGCGCGCTTTTCCTTGTGCTTCTTGATGCACCGATCGAGCCGGTCCGCCAAGAGATCGATGGCCGCGTACATGTTCTCCTCGGTAGCGTCCGCGTGGATGGCGTTGCCGCTCACGTGCAGGGTTGCTTCGGCCTTCTGCTGCAGCTTTTCCACTGTCAACACGCAGTGCACGTCGATGACCTGTTCAAAATGCCGCCCGATGCGTTCGAGCTTCTTATGGACATAGCCCCGTAACGAGTCGGTGACTGCGACGTGGTGCCCGGTGACATTGAGCTGCATAGTCGTCTCCTGTTGGTTGGCTGTATGTATTCCGTTCGTTCGTTAACTTGGCTGCTGACCCGCGCGACGGCGCTCGTTGGAGGTGGCAAGTCCCATGGCCTCGCGGTATTTCGCGACCGTACGGCGGGCCACCGGTATTCCTTCACCCGAGAGCAGTTCCGCGAGGCGGCCGTCGCTCAGCGGGTCGTCCGGATTTTCGTCCTTGATGAGTTTCCTGATCTTGGCGCGAATGGCCGTCGAGGAGGTGCCGGAACCGTCGCGGCCCTCGACCTGGCTGGAGAAAAAGTAGCGCAGTTCGAAAACCCCGCGCGGCGTGTGCATGTACTTGCCGGAACTCACCCGCGAGATGGTCGATTCATGCATGCCGATCGCTGCGGCGATGTCCTTGAGGATCATCGGCCGCATGTGCTCCTCGCCGTGATCGAGGAACGCCGTCTGCCGCTCGATGATGGAGCGCGCGACTTTCATCAGTGTCTCGTGGCGGATTTCCAGGCTCTTCAGCAGCCAGCGCGCTTCCTGCAGCTGCGCGCGCATGGTGGCGTGGCTGGTGTTGCGGCCGATGAGATTGGCGTAGCTTTGGTTGAGGCGCACCCGCGGCAGGGTCGCCGCATTGATCTCCACCCCCCAGCCGCGCTCGGTGCGCCGCACGAATACGTCCGGCACCACGTACTCGGCCTTGCCGGCGCTCACCTGCGCGCCCGGGCGCGGGTGGCAGGAACGCACCAGGGCCAGCGCTGCCGCGATTTCTTCCTCGGTGGTGCGCAGCTCGCGGCGCAGCAGTGACAGCTCGCGCTGTGCGACCAGATCAAGATGGTGGCGGGCGATCTCGATCGCGGTGTTGTAGCCGGGGGTCGTCGGATCCAGCTGCCGCAGTTGCAGCTCGATGCATTCGCCCACCGAACGCGCGCCGACCCCGAGGGGATCGAGCGCCTGCACGTCGTTAAGGGCACGCTCGATCTCGGTCGGCGTGCATTCCAGTTCCGGACGCAGGGTGTGGGCAATCTCCTCGACCGACTCGGTCAGGTAGCCGTCGTCGCTGATGGCATCGACGATGGCGCGCGCAATGGCCAGCTGCCGTGGCTCGAGGCTCGCCAGCTCCAGCTGCCACAGCAGGTGCTCCTGCAATGACTCACCGCCAGTGTCGGCGTAATCCTGCTGGCGCTCGTCGTCGTCGCCGCTCCAGGGCGTCTCCGACGGCCCGACGCTGCGTTCGCCCCAGCCTTCATCGAGCACTTCGACGGCGTTCTGCGCGCGCGGCGGCGCCTGGCTTTCGCCGGCCGTCACCACGGTTTCGTAGGTGCCCGTGCCTTCGCCCTCATCGGGCTCGAGCATGACGTTGCTTTCGAGCAGTTCGCGGATGTGCGCCTGCAGCTCCAGCGCCGGGAGCTGCAAGAGGCGGATGGCCTGCTGCAGCTGTGGGGTCATGGTCAGTTGTTGACCAAGTCGTAGCTGCAGAGAAGGTTTCAGCATGGTGGACAGTGCAAGCCTCACCGGCAATCGTTCTAAGGTTTAGCGAGCCTCAAAGCCGGAAGGACTCACCCAAGTACACCTCACGGACTTGGGGGTTGGCAAGGACTTCTTCCGCACTGCCCGCAGCGATTACCGTGCCCTGATTGACGATGTACGCGCGTCCGCAAACCCCCAGCGTTTCGCGGACATTATGGTCAGTTATGAGCACGCCGATGCCGCGCTGGGTCAGTTCGCGGATGATGCGCTGGATATCCAGCACCGACAGGGGATCGACGCCGGCAAACGGCTCATCCAGCAGCATGAACCGGGGCTCGGCCGCGAGCGCGCGCGCGATCTCCACGCGCCGCCGTTCGCCGCCCGACAATGCTATGCCTAAGCTCCTGCGAACGTGCCCGATACGCAGTTCCTCGAGCAGCTGCTCGAGGCGTTGCTCGCGCGCCGCACGTTCCAGGCCGGCACGCGTCTGCAGAATCGCCATTACGTTGTCTTCCACCGACATGTTGCGGAAGACCGAGGCTTCCTGCGGCAGGTAGCCCAGTCCCAGCTGCGCGCGGCGATGCATGGGCAGAAGCGTCACGTCGATGTCGCCGATGGTGATGGTTCCGGCATCGCACGGCGCCAGTCCCACGATCATGTAGAAGGCGGTCGTCTTGCCGGCGCCGTTCGGCCCGAGGAGGCCGACCACCTCACCGCTCGCAAGGTCAAGTGACAGATCGCGTACGACCTGGCGCCCCTTGTAGCTCTTGGCCAGGCCGGTGGCTTTGAGGGCCGTCATAGCGTCGGGCAGGGCGTCTTGCCGGAGACGGGCTTCGCGGCATCGTTTCCGGAGATGACAATGTGAATGCGCTGGTCGGTGGCGGAAGCGGTGCTCGCCTGCACCTTCTGATCGCGCATGCTGTAGATGAGCAGGGAGCCTGAAATCTCGTCCTGGCCGCTCGACAGCCACGCATCGGTGCTCAGGCGCACGGTGCCGGCGGTGACGTCGTACACGATCTGATCCGCGTGACCGCACGCTACCTTGTCCGAGTCGGTGCGCCTCTGTTCAAACTGCGCGGGCTTGCCGGTGACCGTGGCGCGCGTTATGCGGTTGTCGCGGAACTCCACCACCGCGGCATCCGAGCGCAGCGAACCCTGGTCCTGAGCGTCGATGTGCACGTTGCCGTCGAAGGCCCAGTGGCTGTTGGAGAAGTTGACCGGCTCGGTGCCGCGTGCGTGATCGGCTTGCAACCGCAAGGCGCACTGCGTGATAACGATCTCGCTGAATACGTAGGTTTTCGTCGCCAGGTCCAGGCTGCTGGACGCCGCGTCGAGTGTGATCGGCTGCATGCAAACTGGCAGGCGCGGTGCCGACTGTTGCGTCCCCTGCTGCACAGGGGCCGCCGCGTTGGCGGTGAAGAGGCCGCAGGCGAGCAGCAGTAGCAGCGGGTTAAGGCTGGAACGAGCCATGGACCGCGGATTCTAACTGCACGTGACGTTCCTTCAAGCTGGCGACCAGGCCGATGGAATTCAGCTGACGCCCGGACATGACCAGGGTCACCGGATCCCTGGTCGCGACGGTTTGCGCGCTGCTGTCGTAGGACAGGTGCTCGCTGATCATCTCGGCCGGCTCGTTTGACCCCGGCAGGATCCCGGCCACGTGTACGTTGCCATCGAGCTCCACTACGCCGCTCCCCTGGGCCAGCTCCCCGTGCGCGGCGTGCGCCGTCCACTGGTTGCCGCTCGGGTCACGAAACCCCAGCTGTACCTGCTGCATGTCTACGGTGCCTTCATCGGGCTGCTGGTGGATCTGGGCCGCGTCCAGGGTGTAAAGAGGCGTCCCGTCCGGGCCGGTCTGAATGAGCCGCGCGTTGCGTGCCGCGTATCCCGGATCACGAACTTCCTCCGTGACCGCGGCGGCCGTGGGCGACTCACGCTGCGGGCCGGAAAGCACCACCACGCCGATGATCAGCGCGAGGAGTGCGAACACCGGCAGCAGGCGGTAAATCATCGCGTCCGCGCCGCCCGTGTGCGCCGCGCGAGCAGCAGATCACACACCTCGCGCACTGCGCCTTGCCCGCCCGGAAGCCGGGTGACGAAGCGCACGGCGCGCCGCACCGTGGCATGCGCGTCGGCGACCGCAAATGACATGCCCACCGCGCCCAGCACCTGAAGGTCAGGCAGGTCATCTGCGACCGCGGCGCACGCCGCGAGCGGCACCTTGAGGCGTCTGCACAAGCGCTCGAGTACGGGCAGCTTGTCGCGCACACCCTGGTACACGTACTGCACGCCGAGTTCACGGCAACGCACCGCGACCATGGACGAGCGCCGGCCGGAGATCACCGCGACCGCGATCCCGGCGCGGCGCAGCTGCACAATGCCGTTCCCGTCGCGCACGTGAAATACCTTCAGTGCCTCGCCACGCGGGCCGAAGTAAAGCCGCCCGTCGGTGAGTACTCCATCCACATCAAGCACCAGGAGGCGAATGGCGGTGCGCATGGGGGTGCGGCGCGCGCGCGTCACACGACGCCGGCACGCATCAGGTCGTGGATATTGAGAGCGCCCAGGAGCCTGCCGTGCGCATCGCACACGGGCAGCGCGGTGATGCGATGCAGTTCCATCAGGTGCACCGCCTCCGCGGCCAGCTCACGCGGCCCGATGCGCTTGCCCGGCGCTGTCATGACCTCGCTCATGAGGGTCTTGTGGACGTCGATCTGCTTGTCGAGCGAGCGGCGCAGGTCGCCGTCGGTAAAGACGCCGAGGATGCGCTCATCGGTCCCGACCACCACGGTCATGCCCAGGCCCTTGCGCGACATCTCCAGGAGACCGGCGGCGAGCGGCGCATCGGGCGCCACGCGTGGCACGGATTCACCGTGGCGCATCAGGTCTTCGACATGCAGCAACAGGCGCCGGCCAAGCGCGCCACCGGGGTGTGAGCGTGCAAAGTCCTGGGCCGTGAAGCCGCGCGCCTCCAGCACCGCCACCGCGAGCGCGTCTCCCATGGCCAGCGTCGCCGTGGTACTGGCGGTGGGGGCGAGGTTCAAGGGACAAGCTTCCTCCGGCACGCCGACATCGAGCATCACGGCCGCGGCGCGGCCCAGGGTCGAGTCAGGCTTGCCGGTCATGGCAATGAGCGGCACCGCGAGGCGCTGCAGATGCGGCAACAGGAGCACCAGCTCCGGCGTCTCACCGGAGTTCGACAACGCCAGCAACACGTCACTGCGCGTGATCATCCCCAGGTCGCCGTGACCCGCCTCGGCGGGGTGCAGAAAGAAGGCCGGCGTCCCCGTGCTGGCCAGGGTTGCGGCAATCTTGCCGGCGATATGGCCGGACTTTCCCATGCCGGTGACCACGACCCGTCCCTGGCAGGCGAGGCAGATCCGGCACGCGGCGGCGAAAGTGTCCGTCAGCTTCGGACCAAGCGCTTCGATGGCGCGCGCCTCGATGCCGAGTGCGCGGCGAGCCGAGGCCAGGAGTTGGGCGTCATCGACGGCTGGGGTCATCGGTTCATTATAGGCGCGATAAGCGCGTGCACGACCGGCCCATGTAATATCCGCCCATGAACCCTGAAGAAGTCGCGCGGCTGATCCGCGCTGGTCTGCC
>JANWKL010000093.1 GCA_025451375.1 Steroidobacteraceae bacterium
CTGCTGACGCGCATGTGGACGCGCTTCAAGACCGGCAAGTGAACCGCGAGCGATCTCTAATAAGATGAATACTCAGCCCCAGGTGGATACCCCTCCCGTGCCCGTCGCCGCCGACTCCAATGCCGCCTACGTGCGCATCGCGAACCTCACCAAGCGCTTCGGCGATTTCGCGGCGGTGGATGCTGTCTCGCTCGACATCCGTCGCGGCGAGATCTTCTGTCTCCTCGGCGGCTCAGGCTCCGGCAAGACCACGCTCCTGCGCATGCTCGCCGGCTTTGAGAGCCCGACGAGCGGCACGATTCATATCGACGGCGAGGACATGAGTTCCGTCCCGCCCTACGAGCGCCCGGTCAACATGATGTTCCAGTCGTACGCGCTGTTCCCACACATGAGCGTGGAGAAGAACGTCGCCTTCGGGCTCGAACAGGAAGGGGCGTCGCGCGGTGATATCAAGCGCCAGGTCGGCGAAATCCTCGACATCGTGAAAATGGGTTCGTTCGGCGCCCGCAAGCCGCACCAGCTTTCCGGCGGCCAGCGGCAGCGCGTGGCGCTCGCGCGGGCGCTGGTCAAGCGCCCGAAGCTGCTCCTGCTCGATGAACCGCTCGCCGCGCTCGACAAGAAACTGCGCGAGCACACCCAGTTCGAGCTCATCAGCATCCAGCAGCGACTCGGCGTGACCTTCATCGTGGTGACCCACGACCAGGAAGAGGCGATGACCTTGGGGACACGCCTCGGGGTCATGAACCACGGCCGTATCGCCCAGGTGGGCACGCCGTCGGACATCTACGAGTCTCCCGCCAACCGCTTCGTCGCCGACTTCATCGGCTCGGTCAACATGTTCGAGGGCCAGGTGGCGGACTGTGGCAGCGATTGCCTGCGCATCGCCAGCGCTGAACTGGGCTGTACGGTACGCGCGGAACCGGCTCGCCCGGGAGCCGCCGGCGCCACCGTGTGGGCCGCGATCCGTCCGGAGAAAATCAACATCACCCGCCGACCACCAGTGGGGCAGTCGTCCGCCCCGGCGGCCCCGGAAAACCTGGTGCGCGGCACGGTGCGCGAAATCGCCTACATGGGCGACATGTCCATTTACCTGGTGCAGATCGACTCCGGCAAGATGCTGCGGGTCACCTTGCCGAACGTCACGCGTGGCAGGGAACGGCCGCTGGCCCGCGATGAGAGCGTGTGGCTCTCCTGGCACGGCACGAGCGCCGTGGTGCTGTCGGAGTAGCCCAGGAGCATGCTGCGAATTCCACAGCTGTCGGGCCGGCGGGTCGTCGCAGGGATCCCGATCCTGTGGCTGCTGATCCTCTTTCTCATTCCCTTCATCATCGTGTTCCGCATTTCTCTCTCGGAAGTGCGCCTCGCAATACCGCCGTACACGCCGCTGTTCACCTGGCATCACGGCTCGCCGTCGCTGCAGCTGCACTGGTCGAGTTACGCCTTCCTTTTTACCGACTCGCTGTACGTCAGCTCGTATCTGTATTCGCTGAAGGTTGCCGCCATCTCGACGTTGTGCTGTCTGCTGATCGGCTACCCGATGGCCTACGCCATCGCGCACGCCTCGCCGGCGTCGCGCTCGGTGCTCCTGATGCTGATCGTGCTGCCGTTCTGGACCTCGTTCCTGTTACGGGTGTACGCCTGGATCGGCCTCTTGAAGAACAACGGCGTGATCAACAACGTCCTCCTGTGGCTCGGAGTGATTCACGAGCCGCTGGCGCTCCTGCAGACCGACTTCGCCGTGTACATCGGCATCGTGTACTCCTATCTGCCGTTCATGATTCTGCCGCTGTACGCCAATCTCGAGAAGCACGACGGCGCGCTGCTCGAGGCCGCCGCGGACCTGGGGGCACGGCCGATGCGCGCCTTCCTGCGCATCACGCTGCCGCAGTCCCTCGCTGGCATCCTCGCCGGGTCGCTCCTGGTGTTCATCCCGGCGGTGGGGGAGTACGTGATCCCGACGCTCCTCGGGCGCACCGACCAACTGATGATCGGCCGGGTGCTGTCGGATGAGTTCTTCGAAAACCGCGACTGGCCGGTGGCGAGCGCGGTCGCGATACTGGTGCTGCTGCTGCTGGTGATTCCGATCATGTGGTTCCAGCGCCTCGAGCGACGTGAGCTGGAGGAGGCGAAGTGAAATCGCGCGGCCTGTTTTCGCGCTGCGGGCTCATTCTCGGGCTCGTGTTCCTGTACGTGCCCATTCTCTCGATGATTATTTTCTCCTTCAACAATTCGCGCCTCGTGACGGTGTGGGACGCGGCGCATTCCCCGACACTCAAGTGGTATGTGGCGCTCGCGGCCAACGAGCAGATCCTGCGCGCCGCGTGGCTCTCGATCCGCATCGCGCTGGTCTCATCCACCGGCGCGGTGATTCTCGGCACGCTGGCCGGGGTGGCGCTGGCGCGCTTCGGGGCTTTCCGCGGCCGCCTGCTGCTCGCCGGCATGACCACCGCGCCCATAGTCATGCCGGAGGTCATTACCGGGCTGTCGCTGTTGCTGCTGTTCGTCGCCCTGCAGCAGCTGATCGGCTGGCCGCGCGGCGTGGGCGCGGTGACCATCACGCTCGCGCACATCACCTTCTGCATGGCTTACGTTACGGTGGTGGTGCAATCACGGCTGGCGGGAATGGATGAGTCGCTGGAGGAGGCGGCCATGGATCTTGGCGCGCGTCCGGGACGGGTGTTCTTCCGCATCACCCTGCCGCTCATCCTGCCGGCCATCGCCTCCGGCTGGCTGCTCGCCTTCACGCTGTCGTGGGACGATCTGGTCATCACGCAGTTCGTGGCGGGACCGGGTTCGAGCACGCTGCCGATGGTCATTTTTTCCAAAGTGCGTTTCGGGGTGACCCCCGACATCAATGCGCTCGCGACCATCCTGGTGCTGATCGTGGCGACCGGGATCGCCGCTTCGACAGTGTGGATGCGTTATCAGCAGCGCCGGCGCGAACGCGACGTACTGCTCGCCGCGGCCGCCAACTAAGTGAGCACCGCAGCTGCAACGGGCCTGGTGTTGGGCGTCGACGTCGGCGGCTCCTCGATCAAGGCCGGCCTCGTCGATGTCGCATCGGGCCGCGTGTCCGGTCAACTCATCGCCGCCCCGACACCCGCGCCGTCAACTCCGCCGGCCCTGATCCAGGTCATTGGTGCGCTCGCGGCGCAGCTGCCGGGCTCGGAGGGGAGGATCGGTGTGGCTTTCCCGTCAGTGATCAAGGGCGGCACGGCCTACACCGCCGCCAACATCCATGCCTCGTGGATTGGCACCGACGGCGCTGCGCTCACCGAACAGGCGCTCGGGCGGCCGGTACTGTTCCTGAATGACGCGGATGCGGCCGGCATCGCTGAGATGCGCTTCGGCAGCGGCCGCGACTGTACTGGCACGGTCATTATGCTCACCTTCGGCACCGGGATCGGCAGTGCGCTCTTCACCGGCGGCAGGCTCTTTCCCAACACCGAGTTGGGCCATCTGCAGATCGCCGGCCGGGACGCGGAAAAGTGGGCCTCGGCACGGGTGCGCACGGCCGAGGGACTGGACTTTCCGGCCTGGGTCGCGCGGGTCAATGAATACCTTGCCGAAATGCACCGGCTGTTCTGGCCCGACATGTTCATCCTCGGCGGCGCGGTGAGTGAGCGGTTTACGGAATTCGCGCCGCTCCTGAAATCCCCGGCGCAGCTGCGCCCGGCGCACTTTGCCGGTCAGTCGGGCGTCGTCGGCGCGGCGCTGGCCGCAATCGACCCGGCAGCCTGAGCGGGCCTCGGGGACCGAACGCAAGTGATGACGCGTCCCGGCAAGCTTGCCGATGTCGGCACAACGATCTTCACCATCATGTCACGCCGCGCCCAGGAGCTCGGCGCGCTGAATCTCGGACAGGGATCTCCCGACTACGACATCGACCCCAGGCTCACCACGCTCGTCACCGCGGCGATGACCCAGGGTCACAACCAGTACGCGCCCATGGAAGGTCTTGGGTCGCTGCGCGAGCGTATCGCCGCCAGGCTCCTCAGCGTCCACGGGCTGTCGAGCGATCCGGAAGGCGAAATTACGGTGACGCTCGGGGCGACGGAGGCGATTTTCTCCGCCATCCTCAGCGTGGTCGGCGCGGGGGATGAAGTGATTGCGTTTGATCCTGCGTACGACTCCTACGAGCCGGCGGTGCGCCTCGCTGGCGGCCGCTGCCTGCGCGTGCCACTCACGCAGCCGGGCTTCAGCTATGACTGGGAGCGGGTGCGCGCCGCGCTCAACGACCGCACCCGGCTGGTGCTCTTCAACAGCCCGCACAACCCGGCGTGCACGCTCGCAGCCGGCGCGGATCTGGATGAACTCGCGGCCCTGATCCGTGACCGGGACATCCTGGTGCTCTCGGACGAAGTCTACGAGCACGTGGTATTCGACGGCGCGGCGCATCACTCGGTGCTCGCCCACCCGGAGCTGGCGGCGCGCAGCTTCGCGGTGTTCTCATTCGGCAAGACCCTGCATGCCACGGGGCTGCGCGTTGGCTACTGCGTGGCGCCGCGGCCGCTCACGGCGCAGCTGCGCAAGGTGCACCAGTTCAATACTTTCAGTATCGCCCATCCGCTGCAGCACGCGATCGCGGCCTATCTCACCGAACGCCCGGACTGGGGTCGTGAGCTTGCCGGGTTTTTCCAGGCGAAGCGGGACCGGCTGCGAACCGCGCTTGCCGGCAGCGGCTTTGTGCTGCCGCCTGCACAGGGCACGTACTTCCAGTTGCTGGACTTCGGCGCCTTCTCCCGGGCCACTGACCTTGAGTTCGCGGAAGCGTTGCTGACGACGGGCGGGGTGGCAACCATACCGCTATCGCCGTTCTACGCGGTGCCGGAGCCGCTGACGTTCGTGCGGCTGTGCCTGGCAAAACGTGACAGCACGCTGGATGAGGGCGCGGCGCGTCTCAACGCCTTTGCTGCACGCTTGAGGCCGGATGTGCGCGCATGAGCGTCTTGCGCGTTTCCCTGGTGCAGCAGCCGCTGGTGTGGCAGGACGCGGAGGCCAACCGCGCGCACTTCGAGTCATTGCTGCTGCCGCTCGCCGGACAGACTGACCTCGTGGTGCTGCCGGAAACCTTCACGACCGGTTTCAGCATGGACGTGGAACGTCTCGGGGAGCGTGCCGGGGGTGCAAGCTCGCAATGGCTCGCGCAGCTGGCGGCGCGGCTCGACGCCGCCGTTACAGGCAGCGTCATTACCGTGGATGGCGAGCACTACTTTAACCGCCTGTTATGGGCCGCCCCGGCGGGGGAGCTGCGCGCCTACGACAAGCGTCACCTGTTTCGAATGGGACGCGAGCACCAGCACTTCACGGCCGGACGGGCGGCCTGGAGCATCCCCTGGCGCGGCTTCAACATCTGCCCACTCGTGTGTTATGACCTGCGGTTCCCGGTGTTCAGCCGCCGCCGCACGCAACTCGACTACGACCTGCTCCTCTACGTGGCCAACTGGCCTGCCGCCCGCGCCAGCGCCTGGCGTCAGCTGCTGCCGGCACGCGCCATCGAGAACCAGGCCTATGTCGTCGGGGTCAATCGCGTCGGTGTTGACGGCCAGGGCATCGCTTACGGCGGCGACAGCGCCGCGATCGACTTTCTGGGCGATCCGCTCGTGGAACTGGGAGCCGCCGCGCGCATCGAGACGGTGAGCCTCGACGCGGAGGCACTGCAGGCGTTCCGCAGCAAATTCCCCGCGCACCTCGACGCCGACGCCTTTACGCTTGGGGTATGAAAAAGCGCACCCGCGTCAACCACCCGCCAGCCGTGGAATTGCCTCCCGGCAACCATGCGGTGGTGGCGCCGATCTACCAGACGGTCAAGTTCGAGTTCGATACGCTCGCCGAGACGGAAGCGTTCCTGCGTGGCGGACGTCCGGGGTTCTACTACACCCGCGCGTCCAATCCCACCACCCGCCAGCTCGAGCAGCTGCTGGCGGAACTGCAGGGGCGCGAGGAGTGTCTCGTGACCGCGAGCGGCGTGGGCGCAATTGCCCAGACGCTGCTGGCGCTCACCCGCCAGGGCGATCACGTGCTGTGCTTCGTCGAGACCTACAACCCCACGCGCTACCTGATCCGGCGGCTCCTCGGGCGCTTCGGCATTACCCACACCATGCTCGGCATCGAGGATCTCGCGGCGGTTGAGCGCGAGCTCGCGGCGCGTGCGACGCGCCTGGTGCTCTTCGAAAGTCCGACCAACCCCATCACCCGCATCGCCGACATCGAGGCCCTGACGCGTCTCGCGCGCGCGGCCGGCGCGCTCACCGTAATGGACAACACCTTCGCCGGCTTCCACCAGCACGGCGAGTACGACGTTGACATCTTCATTCACAGCCTCACCAAGTACGCCTCCGGCGCCGGGGACGTCATGGGCGGGGCGGTGATCGCCCGTGGCGAGCTCATCCGTGGCATGCGCACGGATTTCAGTGCGCTGGGCGGGGTGCTGGACCCGCACGCCGCGTTCCTGATCCTGCGCGGACTGAAGACCTACTTCGTGCGCTACCAGGCGCAATGCGCCAGCGCTGCGCAGCTCGCGCAGCTCCTGGACGCGCATCCTGCGGTCGCGCGCGTGCACTACCCGGGTCTTGCGAGCCACCCCCAGCATCAGCTTGCGGCCCGGCAGATGCGCGACTTCGGCAGCATCGTCAGCTTTGACCTTACGGGCGGGGAGGCCGCTGGCCGCCGCTTTGCCGATACGCTGCAGCTGTTCGCGCTGACGGCCAGTCTTGGATCCACCGAGTCCCTGGTCATCACCCCGTCAATGATGGGTGGACGCGAGCTCAGCGCCGCCCAGGAGCACAGCTCAGGGCTGACTGCCGGCACGATCCGCCTGTCGATCGGGCTCGAGGACCCCGAAGATCTGCTCGCGGACGTGGCGCGCGCCCTGGACGCGGCGCATTCATGAAGGGGTCACAATCTGGTTATGCGCGACTCACCCGAAAGCGGGACGAAATGTCAGATCGCGGCTGACATCATTGCGTCGTGGAACTGACGCATCATCGCCTGGTCTGAACGGAACCAAGCGGCTTGAATGTACCGCGCCAGTGAAGGATCCCGCATGAACACCGAGCCCAGGATTCCTTACAAGTTCGCAGACCTCGAGCCTGCCATGTCGCGCGATACGCTGGTGTTTCACTTCCTGCGCCATCAGCGCGTGTGCCACGACCGCATGGTGGCGCTGGCGCGCGGCACGCAGTTCGAGACCCTTGACCTGGAGGAACTGGTACGGGTCACGGAACGCAATCCGGCGCACCACGCGCTGTACCGCTATGCCGCCGAGGTCTGGAACCATGACCTGTACTGGCGTTCCATGCGTCCGCGCGGTGGCGGCGCGCCGTCCGGCCTCATGGCGCAGCAGATTGCAGGCCGTTTCGGCACCTACGAGCGCTTCGCGCGCGAGTTTCGCGACGCGGCCAGCGCGCATTTCGGCAGCGGCTGGTTATGGCTGGTGTGGCGCTCGGGAACGCTGCAGATCCTGACCACCAGTAACGCCGGGACACCGCTGGTTCGCGGTGACACGGCGCTGCTCGCGCTCGACCTGTGGGAACACGCCTACTACCTGGACCACCAGAATCGGCGCGCGGCTTACGTGAATACCTTTCTCGAGGAGCTGGTGAGTTGGGAGGACGCCAACCGCACGCTTGCGAGCCTGACCGCCGCGAGTGAGAGCCGCGCGGTCGCGCGTGTCCGGCCCGAGGCGCCAGCGTTGCTGCGACGAACCGGACTATGAATCGCAGGCGGCAGGGCAGGTTCGCGGGAGTCATGAGCGCCTTGCCGGCGGCGCTGGTGCTGGCCGCCGGTGCTGCGAGCGCAGGTTCGGGCACCGCCGCCGAATGGATGCCGCACGAACTCATCGTAAATCTGAGTGACTTGCCGCGCGCCTACACCTGTAACGATCTGTGGTACCGCTTCCACGACGTGTTGCTGGCGATCGGTGCGAGCGATGAGCGCATTCTCACCTACGACTGCCGCGACAGCGCGGCGCACGCCCATGCGTCCCCCCGGGTGGAGCTGAAATTCAAGTTGCTGACAGCGCTGTCAGGCGCGAACACCCAGTTCGCCGACGTTACCGCCAACGCGGCCACGGTGCGGTTCACGCCCGGGAGTCCCCACTCCCTCACGGCAGATGACTGTGAGCTCATGAGGCAGATGACGGCGGGACTCCTTGCCACGCTGGATCTGCATGCGGATGCGAAGTTTCACTGTGCCGCCGCCGTGCCGGCCGAGCGCTTCGCGGTTACGGTGCGGGCGCTTTTGCCACCAACCTAGGCGCTGCTCGCCACGCGCACCCGGTGCGGGTGATAGGGCAGCACCTCCACGACGTCCCCCACCCGCAGGCGCTGCTGCACGCCGCGCCAGAATGCCGCGGTGAGAATCTCCCCGTGCATCCCCAGGAGCGCCGCACGCTGCTCGTCGTTGAACGCCAGGAAGTTGATGAAGGTCTCCGGGAACACATCGTTCTCGGCGACGTAGAACCACGCCTCGCCGCGCATCTCGTCCTCATCGTTCGCGGCTTGCGGCACGTCGCGGAAGTTGCAATCGGTGACCTGGCACAGCTCGTCGTAGTCGTAGAAGATCACCCGCCCGTGGCGCGTGACCCCGAAGTTCTTCAGCAGCAGGTCGCCGGGGAAGATGTTGGTATAGGCAAGATCGCGGACACACTGCCCGTAGTCGAGCACCGCGCGTTCCGCATCCGCCGCCGGCGCGGAGCGCAGATAGAGGTTCAGGGGCGTCATGCGCCGCTCGATGTACATGTGGTCGAACACCACGTCCTCGCCGTCCTCATGCACGGAACTGGCGGTTTCGCGCCGCAGCTCGTCCAGCAGCTCCGGGGTGAAACGCGCGCGCGGAAAGCGCAGCCGCCGGAATTGCTGCGCGTCCACCAGCCGTCCGGCGCGGTCGTGGATGAATACCATCTGGTACTTCGCGACGACCTCTTCGCGCAGCACCGTCTTCGGATACGGAAAGCGGTCGCGGATAACCTTGAAGACGACGTCGAAGGAGGGCAGCGTGAAGCACACCATGACGAGTCCGCGCTCCCCGGGGGCGTGCTCGAAGCGGTCAGTGGTGTGCTCGAGGTTGCGCATCAGTTCCCGGTAGCGCTCGGTTTTGCCCTGGCGGGCCCGGCCCAGCACCGTGAAGAGCTCGCTTACGGGCTTCTTGGGCATGATCGACTTCAGGAACGTCACCGCTTCTGCGACCCGCTCGATGTCGGCGTGAAAGTAGGAGCGGGTAAAGCTGAATACAATGCTGACGTCTTCCTCCGCCAGCATCACCGCATCGACCAGCACGCCGCCGTCGGTATTCCTGAGCGCGATGACGAGTGGCGCCATGAAGTCGCGGCCGATGACGCGGCCGACGATGTAGGCTCGCGAGATCTGGTAGAACACCGGCCGGATCACTTCCACCCGTTCGAGCGTGCGTCGCTCGCCGCTTGACTGCAGGTAAGCGCGCACCTCGCTCACCACGTGGTTGATGCTCTTGTCCAGGTCACGCCACGGCGAGCGGAAGCGCACGTCGCCGAGCAGATCCTCGAACAAGAGCGCGAGCGAGCCGTGATTCACGTAGGTGTTGGTGCCCACCGTAGAGGTGACGTTCGCAAGCGGATTCAGATCCGTGGCGACGAATTCGATGTCCGGCGCCACGCCTACCGTGCCGAACATCCGTCGGCTGATGGAGCTGAAGAAAGTTTTGATGAACTCAGGGTCGGGAAGCTCGGTGATCTGCGCGGCGAACGCGCCATGGATCCGCCGCCACAGCTCCCGATCCAGGGCGTCGGGACCCAGGCTCGCGCGCAGCTCGCCGATGGCCTGGTTGACGAAAGCGTCGTAGAGCTCGATGCGCTCGACAGCGTCGCGCTGGCTGGCTTTCCAGTCGCGGCTGTCGAAGCGCAGCGGCGCGCGGCGCGTGATGGTGCGAAACTCGGCGTTGTAGCCGGCGAACGCGTCGACAATGTGCCGGGCGCAATCGTCTGCGCCGCGCACGGGGGGCTTACAGGTTCCGGATCAGCGCGTCGCCAAACGCGCTGGTTGAGACTTCCTGCGCACCCTCCATGAGACGGGCGAAGTCGTAGGTCACGATCTTCTGCGCGATGGTCTTGTCCATCGCGCTGATGAGCGCATCCGCCGCTTCCACCCAGCCCATGTAGCGCAGCATCATTTCTCCGGACAGGATCAGCGAGCCCGGATTCACCTTGTCGAGATTGGCGTACTTCGGCGCCGTGCCGTGGGTCGCCTCGAACACCGCATGTCCGGTGAGGTAGTTGATGTTGCCGCCGGGGGCGATGCCGATGCCGCCGACCTGCGCGGCGAGCGCATCTGAGAGGTAGTCGCCGTTGAGGTTCAGGGTGGCGATCACGTCGAACTCATCCGGGCGCGTCAGTACCTGCTGCAGCGTGATGTCGGCGATGGCGTCCTTGACGATGATCCGTCCGGCCTTTTTGGCCGCGTCCATTTCGGCGTTGGCGTCCTTCTCGCCCTTCGCGCTCTTGGTCCGCTCCCACTGTTCCCAGGTGTAGGTCTGGCCGCCGAACTCGCGTTCGGCGAGCTGGTAGCCCCAGTTACGGAACGCGCCCTCCGTGAACTTCTGGATGTTGCCCTTGTGCACCAGGGTGAGGGTCTTGCGCTTGTTGGCGATGCAATACTGGATGGCCGAGCGGATCAGGCGCTCGGAGCCGTCCTTGGATACCGGCTTGATGCCGATGCCAGAGCTCTCGGGGAAGCGGATCTTGGCGTAGGCCTTGGGAAAGGCCTGACGGAACAGCTCAAGAAACTTCTGGTTGTCCGGTGTGCCGGCCTCGAACTCGATGCCGGCGTAAATGTCCTCGGTGTTCTCGCGGAAGATCACCATGTCGACCTTCTCCGGGTGCTTCACCGGCGAAGGCACGCCCTTGAACCAGCGCACCGGGCGCAGGCATACATAAAGGTCCAGCATCTGCCGCAACGCCACGTTGAGCGAGCGGATACCGCCGCCGACCGGGGTGGTGAGCGGTCCTTTGATGGACACGAGGTACTCGCGGCACGCGGCCACCGTTTCTTCCGGCAGCCAGGTGTTGAACAACTTGTTGGATTTCTCGCCGGCGTAGACCTCCAGCCAGTGGATGCGGCGCTTGCCGCCGTAGGCGCGCATCACCGCAGCGTCCATCACCCGCACGCTGGCCCGCCAGATGTCCGGTCCCGTGCCGTCGCCCTCGATGAACGGCACGATCGGGTTCACCGGCACGGTGAGCTTGCCGTTGGCGATGGTGATCTTCGCGCCGTCTGCTGGAGGCGTGACTTTGAGGCTGGGGGAGGCGGACATGGGGTACTCTCCTGGTGGGCTCAGGAATGCTAGCACAGCAACTTGCGACCCCTCGACTCGCTGACCTTTAGGATAGACTGCCAGACGGCCAAACCGGGGGCGGGAAAAGAGCGCGTGCTGAGCGCCATGTATCAGGTCCGACACTATGAATGATGGTCAGTCTGGCGCTGGCGGCAAGCAGTCGATTCTGCGGCAGCTTCTCGCCGTGCGGCCCATTGATCCGATTGAGTCGAGCAGCAAGAGCCGACTCAAACAGGTTCTGAGCGCTCCCGCGCTCATCGCCATTGGCCTCGGTGCCACCATCGGCTCGGGCATTTTTGTCCTGACCGGCACGGTCGCGGCATTGCATTCCGGACCTGCCATCACACTGTCGCTGCTGATCGCCGCCATTGGCGGCGGACTCGCCGCGCTGTGCTACTCCGAATTCGCCGCGTTTCTGCCGGCCCCCGGCAGCGCCTACAGTTACACCTACGCGACGCTGGGCGAGGCTGTCGCCTGGTTCATCGGCTGGAACCTGCTGCTCGAATACGCGATTTCCGCTTCCGCGGTGGCGGTCAGCTGGTCGGCGTACGTGGTGAGTCTCTTAGGCGACGCCCACATCCATCTGCCGGCGGCACTGGTCAACGCGCCGCTCGGACTCGACGCGCACGATCACGTCATTGCCACCGGCGCCATTGTCAACGTGCCCGCGGTGCTCATCATCGCCGCCATGACGTGGCTTTTGTACGTCGGCGTGCGCTGGTCCGCTGGCGCCAACACCATCATGGTGTCGCTCAAGGTCGCGATCATTGTCATCATCATCATTGCGGGCCTTAAGTATGTGGATACTTCCAACTGGAAGCCGTACATGCCGCCCAATACCGGTACCTTCGGGCACTTCGGCATCAGCGGCGTGATCCAGGGTGCGGCCATCATCTTTTTCTCCTATGTCGGCTTCGATACCGCCTCGACCACCGCGCTCGAGGCGCGCAATCCGCAGCGCGATCTGCCCATCGGCATCATCGGCGCGCTCCTGATCTCCGCGGTGTTGTACGTCGCCATGGCCTCGATCATGACCGGCATGGTGCCGTATCAGAAACTCGACTCTGACGCGCCGGTCGCGGTGGTGCTCGATGCCCACCCGCAGCTCGCGTGGCTATCGTGGTTCGTCAAGGTGGGCGTCATCGCCGGCATGACCTCGGTCATTCTCACCTCGCTCCTCGGCCAGCCGCGCATCCTCCTGTCGATGGCCGACGATGGCCTGTTGCCCAAGGCCATGAGCCGTTGCCATCCGCGCTACAAGACACCGCACGTGTCGACCGTGATCACCGGCATCGGTGCGGCGCTGATCGCCGCCGTGTTCCCGCTGGATATACTCGCGGATCTCATATCCATCGGCATCCTGCTGGCGTTTGCGGTGGTGTGCCTGGGTGTCCTGGTGCTGCGCAAGACCCGCCCCGATGCCCACAGGCCGTTTCGCGTGCCGTGGGCGCCGTTCACCTGCGTACTCGGCACCGTGTGGTGCCTCGGCATGACACTGTTCCTCTCCAACGGCACCTGGATCCGGCTGGTGCTCTGGACCGCCCTCGGCATGTCGATCTACGCCTTCTACGGCTTCCGGCACAGCCGCCTGCGCCAATGACCCGGACCCTCGCGAGGACACCTGCGGCCGACGGCTTCCGCATGCCGGGCGAATTTGAGCGGCACGCCGGCTGCTGGATGCTGTGGCCCGAGCGGCCCGACAACTGGCGCGACGCCGCGCGCCCGGCGCAACTCGCCTTCGCGCAGGTGGCGCTGAGTATCGGGCAGTTTGAGCCGGTGACGGTCGGTGTCTCGGCACTCAACTTCACTTCCGCCCGGACGCTGCTCCCCGAGAATGTGCGCCTGGTGGAACTCGCGCACGATGACTGCTGGATGCGCGATGTCGGGCCCACCTGCGTCGTCAACGATCGCGGTGTGGTGCGCGGCGTCGATTGGCATTTCAATGCCTGGGGCGGCCTCAACGGCGGACTGTATTTTCCGTGGGACCAGGACGAGCTGGTCGCGCGCAAGGTGCTCGAGATCGAGAGACTCGCGCGCTACCGTGCTCCGATCATCAATGAAGGCGGCGCCATCCACGTCGATGGCCAGGGCACAGCGCTCGTGACCGAGGAGTGCCTGCTGAATCCGAACCGCAATCCGCGGCTCGATCGCGCTGCAATTGAGAAGAATCTGCGCGCCTACCTCGGGGTCAGCCAGGTCATCTGGCTCGGCAAGGGCGTGTTCAACGACGAAACCGACGGTCATATCGATGAACTCGCGTGTTTCGCGCGTCCAGGTGTGGTGTGCCTCACCTGGTGCGATAAGCGCCGCGATCCGCAGTACGCGATTTCGCACGATGCGTGGGAGCGGCTGCGCGATGCCCGCGATGCGCGCGGCCGGCGCCTGAAGGTCGTGCGGCTGCCCATGCCCGGTCCGCTCTACATGCATGCCCGGGAGGCGCACGGACTCATCACTCGCGAGGGGACCAAAGCACGCACCGCGGGCGAGCGACTCGCCGGCAGCTACGCCAACTTTTATATCGCGAACGGCGGCATTGTGATGCCGCTCCTGGATGCGCGCACCGACTCGCTCGCCGCCCGGCGCCTCAAGCGTGTGTTTCCGGGCCGACGGGTGGTGGGTGTGCCGGCACGGGAGATTCTCCTCGGCGGTGGCAACATCCACTGCATCACGCAGCAGATCCCGGCGGCGCGACGCGGCAGCGGCGCACGGGCGCAATCGCTATAGCAGGCGCTGCGCCGCGTCCAGCCACTGTTTCTGGGCCCGCCGATAGTGGGCGGGGGAGATGCGCGCCTGGTCCAGAAGATCGCGCACCACTTTCTCAGCTTCCGCCTTCCTGCCCTGGGCCTGCAGGAGCTGCGCGTAGCGCACGGCCGCTTCGGCGCCCGGATACGCCGGCGCCACGGCGCCGTACTCCTCGAGGGCTTTGGCGGTGTTGCCTTCCGCCTCGAGCGCCCGGGCGTAGAGCAGATGTCCCGCCGGTGAGCGGAACTCAGGGTTTTTCGCGATGAGTTCATCGAGGGTCGTGCGCGCGGCGGAGGCATCGCCTTTGGTGAACTGCGCCTGCGCCAGCCCCAGCATCAGGTTCGGGTCGTGCTCGTAAAGGCCGGTGAGGGCTTGGGCGTACTGGGCAATTGCTTCATCGTAGCGCTCATGCCGCACCAATTCCTCCGCGTAGCGCTGACGGCTGGCGACGTTGCCGGTCACACTCGTTTCACCCTCATAGCGGCGCAGATCTGCGGTCGGGTCCATCACTTTCTTAAAACCGCGCGCGGTGCGTTGTGCGGTGCGGCTGCCGAACAGCTCCGGCAGAATTTCCACCGCAACGTAGGCGATTGGACCTGCCAGCGGCAACAGGATGAGCGCCCAGATCCAGAGCTGATTGCGGCCGGTCTTGATGACATGCACGATCAGGCTGGCCTGGAGGAGAACCGAGAGGATCAGTATCAGCATTCCTTACTCC
>JANWKL010000094.1 GCA_025451375.1 Steroidobacteraceae bacterium
GTCGTCAGAGCATTTTTTCGAGGCGGACGTAACTCGCCTCCATGCCGTGTTCCATTCCGGTCGCCAGCATGGCGGTGCGCGTTTTCTCATCCGGCAGCGTCATGCGCATGGTCATGAGGGTGCCCTCGTGATCGGCGTCAAACCGGGTCTCAACACGGTTGTCCGGTGTCGCGTTGGGCATGTGCATGCGTTCAACATGGACAATCCTGCTGAACGGAACGAGTTCCAGGTATTCCCCGGTCAGGTAAAAGCCGCCGCCTTTGCCATTGGTCCATTCGTAACGGATTTTTCCACCTGGTCTGGGATCGCTGATACAGACCGGCATCGTCCAGCCATCCGGACCAAGCATCCATTTCTGGACCAGTTCAGGCTCGGTGTGCGCGCGGTAAACCATCTGAGGTGGTGCGGCAAATCGCCGGCTGACTATCACGTGCCGATCGCCCTCGGTCGTCAGCGTCATCTTGGTCATCACTTTTCTCCTTTCGCTTCGTGTTGCATCTTTGCCAGCACCTCGTCCAGCCGGTCGTAGTTGCTCGCCAGGGCCCTGCGCAGGGTGGCCAGCCACTTGTCGATCGCCGCCATGCCCTTCTTCCCGAGCCGACAAGGTCGTTTTGTGCCATCGACGCGTCGGGTGATGAGGCCGGCGCTTTCGAGCACCTTGAGGTGGCGCGAAATCGCCGGTTGGGTCATGTCGAAAGGCTCAGCCAGTTGCATCACGGTCGCCTCGCCGCGAGCCAGACGGGTCAGGATTGCGCGACGCGTAGCGTCCGACAGGGCAAAGAAGGTGGCGTCGAGATTCTCCATTACGTATAGGTTATATAACTAAACTATAATATTCAAGAGGCCGCGCGAAGAGATACGACCTGCGTCACGGCTTTTTTCAGTGCCAGGAATATTCGACCCGCAGCCAGAGCCTCCGGGCGTTCAGCAAGTAGAAGGATTGACTGCCGAATTCGCTCGCGGTGACCGGCGGGCGTTGATTGGAGAGGTTCGTGCCTTCGAGTGACACGCGGGTGGTGCCGAAAGAGTAGCCAAGGGTCGCATCTTCGGTGACGTAGCCGCCCACGGCTGCGGTGTTCTCTTCATCGAGGTACCGCCGCCCGGCGTAGCGGATGACGGCGGTGGCGGTGATGCCGCGGCGCGCAGTGTAAAGAACGCCGGCGGCGGCGAGCACGCGGGGCGACAGCGGCAGTTGCCGCCCACCAAGATCGACGCTTGAGGTGCCGTCGAAGAGGAGATAATTCGTGTAGGTGGCGTCGTGCCAGGCGGCGCTGCCGCAGAGGTCCAGATCGGGCGCGAGCTCGTAGCGGATCTCGGCTTCGATCCCGGCCAGCTTTTCCCCGCCGGCGTTGGCCAGTGCGCCGGTACTGGTGGCGACCACGAGATTCGTGAAGTTGAGCCGAAAGGCTTCCGCCTGATACGCCATGCGGCCACCGTACGCACTGCCCTTGATGCCAATCTCGTAGCTTTGCGCCGTTTCCGGGCTCAGAAGGGCCGGCCGGTAGTCGGGTCCGAAGTCGATCGCCGCGGGCTTGAACGCGTTGCGGAAGTCCATGTAGGCCACGGTCTCGTCTTTGCCGCTCGCCCAGAGCCGGTAGCTGGTGCCGACGGTCTCGGTGAGCCGCGTGATCGACTTATGGGTTTCTTCGGACGCCAGCTGCGGCGGCGGCAGCGTTAGGTCACTCGAGCCCTTGCGCTCATCGGTCTCGTTCAAGCGCAGGCCGCCGATCAGGTCCCAGCCCGAATCAAGCTGCCAGTCCACCTGCGCGTACTGACCGGCGAACAGACGCCTGTCGTTCACGACCCCAATCTCATTCACGGGCAGCGCCGAGGTCGGTGGCGGCACCACCGAATCGTCAAGGGGCACGGTGTACGCGCTGTTGCCGTTGAGTGTCGTTTGCGTGCCGTGCCCAAAGAGAGCGTCTGCCCCGACGACGAGTGTCAGGTCGCGGCGCAAGGTGTTGGTCAGGTGGCTGTCGAGGTACCCATCGCCGATGAAGCGGCGCTGATTCTGGGTGTCGGCAGTGCCGCTCAGGTCCGGGTGCAGGAAGCCGCGCACATCCTCGACCGTGGACGACGCGTACGACGCCTGCGTGTCCCACCCTCCCCAGGGTGTGGGTTGGGAATAGCCGATGGCGAGGTGGTACTGGTTCTGGTCAATGCGGGCGTCGCCGGGATTGAAATTCGCGTCAAGGGGCGTGAGGGTCGTCAATGACGTACCGCTGCGGATGATCGGACTTGGAGGCGAGTCGCGGACAACGGTCGCATCCGCATCAATCCGCCAGGTGCCGGCACCAACATCCAGCGCGCCGCGATAGAGGACGTGCTCGTCGGAAACCTTCTCGCGGGCATCGGCGAATCCGAGGTTCTGGCCGTCAACTGCCAGGGATTGCCGGTATCGGTCAAGGGTCGGCAACGCGAGCGATGCCGATCCACGCAGGGAGCCGTAGGTGCCGAACGCGAGATCGGCTTCGTCCGCCGCCTCGCCGGCCGGGTAGTGCATGACGTTCACGACGCCGACGAATGAGGTCGCACCGTACAGCACCGGCGCCGCACCCTTTAGCACTTCGACGCGTTGGGTGTCGGTGAAATCCAGGGTCGTGATGGCGGGATTGAACGCGCCGCCCCAGGGGACGCCGTCCACTACCAGGAGGAAGGCGTCGAATTCATGCAGGCCCCAGAACGAAGGCACCGCGCTCGAGGGTCCGGCGTCGCCGCCAGCGGGTGCCTCGACTCCAGGCACGAGGCCCAAGGCCGCCGCCATGTTGGAAGCACCGCGGGCGCGCAGTTCCTCGCCGGAAATGACCGAGATGGCGGCGGGCACGCGGTCGGCTGTTTCGGGTATCCGCGTTGCCGTGACAACGACGGTGCTCAGGGGGCCACCGACATGCATGTCCTGTGAGGCGGAGTCGGTGTCGCCGCCAGCTGCGGCATGACAAACGCCGATCCCGCAAATGCAAGCGAGTGCCAGCAGGGCTCTCATGGAGCGCAATTGTGCCAGCTTGAGCCAGACCGTGAAGAGTGGCGGGCGCAGTGTTCATTCGGTCCGCGCAAGTCTGACGCAAAATGTCTACACGCCGGCCCGGCATGTAGACATTTTGCGTTACAACCGCAGCAGGACTTGCCGCGCAGCGACTGGCAATCAAGACCGGCCGGGTGCGAAAACAGACCCTACGCCCGGCTCAATCATCGTCCCTTCTGCCGACCACGACGCTGGTCGTCGCAGGCTGGAGGTCGTTGGTGCACTGAAGCGTGTACCTGTACGTGCCCGCAGCGGTGTAAATAATCTGCCTTGCGCCGCTGGTGGTCACAGGGAATGGCGAGAATTGCGGAACGCTGTGCGCCGGTCCCGTGACGCTTACCTCGCACCCGATCCCGTTACTCACTGTCCACGATAACGTCGCCTTGTCATCGTTATCGCCGTCACCATCAGCGTAGCGGGACCCGGACACACTGATTGTGATCTTCGCCAGTGGCTGCGTAACCGTCAGTGTCGCCGATACTGTCACGGCGGGAACGGTGCAGGTAAGGGTATAGGTGTCGGTGCCGGTAGCATTGGGCATCAGGGTCTTGGAACCGCTGGCCGCCTCCATGCCGGTGAACGCGTCGCCGGCATTGGTGTCGGTACCGCTGCTGCTCGCCGTGCACACGTCCCCGGGGTTGATCGTCCACGACAGCGTCGCCGTGTTTCCCTGTATTACAGAAGTCGGAGAAACTCTGATCACGGGCGGCGGCGGCGCAGTCACTGTCAGAGTGGTCACCACCGCGGTAGTCGGCGGTGGACAAGCCAGCGTGTACGTGAAGGAGCCGGCGGACGCGGGCTTCACTGTGGCCGTGCCACTGGCCGCGGCGGACCCGGTAAGGGTAAAGGCCGAGTCGGTGCTGCTCCAGGTGCAGCCACTGTTGCCGTTGGTGTTCCAGGTCAGAGTCGCCCCGCTCCCCTGGACGACCGATGTGGGTGAGAGGCCAACGGTGGGCTGCTGCACGACGGTCAGGGGAACCGCTGGTGTCGTCGTCGCGGGAACCGTGCACGCGAGTGTATAGGTGTAAGAGCCGGCGGATGTGGGGTTCACGGTTGTCGTGCCGCTGGTCCCGGACGGTGCGATGAAGCTCGGGTCGCTGCTGCTCCAGGTGCAGCCGCTGTTGCCGTTGGTGTTCCACGTCAGGGTAGCCCCGGTACCACCTTGCACTACGGACGGCGCGGAAAGAATGACGGTGGGCGGTACCGTCACATTCAGTGCCGCCGAAACGGTCACCGCGGGAGTACTGCACGCAAGGGTGTACGTGTATGAGCCCGCGGACGCAGGGGTAACGGAGACAGAGCCCGCGCCGGTCCTGCTTCCCGTGAACGCAGCCGTCGGCGGATTGCTGCTCGCGATACATCCCTGGGCGCCGTTGGTATTCCACGCCAGTGTGGTCGCGGTCCCCTGCAGCGCGGCCGCCGGGGTAACGCTCAGGGTCGGCGGCGGATAGACATTCACATAGGCGGAGACGGACGACGCCACCGGACCGCTGGTGCAGGTCACCGTGTAGGTGACGATCATCCCGCCACCGCCCGGCGGCGCGTCGCTCGCCGGGATGGTGAGCGACATCGGGCTCACCAGGGGCGAACCGCCCGGATAGTACCCATCGGAGCTCTGCAGGGTGCAGCCGCTGTCGCCGGCGGTGTTCCACGACAGGGTCGCGCTTCCCGGCGAGGTGCCGGAGGCCAGCGTAACGGCAGTCGGCGAAACATTGACACTGACCGGGAGCGGCCAGATGCCCGATGCGGCGTTGCCGAGAATTCGCGTGTTGATCGTGTAGTACAGGTTCGCCAGTCGCGAGCGCAACTGCCCCGACGGGTTCAGCACGGTCGGGGCATTGGGGTAAGTCGGGTTCGGCGTCTGGACAAATGCCGTGGTCGGATTGGCCGCCAGTGCGTTGACGACGATCTCATCACAGGTGGTGTTGCCGTTTGCATCGGCACCGGTCAGCAGGTTGGCCGCATTCTGCAGGTCGGCTGTCCACTGCGGCGAACCGTCTGCATCGACGTGCGTTGCGTTGTAGAAGTACAGCCAGCTCTGGTCCAGGCAGCCAAAGGGTGTGCTCGAGTTAGCCGGAGGCACGTTACCTCCCCAGAGCGCCAGCGAGACACTCGCGGCGATGTTGGGAACGCTGTCGGTCCACTGCGGGAAGCTGGGGTTCGCCAGTGTCAGGTTATCGATGGTGGTGGCCAGGCTCGTGTACCGGGTCTGGGCAAAATTCTCCAGCGGGCGCGGCAGACCCCCGACCGTCAACTCTTGCGCCGCCTCGTTCACGGAGAACCCGACTCCCCAGACCGAGATGCCGCTCGTACCGCCATGGATGCTGCCGCAGCCGCTGGTGATGTCCTGCATGTTCGGGGTTTCAAGCACCGTGCCTTCGGCCTGTAAGGGTGCCCACAGGAAGGCACCGTCCGCCCCGGTCCCGGATCCGCATAACGGGTTGGTGCCGTCGGCCAGCACCGCCGAGTTCTGCACATACCCGCCTGCGAACTGACTGGGTACCATGAGGGACTTCACGAGCGAAAAACCGGCGCCGGAGCTTCCCGACCTGCCGCACATGGAATCAGGTATGGCCATCTTGCCGGTGTCGTCGAACCCCGGACACATGGCGTTGACTGGCAGGCATCCTGGGCCGTTGGGCGGCGTGCCCGCCGGACAGGTGAAACCCGCAGGCAGCGTATAGGGGACGCTGCAACTCCACACGCCGGCGGTAATCGAGACGCGCGGATCGGCGGTCACCGTGCACACGTTTTCGACGAGGTCGCCCGCCAACGTCGACACGCCCGTCACCTGGTGTGTGATCAGGCCGGTCAGGTCACAGCCGATGGTCCGCAGACACAGGCTCGCGGCGTTAGTGAAGGAGTTGGAGACCGCCAGACCCTGCGGACTGGTGACGTTCTGCGTTGCCGTGGCCAGCAACGCGGCGCTGCCATCGGCGTTTGCGCCCAGCTCCAGGATCGCGCCGTTCTCCGACACGAACAGCCGCGGGTTGCCGGCCTGGAACAACGTCTTCATTCGGTCGACATCGTCGACGACTCCACTATAGAAAGGAGCCGGCGCCGCCGTCAGCGGGTTGGTGAAGTAGTAGCGGCTGATCGCATCCGACTCGTGGGTGCTGATCAGCAGGCTGTAGTTAGCGCCGCTGCCGTTGCCGAACGGCCAGAAGTCCATGGCACCGGGCGCGGGCGATCCGATGGGGAAGCTCAGCAGCGTGATGCGGCTCTTGTAGCCGCTCGCCTGCGAGTAGACCAGCACGCGCATGTTCGTGAGCACGATGAGGTCACCGCCCGACACCCCGCTGGCACCGGTGACGTCGGTGGGCGCAATCGCCACTTCCAGGAGCGTCTCAAAGGTCTGGAAGTTGCTGTCGAGGAGCACCGGGGCAGCGAAGGAGCCCGAGCCGGCCGTGCCGGCCGGAAACTCCCACAGGTGCGAAAACGGAATCAGAAAGTACGAGCTGGCGACGAACAGGTCGCCGAGGCCGTCAACGGCCAGCGCCGTAGGTGCCACGGGGCCGGTGCCGGAGCTGTAGGCATTCCAGACCAGCGTCGCGGTGGTGGGGTTCGGCGGCGTCTGCGGCGCCAGCGCGCCGGGATAGCGGTAGATGGTGCCGAGCAGGTTGTCCGCGACCAGCAGGTCGAGCTGGTTGGCGGTGGCGTTGGTGACGAACGCGAGCGCTGCAGGCTTGAAGTAGCGGGACGCGTCGGTGTTGCCCACAGTGGTCGAACCGCCGGGCGGCGCGAAGGTCACGCTGTAGATCTGACCGGTGGAGGAGTTGACCGCCTGGAGGTTGATATTGCGGCCGGGGATTTGGGCCTGCGACTGCACGGACGTCGCGGTGAGCAGTGCGCTCAGCGCGAAGACGCAGCGCGCCAGGGTCGCGAGCTTGGGAATATTCATGGGACCCCAACGTGACAAGGTGTTGACGGGCAGGCTCTTGTTATATTCCCTTATATTTCGCCGGCCAGCCGAAACGGTCAGGAACTCTAACACGTCGGCGGCGCAGGTCCAGTATGGCGCGCGCCGACATCAGTTGACTTAACGGGTCACCCCTTTGACGCAGGTGTGGCCGTGACCGCGTAGCGCCCGGCTTCGCGCGGGCGGCCCCATCTCTGGTACAGGCCTTCCACGTAACCTCGCGCCAGCTCGCGATACATGGGCAATGCACCGGAGTCGTTGATAAGGGTGGTGTAGCTGGGGATCAGATGCTGCTCCGCCTGCTGGTACTCGCCGATGCCGGCAAGAGCCGCGCCGTTGACCGATTCCGCGAGCGCGGTCTTCCAGTTGGAAGCGGACAGGGCTGCGGTGTAAATCCCGGCCGCCGTGCGCGATGAGACCAGTGCATCCTCGTACTTATGGGTAGCAACTTGAAGAATCCCGACATTAACGAGGCTGCTCGCGATGTCGGGATGAGACGCAGGGAAGAGCCGGCGGCGCATCTGCAGTGCTCCCTCGAGATAGCGATCCGCGCTCACGTAATCGCCCGTCGCCGTGAACCAGTAGCCTAGCTTGTTCATGGTCCGTGCAACGTCGGGATTGTCGCCGGGAAAGAGCTTGCGATAGATGGCGAGTGACTCGCCTTCGGCCTGCACTGCGCCGCGAACTTCGTCCTGGTCGGCGAGAACGAACGCGAGATTGTTGAGGGTGTTGGCCACGTCCGGATGCACGTCGCCGAGGAGTGCGCGCTGCATCGCCAGAGCCTGTCGGAAAGTCGACTCGGCCGCGGCAAGATTTCCCTTGAGTTGCTGTACTTGCGCCAGGTTGTTGAGCGACAGCGCCAGTTCGGGATGCTTATCCCCCAGCAGCCGGCGCTCCATCGCCAGCGACTCGCGCAACAGCCGCTCCGACTGATCGTAGTCGCCCTTGTCGCGGTACAGCAGGCCGAGATCATTGACCGCGGCGGCGTAATCCGGGTACGGCTCGGCACCCCACAGGGTGCGCTGCATCGACACCGCGCGCTGCATCAGGGGAATCGCCGCGTGCAGGTCGCGCTCGCTGATCGACCAGGCCAGCGCCTGCAGCGTGCGCGCCGTGTCCGCGTTCGCCGCACCTTTGAAGAGGCGCTGCTGCAGCGTGAGCGCCTCGCGCAGCACCCCTTCCGCGTCAGCGACGTGTCCGCTCCTGGCCAACTCGTTGCCCAGGCCGTAGAGACTCGTCGCCAGCGCGCCGACGTCGCGCTGGTCGGGCGGCAGTGAACGCTGCAGTGCGATGGCGCGACGGTACTGCGCCTCGGCACCCGGATACTCGGCGCGGAACGTCAGCAGGTCCCCGGTATGACTCAGCGAGAGCGCGAGATCGCCGGGCTCCGCGGGCACAAGCGCCTGGCGCTTCGCGACCGCCGACTCGAGCAGCGGCTTTGCCTGGCCGTACAAACCGAGTCCCATGTACACCGTCCCCAGGGTATCCAGCAGCGTCGCCTGGACCTGCGGCTGCTTCGCGAGCTGCGTTTCCACCCGCGCCGCGCCCTTGTCGAGCATTTCCCGGGCGGTCAGGCTGTTGCCGCGGGCCTCGCTCGGGTCGGAGATCCGGAACAGATCGACGAGAAAGCCGGTGGTCTGCCGCGCCGTCTCCGCCTCGCGCCTGGCGATGACGGTCTGCCGCTGCGCGGCGGCGCGCGCTATCAACGCGGCGGTGGCAAGCCCAGTGGTCAGCACCATGCCCGCAAGCGCGCCGGCAGCGATTGCAAAGAGTCGCCGCTGCCGGCGCTGCTGCTCGCGCTGGCGCAGGGCGTCAAATCCTACGCCGAGAATTCCGGCGATCAGTTTCAGTTTCGCGTTGCCGCGACCGTCTTTGCCGGCGCGCGCGTCGGCGGCGATCGGCTCGGTGCGCGCCGCGCTCAGCTTGCCATCCGCTGCGAGTTTGAAGCGCAACGCCGGCGGAAAGCACTCCTGATCCGCCTGCGATGGATCGTCGGAGGCGTTGGGCTCACCGTCGACGATCAGGCAGAATATGCGGTCCTCGCGGCCGAGGCGCTTGAACGCCAGGATCTCCTCGTTCACCCAATGGGAGCGCGCGGCGCTCGGTGAGCAGATCACGATCTGGCTGGCGGACCCGCCCAGGGCTTCGTTGATTGACGCCCCGAGATCGGTGGCGCTGGCGAGTTCCTCGCGGTCTCTGAAAATCGGGGACAGCCGCTTCGGCACCAGGCCGCAGGGTGTGGCGGTGCCGACGAGCTGTTTGGGGGGGCGGTAGGACTCGAGCGCCTTGTGCAGCCAGGCCCCCCACCGCGCATCGCGGTGGCTATAGCTAAGGAAGGCCCGGTACTTGCGGGAATCCAAGACAGTGCTCCTCGTCGGCGGATCCGTCCTGGCAGGTCCTTATCGCTGTACGGTACGCAGGCTGACTAGCAGGGCAGTGTAATGCAATCCCCCCGAGTCTGGCAGCGCGGCCGCTGCCGGCTGTTACAAACAGCGTTGTCCGCCACCCCCGCAGGCCGCACAATCCATCCGGTGATCTCCCGCCTGATCTCACCGGCAAAGCAACGATTGGCCGACCACCCCGAGAAAACAGCCTCGCCGTTTGTCGTGGGCGTTTCCGGGCACCGCGACCTGCACGCGGACACTCTGCAACATTTACGCCGGGCGCTCGGGGAAATCCTGCAGCAGCTCAAAGAGCGCCTGCCGGACTCGGAGCTGCGGATCATGGCGGGCATGGCCACTGGTGCCGATCTGCTGGTAGTGCAAACCGCGCTTGAGCTTGGGTTTGGCGTGGATGCCATGCTGCCCATGCGGCTGGAGCAGTACGCGGCAGACTTCGATCCCGACTCGTTCGACTTGCTCAAGAGGCTGCTGGCGCACCCCGCGGTCCGCAGCTTCGCCATCCCGCTGAGCACACCAGCCGAGGAGAGCGCGACCGCCGCGGGTATATCGCTCCGGGACGCACGCTACGTGGCGCTCTCGCGGACCCTCACGCGCGGCTGCAGTCTCTTGCTCGCGCTGTGGGACGGGGAATCCTCGATCCTGCCCGGTGGCACCGCCGACACGGTGCTGCGCTATCTGGGTGTGCGCACCGATCGCAACAAGGACGACGCGCAGCTGCAATTCACGGACGCGCCCGCCGATCACGATCTGCCCGCCCGGCTCGTGTACTGGATCCCGGCGGCCCGCGCGCAGGCGAGTTCCACCCCGGATCACGGTACGCCGTGCTTTCTCGCGGGGTTTAGCGATAACGTCCTGCTGCGATTGCCCACGATGCCCCGCCGGCTCGAGGTGCACCTGTGGTCGCTGAACATCTATAACCGCGAGTACCAACGCCTCAGGAATCGCTGGCACGGCCGCGGCTCTCCGGACAGCCTCATGAGCGGCTTGCCGGCGACCACGGCACTGAGTGACCGTGACCGTCCGACGCTCGAGCGGATAGACGCCCAGTACGGCAAGGCCGACGCGCTCGCCGTCTACTTCCAGAAGCACTCCGACCGGCTGTTCACCTTCTTCAACCTCGTCGCCTTTGCGATGGGCCTGGCCTATCTCGTGTACGAGAAACTCTTCAGCACGCGCGCGTTGTTGTTCGTGTACCTGGTTATTCTCACTTCCAGCGCCGCCTTGTACTACTTCCTGCACGCGCGCCATTGGTTCGCGAAACACCTGATGTGCCGGGCACTCGCGGAAACGCTGCGCGTGAAGTTCTACCTGCGGCTCGCCCGGGCTGAGCACCTGCTGGACGCCGAGGAGGTGCTGTCGCTCTCTGGCGTAAACCGCTTCCACGGTTTTGGCTGGATCGGCCATGTCCTGATCGCTCTTGAATCTCCCGCGACTGGCGTCTATCCCGGAGCCGCGGCGCCGGAAGATGTGGTTTACCTGGTCTGGATCGAGAATCAGCGCCAATACTTCGTCAAAAAGGTGGCGCAACTGCACCGCAGCCTGATGCGGACCAAGTGGCTGAAGCGCGCGCTGTTCGGCATCATTATCCTGGTGGTTTTAA
>JANWKL010000095.1 GCA_025451375.1 Steroidobacteraceae bacterium
CCCTGAGGAAAATCGTCTCCTACGCAGCATCCCCGCCGCGCGGGTCGCCCTGATCGAGCGGATCACCCGCGCCGCAAGCGGCGCGCGCTCGCGCCTCACCCAGGGACTGCTTCGTACCTACTTCCGCGGTGTCGCGGAGGATGATCTGGGCGCACGCGAACCTGCGCAGCTGGCGCGCGCCGCGCTGGCGCACCTGGCGCTGGCCACGCGCCGCGCGCCGGGCCGCACGCTGGTGCGGGTTTTCAATCCCGACGCGGGCGTTGATGGCTTCGAATCCGCGCACACGCTCGTGCTCACGGTTACCGACGACATGCCGTTCCTGGTGGATTCGATCAGCATGGCGCTCGGCCGAGCCGAGGTCGCCGTCCACCTGATCGTGCACCCGGTGCTGCGGGTGCGGCGCGACGGCCGTGGACGACTCATTGACATCGGCGCCAACGGCAAGCACCGGGCGCACGCCGAGTCCTGGCAGCTGTTCGAGATCGATCACATCGGCGACCCGGCGCGCCTGGCCGCGTTGCAGCAGGACATCGAGGCAACGCTTGCTGACGTGCGCATCAGTGTCACCGACTGGGCGGCCATGCGGGCACGGATGCGCGCTGTCATCGGCGCCCTCGAGAACGACCCGCCGGCGCTGCCGGCGACCGAGGTGAGCGAAGCGCGGGCCCTGCTTGACTGGATGGAGGCGCAGCACTTCGTATTCCTGGGCTACCGGCGTTACCGCCTGGTGCGCGGGAGCCGCGAGGATCGGCTGGTGCCGGACCGCCGTTCGGGCCTGGGGATTCTGAGTGACTATCCGCACCAGCGCCCGCAGCCTCTGCACACGAGTGTAATGCGCGGGGATCTGCGCGCGCGGGCGCGCGCCGCCGAACTCCTGGTCATCACCAAGGCCAACTCCACCGCCACCGTGCACCGCGGCGAGTACCTCGACTACGTCGGCATCAAAACCTTCGACAGCCGCGGCCGCGTCGACGGCGAACATCGTTTCCTCGGCCTGTGGGTGTCGACCGCCTATCACAGCAGTCCACGCGACATTCCGGTGCTGCGCGAGAAAGTGGCGCGGGTGATCGAGCACTTCGGCCTCGATCCGACCAGCCACGACGGCAAGGCGGTGCTGAACGTCCTGGAAACCTATCCGCGCGATGAACTCTTCCAGGCAAGCGTCCAGGACCTGGTGCGAATCGTGCGCGGCGTGGTCAACCTCTACGAACGGCATACGGCGCGCCTCCTGGCACGGCGTGATCCGTACCACCGGTTTTACTCATGCCTCGTGTACGTACCGCGCGACCGTTACAACACCGACGTGCGACACCGCATCGAGCGCATTGCGCTCGAGGGCTTCGCCGGCACCAGCGTCGAGAGCCACGCGCAGATTTCCGGCTCGAATCATGCACGCCTGCACGTGGTCGTTCGCACCGACCCTGCCCTGCGCCACCATGCCGACTACGGCGAGATCGAGCGGCGCATCGCCGCCGCCGCCCTCACCTGGACCGACCAGCTGCGCGAAGCAGTAAGCGCCGCGCACGGCGAAGCGCAGGCCCTGGCGCTCACGCACTACTACCGCCGCGCCTTCCCGCTCGCCTACCAGGAGGACCTGCAGCCGTCCGAGGTGCTCGATGACCTTGCGGACCTGGAGGTGTTGCGGCAACAGCCTGGCGAGGTGCGGCTGAAGCTGCTGCGACCGGCGAACTGCAGACCGGAGCGCGTGCACCTGAAGATCATCAAGCTCGGCGAGCCGCACTCCATTTCCGACGTGCTGCCGATGCTGGAGAATTTTGGCCTGCGGGTCATCGCCGAGCGTCCCTATGAGCTCGCCTGGCCCGAGGGTGGGGCCGCCTGGATCCAGGACTTTGAGCTTGAGCACCGCGACGGCCTCAGCATCGACATCGCGCGCTCAGAAGCCAATTTCCGCGAAGCCTTCGCCGCCGCCTGGAGCGGCGCCATCGAGAACGACGGCTTTAATCGGCTGCTGCTCGGGGCTGATCTTGCCGCGCGGCAGATCGTGGTGCTGCGTGCCTACTGCCGCTATCTCCTGCAGACCGGCGTGCCGTTCAGCCAGGCCTACATGGAGCGCACGCTCACCGCCAACACCGGCATTGCCCGGAATCTCGTGCGCCTGTTCGCGGCGCGCTTCGAGCCGGCGCTCGCGCGCGGCGCCAAGGGCGAGCGCACGGCCGAGCAACTGATTGCGCAGATCCGCGCAGCCCTCGACGGCGTCGCGAGCCTGGATGATGACCGCATCCTGCGCGCCTACCTGAATATGGTGTGCGCCACGCTGCGCACCAACTTCTATCAGCGTGACGCGAGCGGCGCCGCGAAGAGCTACGTGTCGTTCAAGTTCGACCCGTCGAGGGTTCCGGATCTGCCGCTGCCGAAGCCGAAGTTCGAGATCTTCGTCTACAGCCCGCGGGTCGAGGGCGTACACCTGCGCATGGGTGACGTCGCGCGCGGCGGACTGCGCTGGTCTGACCGGCGCGAGGATTTCCGCACCGAGGTGCTGGGCCTGATGAAGGCGCAGAACGTGAAGAATACGGTCATCGTGCCGGTCGGCGCCAAGGGCGGCTTCGTGCCCAAGCGTTTGCCGGCGAGCGGTGCGCGTGAGGCGGTGCAGGCGGAAGGCATCGCCTGTTACCAGATCTTTGTGCGTGGTCTGCTCGATCTCACCGACAACATCATCGCCGGAAAGATCGTGCCGCCCGCGCAACTCGTGCGTCGCGATGGCGACGATCCGTATCTGGTGGTGGCGGCCGATAAAGGCACCGCCACGTTCTCCGACATCGCCAACGCCATCTCCGCCGAGTACGGCTTCTGGCTCGGGGATGCCTTCGCCTCGGGCGGCTCGGCAGGCTACGACCACAAGAAAATGGGCATCACGGCCCGCGGCGCCTGGGAGTGCGTCAAGCGCCACTTCCGCGAAATCGGCATCGATACCCAGAAAACCGCCTTCACGGTCGCCGGGATCGGCGACATGTCGGGCGATGTGTTCGGCAACGGCATGCTGCTGTCGCGCCATCTCCGCCTGCAGGCCGCGTTCGATCATCGCCATATCTTCCTCGACCCGAATCCGGACCCGGCAGCGAGCTTCACCGAGCGCGCGCGCCTGTTCGCGCTGCCGCGCTCGAGCTGGGATGACTACGATCGCAAGCAGCTGTCGCGCGGCGGCGGCGTCTTTCCCCGCACGACCAAAGCCATTCCGTTGTCAGCCGAAGCGCGCACGCTGCTCGGAATCGAAGCGGCCAGCGCCGCGCCCAACGAGATCATGCGTGCGATCCTGCGCCTGCCGGTCGACCTCATGTGGAACGGCGGCATCGGCACCTATGTGAAGGCCAGTGGCGAAACCAACGCCGAGGTCGGCGATCGCGCCAACGACGGACTGCGCATCAACGGCCGCGACTTGCGGGCGAAAGTCGTGGGCGAAGGCGGTAACCTCGGCCTGTCGCAGCGCGGCCGGGTCGAGTACGCCCTCGCCAAGGGCCGGCTCAACACCGATTTCATCGACAATTCCGCCGGCGTCAACACCTCGGATGTCGAGGTGAATATCAAGATCCTGCTTAACCCGCAGGTTGCCGAGCGCAAACTTACCCGCGGCGACCGCAATCGCCTGCTGGCGCGCATGACCTCCGCGGTCGCCGCCCTGGTGCTGCGCAATAACTACCTGCAGGGGCAGGCGATCAGCACCCTCGAACTGCAAAGCGCCGCCCGCCTGCGCGAGTACCAGCACCTGATCCGCTCGCTGGAGCGCTCCGGGGACCTGAACCGCGCGCTGGAATTCCTGCCGAGCGATGACGAACTCGCCGAGCGTCGCAAGAGCGGTGTCGGTCTGACGCGCCCGGAGCTCGCAATCCTGCTCGCCTACAGCAAGATCTGGCTCAACAATCACCTGCTGGCCTCCGACGTACCCGAGGATCCGTACCTGTCGGCGGAGCTGGCGCGTTATTTCCCGGCACCGGTGCGTGAGCGCTTCCCGCGCGCCATCAGCCATCACCGTCTGCGGCGCGAGATCATCGCCACCGCGACCACCAACAGCCTCGTCAATCGCATGGGACCGACCTTCGTGCCGCGGGCGCAGGAAGACACCGGCGCGGAGGCAGCGCCCATCGCCCGCGCCTACACGGCGGCACGCGAAATCTTCGCCATGCGTGCCGTGTGGGAACAGATCGAGAAACTCGACAACAAGGTGCCGGCGCAGCTGCAATATGAAGCGTCCTTCCAGACCAGCCGGCTGTTGCGCCATGCGACCTACTGGCTCCTGAGCTCACGGCCGCGAGGGCTGCAGGTGGATGCCGCGGTGCGCGAGTTCCGCGCCGGCGTGCAGGAGCTGGAAAATGTGATTTCCAGCGCGGTGAGCGGTGGTGAACTGGCGCGCTTCGAGGAGGCGCGCACGCACTACTTCGAGGCGGGCTTGCCGCCGCCGCTGGCGGCGCGAATTGCGAGCCTCGAAGCCCTCAACGCGGCACTCGATATTGTCGAGCTGTGCGCCGCGCACCGGGTGAGCGTCACCGACGCCGCCCGCGTCTATTTCGAAGTGGGCAGCCGCATCGGCTTCGACTGGCTGCGCGCCCAGATCGAGAAGCTCACCGTGGACGGCCCCTGGCAGGCCATCGCCCGCACCGGCTTGCGCGACGGCGCCCTGCGGGTGCAGCGGCGGCTCACTGAGCGGGTGTTGGCGCGCAAGGGCCGCGGCAGCGCGCCAGAGCGCGTCAACGCCTGGGTGGAGGCGGCGGGCAAGGAGCTGGCCCACTGGCAGCGCACGCTCACCGACATGCGCGCGGCCGGCGCGAGCGACTTTGCGACCCTGACCGTCGGCCTGGAAGCGGTGCGCAAGCTTGCCAACTGAACCAACCGGCGCGGCGGCCGAACGCGTGACCCCCGGCAAGCTCATTCTCGTTCGTCACGGCCAGAGCACCTGGAACGTTGCGAACCTCTTCACGGGCTGGACCGACGTCGACCTGTCGGAAAAAGGCCGGGCGGAGGCGGCGCAGGCGGGGCGTGAACTGGTGAAGGAAGGACTCGCCACCGGCATCGCTTTCACCTCGTTCCTCAAGCGCGCGATTCGCACCCTGTGGATCATGCTCGATGAGATGGATCGCATGTGGCTGCCGGTGGAGCGCTCCTGGCGGCTCAACGAACGGCACTACGGCGCGCTGCAGGGGCTCGACAAGGCGCAGACGGTTGCGCAGCACGGTGAGGCACAGGTGAAAATCTGGCGCCGTAGCTACGATATTCCGCCGCCACCGTTAGGTGAAGCGGATGAGCGCCACCCGCGTTTCGACCCGCGCTATGCACGGATCGATCCGGCGCTCCTGCCCGCCACTGAATCCCTCAAGGACACGCTCGCGCGCGTGCTGCCGTTCTGGCATGCGCGTATCGCTCCGGAACTGCGCACCGGCCGCAACGTGCTGGTGGTTGCGCACGGCAACAGCCTGCGCGCCATGGTCAAGATGCTCGATGAGGTGAGCGAGGGTGAGATCGTCGATCTCAACATTCCCACCGGCGTGCCGCTGCTGTACGAACTGGACAGTGCGCTCAAACCCCGCAGCCACCGTTACCTCGGTGACCCGGCGGCGATCGCCGCCGCCGCCGAAGCCGTCAAACGACAGACCGAAAAGCGCTGACCGCGCGACTCAAGCCGCCCAGCCGTCGTAGCGGCCCTTGAATTCCGTCGCCAGCGCGGTCATACGGGCGCTGATTGCCTGGATGTCAGGCACCAGCAGGCGCATGGTCTTGGAGGCATGCAGGCTGAAGCCGTGGTCCGGATCATTCGCCAGCGGCTTCTCGTCAACACTGAACTCAGGCGTAAGACGTTCACGCACTGCCTGGCAGGCGGCCTGATCAGGCAGCGCCAGGAAAAAATCCACCGGGTATTCATTGAACGGCGCGTAGCCCTGGGAGCGCAGACGCTGAATGACGCGTGCGTCCCAGCTCTCACGGCGCGCGCCGTGCGCTGCGCGCAGCTTGAAAAACACGCGCACAGCGATGAGCGCGAGCGCCGCGACCAGAATCAGGATGAAGCCGGGAGAGTGTGGATTCACGACGAGCGCTACTCCTCGGGCGCAATCCTGACGCGCAAGCCCGCAAGTTCCGGGGTGAACTCGACCTGGCACGAGAGGCGCGAGTCATCCTGGTAGTGCGCCAGCTCCGTCAGCAGTTCGCGCTCGTCGGACATCATGTCCGGCAGGCGCGACTGCCAATCACGATCCACGTACACATGGCAGGTGGCGCACGAACACATGCCGCCGCAGATCGCGGCCACGCCGTAGTCGAGCTCGCGCAGGTTCTCCATGATCTTCAGTCCGGTCTTGCCGTCCACTTCGTGTTCCACGCCGTCACGATCGACGACACGCAATAGCGCCATGCTTCGTACCCCAACTCCATTGAGCGCGGCTCGATGCGACCGCAGCGCGTTAGTTTGCCGTTTCGTCGGGCGGCTCGCCAGCGGCGCAGCCTGCCGAACGCGCTCCTTCTAAGCGGGCGGCAGCGGCCCGTAGACCTTCATTACGAACACCGCCCGCTGCGTCCCGGTGCCCAGCGCCGTAAAGCTCGTACGCAGCTGCTCCCGCAGCGCGTCCATCAGCGGTTCAAACCCGCCAAACACCTGGGTACTCATGCTGTTCGTCTGCACCCGGAAGCGGGCATCGGCGTTGAAGCGTGCGACAAAGTCACGAATGTGGGGCGCGTAGTCCGCCGTGAACGGATACAGGCTGATTTCTACCCCGATGTCCATGGCAATACCCCCATGCACCGCTTGCCGGCAGTATTGCACGCGCCAGAGCGGCAAGCTGCGGCTATGATAGAAGGGATGACGCGGAAGATTCAGGTTCACCAGGTGGATGCCTTCACCCGCGTGCCCTTCACGGGCAATCCAACCGGGGTGGTGCTCAATGCGGATTCGCTTACGGAACCGCAGATGCTCGCCATTGCCCGCGAGCTGAACAACGCCGAGACCGCTTTCATTCTGGCCGCCGACGGCGCCGACCACAGCATGCGCGCGCGCTTCTTTACGCCGCGGCTCGAAGCCGGCTTCGTCGGCCACGCTACGGTTGCCGCGCAGTACGTGCTGTCGCGACGCCATGACGCGCCGCGCCGACAGCGCCAGAAATCCAAAGCCGGGATTGTCGACATCGAGGTGCGCGGCAGCGACGAGGAGCGGCGCATTGCGATCCGCCAGAGCGCACCGCCACTGGGGCGCGAGCTCAATGATCGGGAGCGCCTCGCGGTCCTGGATGCCCTGGCCCTGGACTCCGGCAGCCTCGACACGCGCATGCCGCTGCGCATCGCGGGCGCGAGCGCGACGCGCCTGCTGATCGGCGTGCGCGGCGCCGAAGCCCTGAAGAACCTCAAACCCGACATGGCGCGCCTGACCACCTTGTCGGCGCAGCTCGGCGCGGCCGGCTACTTCATATTCACACTCACCGCCGAGTCGGGGGATCACCTGACCGAGTCGCGGATGTTCTGTCCGGCGCTGGGTATTCCGGAGGATCCGGTGAGCGGCAATGCGCACGGGCTGCTGGGCGCATATCTGGCTGATCTGGGTTTAATCACCCGCAGTGGCGACAAGGCGCACTTCGTGGGAGTTCAGGGGCAGTCGCTCCATCGACCAGGCCGCGTCGACGTGGAGCTGGAGTTTGCCGATGCTCGCCTGGCAGCCGTGTGGATCAGCGGGCAGGCGGTGTCGATCTTCGAGACGGAAATCCACGTCTAGCCCCTGTGACCGCTCGTGAGGGTGCGAGCGAGATCGTCGTGGACGGCGTGACTTGCGCCAGCACCCTGTAGTAAAGTAATACCCAGGTAAACTCAGTAATACTTCTATGGCGACAAATGTAACAAGCAAGGGACAGGTGACCGTTCCGAAGAGCGTGCGTGACTATCTGGGTCTGAAGCCCGGAGCGGCGGTGACCTTTGAACGCCTGGCGAGTGGGGAGGTCGTGCTGCGTCCGGCCAAGCGGGGCGCGAAGCCTCGCCCTACCGCCTTTGCCAGGCTTCGTGGCCGGGCCAGCGTGCGCATGAAGACCGAGGAAATCCTGGCGCTTACGCGCGGCGCGTAGACGGGTGATTCTGGTCGATACTAACGTCCTGCTCGACGTCCTTCAGGATGATCCGCGGTGGGCTGTCTGGTCACAGTCGCAGCTGGAAGCAGCAAGTCTCACGGATCGGCTGGCAATCAATGCGGTAATTTACTCCGAGCTGTCCATGGCTTTCGAGCGGATTGAGGAGCTTGAGGCCGTCATGTCGGAGGCGAGCCTGGCCTTGGAAGCCATTCCTCGCGAGGCACTGTTCCTCGCGGGCAAGGCGTTCCTGGAATATCGCAGGCGGCAAGGCAGCAAGCGGGGGGTCCTTCCGGACTTCTACATCGGCGCGCATGCGGCTGTGCTCGGATGTCCCATTCTCACTCGCGATGTCGGGCGCTTTGGGAGCTATTTCCCTACCGTAAGACTTATCACGCCCGCCTGACCATCAGTGCCCCGGAACGATCGCCGACACGTCAGCGCCGGGCTGCGCCGCCGGCGGCAGATAGTCCCGCGCGGCACGCACCACCAGGTTGGGAATTCGCGTGTCATCCCAGGATGGGTCCTTCGCTCCCGGTGTGGCGATACGCAGCACCGCCAGCCCGAGCGAGGGCACGAGCCACAGCCGGCTGCCGCCGCCCCCGTCGACCACATACAAGTCCTTGGCGGCGTAAGGCTCGGCACCACCAGCGATGCGTGCTCCCACCCGGACGTACGCGCCATAGTCGGAATCACTCTTCGCCGGCGTGCGCATCAGACTCACCCAGCCAGGACGAATCACCTCCGAGCCGCGATAGTTGCCGTCGCGCACCAGAAGCTGTCCGACCCTGATCCAGTCTCCCTGGTGGACGAGCATGCAGCAGTCAGCGTGCGCGGTGCCCCCGGGACGATCGAGCCACACCCAGGCATCCGCCGCACCCAACCGTCGCCACAGCGCCGAGGAGAGGTACGCCGCATAGCGCTGGCCGGTGGCGCGCTCGAGCGCGAGCGCCAGCAGTTGCGGATCGGCCGCCTGCTCAACGCGCGTGGCGCCCGGTGTGCCCTTGAGCGGTTCGCTCATAAGGGCGGCCGTGAAATCGGTGCCGAAGCGCTGGCGCGCAAATTCACCCCAGGGAACAGCCGTCGGTTCGGGAGGCCTCAGGCCGCTCGACATCTGCAGGAGGTTGCGCACCGTAATGGCGCCGCGCGGATCCCCCCGCCACTCCGGCAACAAAGTGCCGAGCGGTTCATCCGGCCAGCCAACCACGCGGTGGGAAATCGCGATCCCGACGGCCAGGGCGGCGAGTACGCGCGGGAACAACGGCGCATCGGTGACGGTGTCGAACGTCGCCCCCTGCCCGTAGCGCTCGAACACGATGTGATCATGGCGACTGACGATGAACGCCCGGCTGCGATGAGCCTGGGCATAAGCGGCCGCCATCTCCAGACTCTGTGGGTCGAGCGACTCCTGTTCCGGCGCTACGCGCGGTGCCGGTGGCTCATTGCCGCCGGCAACCAGTTCGCGCGGCTGGTAGAGGCGCTCGATCGCGGTGGCGGGTAAGACCTGCGAGGCGGCGTACCGCTTCCAGAAAAGCGGTCCGCCTTCGTGCGCAAGCAGCGCAACCAGCACCGCAAGGACTGCGCTCCCGATGAGTAATTTCAACGTGCCGCGGGGCATCGACCGCATTGGATCATAGTTGCGCGCCTGAATGCGCTATTCTGCGGCGCACAGACGGGCGGCAGACCTGAGGGGATCCGATGCGACTGCGGCTGTTGGCGCCGCGCTACTGGCTCACGTGGATCGGCCTGGGTGTGCTGCGCCTGTTGGCGTTCCTGCCCTTCCCGGTTCTGTTGGCGCTGGGGCGGCTGCTCGGCCTTGCGCTGCGGCATCTGCCCACGAGTTTCACCCGCATTGCGCGCCGCAATCTCGAGCTGTGTCTGCCGGAGCTGTCGCCGCAACAGCGTGAGAGCCTTCTGCGTGAGCACTTCGCGAGCCTCGGCGTGGGACTGCTGGAAATCCCGCTCGCCTGGTGGAGCTCGCCCGCCCGTCTTGCCCGTCTGGTGCAGGTCGAAGGCCTCGAACATCTGCACTCGGCGGTGGCGCGCGGCCGCGGGGTGATTCTGCTGACGGCGCATTTCACGCCGCTGGAAATGGCCGGCCGCGCACTCGCCTCGGTGGCGCCGGTGAGTTTCCTGTACCGGCCAACGCGCAACGAGGTGCTGGCGTACGCGCTCAGGCGCTATCGCTGCGCCCACGGCGGCCATCCGATCCCCAAGGATGACATCCGCGCCTTCATCGGCGCGCTCAAGCACGAGGAGTGTGTCTGGTATGCACCGGACCAGAGCTATCGCAACAAGGGCGCGCAGATGGTGCCGTGGTTCGGCATCCCCGCGGCCACCAACACGCTCACTTCGCGACTGGCGCGCATGACCGGCGCTACGGTACTGCCCTACTTCTTCCAGCGGCTGCCCGGCACGCGCGGTTACCGGGCGGTTATCCATCCGCCGTTTGACAATTTTCCGAGCGACGACCCGGCGAGCGACACCGAGCGCTTCAACCGCCTCATCGAGGCCCAGGTGCGGCTCGTGCCCGAGCAGTACCTGTGGATTCACCGCCGCTTCAAGGGGCTCTCGCAGGACTACCCCGACTACTACGCGCGGCAGGCGCCGCGCCGCGCGTGAACGAGCCGGCACGAGCGTCGTGCGATCTTTTGATCGTCGGCGGCGGGATCAACGGCACCGGAATCGCCCGCGACGCGGCTGGCCGGGGTCTGAGCGTCGTGCTGTGCGAGCAGGACGATCTGGCCGCGCACACCTCATCAGCGAGCACCAAGCTCATCCACGGCGGCCTGCGTTACCTCGAGGATCTGCATTTCTCGCTGGTGCGCAAGGCGCTGGCTGAGAGGCAGATCCTGCTCGCCGCCGCGCCGCACATCATGCGCCCGCTGCGCTTCATCATGCCGCACGCGGCACACCTGCGGCCGGCGTGGCTGATACGGGCGGGCCTGTTTCTTTACGACGCCCTGGCGCCGCGTTCGCAGCTCGCGCGCTCCGCTTCCCTGGATCTGCGCACCCATATCGCGGGCGCATCCCTCAAGAGCGGCTACCGCCGCGGTTTCGTGTACTCGGACGTGCAGACCGACGACGCGCGGCTCGTAGTCCTGAATGCCCTGGATGCGCGTGCGCGTGGCGCTCGCATCTTCACCCACAGCCGCTGCGAGACGCTCAGCAGCGCCGGCAACTCCTGGAACGCCACGGTGTCCCAGGGCGGCACGCGCCACGTGCTGCGCGCGCGCGCAGTCGTAAACGCCACCGGGCCGTGGGTGAGCCGCTTCGTCAGTGAGGCCACACCCGTTTCGACCCGCCGCGAGATCCGGCTGGTAAAAGGCAGCCACATCGTGGTGCCGCGCCTGTTCGCGCACCGCTTCGCCTACATTTTCCAGAACGAAGACCGCCGCATCGTGTTCGCAATCCCCTACGAACATGAGTTCACGCTGATCGGCACCACGGATGTTGACTACCACGGCGAGCCGGCCGCGGCGCACATCGACAGCGGTGAGATCGCGTACCTGTGCGCGCTCGCCAACCGCTACTTCACCCAACAGCTCGCCCCGAGCGATGTGCTGTGGAGCTACTCCGGGGTGCGCCCGCTGCTCGCCGATGAAGCTGCCGACCCCATGAGCGTCACGCGCGACTACGCCCTGGAGCTTGACCGCGACCCCGCGCCGCTCCTGTCGGTGTTCGGTGGCAAGATCACCACCTATCGACGCCTGGCGGAGGATGCGTTGAACCTGCTGGGGTCGGTACTGGGTGAGCACGGGAGAGCATGGACGGCGGCCGCGCCACTTCCCGGTGGCGACATGCCGCAACAGTCCTTCGCATTGTTCCTGCGCGGCGTCGAGCGCCGCTATCCGTGGCTGCCGTCCCGCCTGCGACTGCGGCTGGCGCACGCCTACGGCACGCGGATGGAGCGGGTGGTGGGGAAAGCCGCCTCGCTGGCGGACTGCGGCGAAGAGATCCTGCCGGAGCTTTACGAGTGCGAGCTCGAGTATTTGTGCCGTGAGGAGTTCGCCCACACCGCCCAGGACATTCTGTGGCGTCGCTCGAAGCTCGGTCTGCATTTGATCAACACCGACATCTCGCCGCTTGAGCGTTGGCTGCAAAGTGCGCATCGTGCGCGCCGGCTCACGGAGCTCGCGTGAAGCGCGCCGCCGCGGTCGTGGTGGTGGCGTTGGCGCCCCTGTGGCTGCTCGGAATCCTCGGACGCGGACTGTGGACACCCGATGAGCCGCGCGAAGCGGACATCAGCTGGCAAATGGGCCAGCAGCAGACACGCGCGCTGCCGCAGCTCGCCGGCACGCCATTCCTGGAGAAGCCGCCGCTCACCTATTGGATGTCCGCGGCAGCGCAGGCTGTGCTTGGCGATTCCGCTCCCGCCGCGCGCGCACCGAACCTCGTCTACGCGATGATCACCGTGCTCGCGATCGGCGCGCTGGCGCGCGCACTGGGTGCGGACCTGGCGGCGGCGATCCTGGCGGCACTCATCGCAGGTTCAGCGCTCACGGCGTTGCGCGTCGCTATCTGGCTGGCCCCGGATGCGTGCCTGCTGGCAGGAAGCGCACTCGCACTCCTCGGCGCGTGGCTTGGCTACCGCGCGCCGGCGGGTTCACGCAAGGCGGGTGGCTACCTCCTCATGCACCTGGGAGCCGCGCTCGGGTTCATGGCCAAGAGCGCGCCGGGGTGGCTCGTGCCGGCGGTGGCGCTGCTCACGCTCATCGTCTGGGAGCGCCGCTGGTCGGAGCTGCGGCGCTGGGAGCTCTACGCCGGCTTCGTCTTGCAGGCGCTCATCATCGGTCCGTGGCTGGTCGCGGTCGCGCACAGCGCACACGGTGCACAGGCCCTGCGCACGCTGTTCTGGAACAACGTCGTCGGACGGTTCACGCATGTCGCCTCCCCCGCGCACCTGGACTACACGAGCGGCCACCACAACACGCCCGGTAAGTATCTGCTGGAGCTGCCCCTGTACCTCCTGCCGTGGACGCTCGTAGTCGCCGCGGCGTTGCGCCGGGCGTGGACCCGCGCGCGGGTGGACGGCGTCGCAGGCTTGGCCTGGCGATTCGCGCTGAGCGCCAGCGTGCCATTCCTCGTCCTGCTGTCAGTGGCGGCTACCGCCCGGGATATCTACGCCGCGCCCGCGCTCCTCGGGTTCGCGCTGCTGGTGGGACTGTGGGCGCACGAGGTGCAGCAGTCACCGGATGCGATCGATCGGCTCGCCACCTCGGCGACGGCAACGCTGGTCCTCGTCATGGCGTGGATTTTCGCAGCGGCACTGGCGCTACTCGCCCTCGCCGGCAGCATTGCACCCGCTACGGGTGTCGCGGGGGTGTTGCTCACCATTGCGGCCGCGCACTCGATGCACTCGCGCGCGGTTATGGCGCAGCGCCACGCCGATTTGCAGGCAAGCCTGAGCTGGTCATACACGGGCTTTGCATGCGCACTGTCCATTGCGTGCCTCGTCGTGTTGCCGGTGATGGATCGCTGGCAGGACCTGCCGAAGCTCGCGCGCAACATCCACGCCGATTGCGCACGCGAATCCCTCGCGCTGCTGGATCCTGATGAGACCACCATCGCGATGCTCGATCACGGCGTCGGGGCGTCGTTCGCCATTGTGACCAGCGACGGCGCCACGCCACAGGCGGCGGTGAGTACCTGGCTACAGGCGAACTCGGCCAATGGCCGGATCCTCGTGCTGCTGCCCGGTCACGCACGGGGCAACCTGACCCTTTTCTTAAGCCGTTTTCGTACTCTCGCCCCCGAGTCGGACGGCGTCGCAGGAAGCCTCGAATCCTCCGGGGTCGCCGTCATCGTGCGCCGCTACGAGCTGCCGCAGGGACGCCGCTACGCGCTCCTGGGACCACCAGGCTCAGCTGAGAAGTTATAGTCACCTCTTCACGTACTCGGAAATAACCGATGCCGCAAACCAACGTCGACCTGTCGCGCAACCTGAAGAACCGCCATATCCAGCTCATCGCGATCGGCGGCACGATCGGCGTCGGCCTGTTTCTGGGCTCGGCGCGGGCGATCCACAACGCCGGCCCGGGCCTGCTGCTCGCCTACGCGGTAGGCGGTGCGGCAATCTTTTTCATCATGCGAGCGCTGGGCGAACTGTTGACCTATCGCCCCGTGGCCGGCTCGTTCGCCACCTATGCGGATGAGTTCTGCGGACCGTTTGCAGGCTTCGTGACCGGGTGGTCGTACTGGTTCATGTGGATCCTCACGGCCATGGCGGAACTCACCGCCATCGGCATCTACGTGCGCTACTGGCTGCCGGAGGTGCCCCAGTGGCTGCCGCCCCTGGTCGCGCTCGTCGTGCTGTACGGCACCAACCTCCTGGCCGTGCGGGTGTTCGGCGAGCTCGAATTCTGGTTCGCGCTCATCAAGGTCGTGACCATCGTTGCGCTGATCGCTGTGGGATTGTTCGTCATCGTGTTCCACACCGGCGAGCTCGGCGCCACGGCCAGTTTCTCGAACCTGTGGTCGCACGGTGGATTTCTGCCGTTCGGTATGGTGGGAGTGCTGTTGACCCTGCAGATCGTCATGTTCGCCTACTCGGGCGTCGAGCTCATCGGCGTAACCGCGGGCGAGGCGGAAAACCCGGCGGTGGTGCTGCCGCGCGCCACCAACGGCATCACCGCGCGCATCCTCATCTTCTACCTCGGCGCCCTCATCATCATCATGGCGCTGGTGCCGTGGACGCAGCTGAGTCCGACGGTGAGCCCGTTCGTGTTCGTGTTCGGAAAACTCGGGGTGCCGGGTGCTGCGGCGATTATCAACCTGGTCGTGATCACCGCGGCGACCTCCTCATGTAACAGTGGTCTGTTCAGCACCGGTCGCATGCTGTGGGCGCTCGCCCAGCGTGGCCAGGCGCCAAAGGCTTTCACCACACTCAATGCCCAGCAGGTGCCGGCCATGGGCATCCACGCGTCCGCAGCGGTGTTGCTGCTGGTGGTCGCACTGAACTACGTCGTACCCGAGAAGGCGTTCATCTACGTTACCAGCATCGCACTCATCGGCACGCTGTGGACCTGGGGAATCATCATGGTGGCGCACGCCAGGTACCGCCGGGCGGTGCTGGCCGGCCGGGCAAAGGTCGCGCCGTTCCGCATGCCCGGCGCGCCGTACGCGAACTGGGCGGTGGTCGCATTTCTTGTTGGCGTGAGCGCCATGCTCTGGCTCGATCGCGACAACCGCGTCGCGCTCTACGTCGCGCCGTTCTGGTTCGGCCTGCTGTGGATCGGCTACCGGCAAACCCGGGCACCGCAGAGCTAGTGAGGTGCCGCGGCGTTCGGGTGATGCCGGCAAGAGCAAGGGGGCCGACTCATGACACTGAAAATGATTCTTGCAGCTGTTCTTGCATTGGCGACGGTCTCCATGGTGCGGGCCGCGACACCCGGTCCCGGCTACGACATCGAGATGAGCCGAATGATCCCGATGCGCGACGGCACCGAACTGGAGGCATGGATCACGAAGCCATCGCAGATCAAGGGGACGGTCCCCGCGATCCTCGAGCTGACCCAGTACGACATCGACGGCGGACGTCGCGGCGAGCCGGCGGTCTTCGCGCAGCATGGCTACGTGTTTGTGCAGGCGTACGTGCGCGGGCGCGGCCGCTCCGGCGGCGTTAAGAACGACAACCTCGGTGCACAGGTGGGGCGCGACGGCTACGACCTGGTCGAGTGGATCGCCCGGCAACCGTGGAGCAACGGCCAGGTCGTGATGTACGGCGGTTCGTTCGTCGGGATGACGCAGTGGCGCAC
>JANWKL010000096.1 GCA_025451375.1 Steroidobacteraceae bacterium
CGGCGATCAGCGCGATCACCTTGAAGCGAATGTTCACCGCATTAAGCTAAATCGAAACGCGCACTTGTTGGCGTCCCGGCCTCTCAGAATCGGCCAGGACGCCCGCGGCGTCACCTGCAGGAAGTGACGCGCGTCACATAACCCAGCCGCCCGATGCTGCTAGCGAGGCTGGTGCCCCAGGCGCCAGGTTGCGGTGAGCCCTATGGTCGCCCCACTAAGACTGCAGCAGGACCGCGGCATCCGCGCTCCAGCTCACGAATACCTCGTCACTCCAGTCAATGGCCGCCTCCGAGGTGCGGCGCTCGTTCTGTGCAAACACGGTCACCAGCTTGCCGGTCGCGGTCCTGATCCGGTACGTCGAGCGGTTGCCGAGGTAGCCGAGCTCCCACACCGTGCCGCGCAGCTGATTGATGCGCACGGCGCTCACCGGCTGCTTGCCGAGCCGTACCTTCTCCGGCCGCAGCGCCACCCACACGCGCTGCCCGACCGTGAAATGCCCGGCGTCGTCGACCAGCAGGTTGCCGCCGGCCTCGGCGCAGTCCACCGTGATCAGGCCCGGCTCGCACGCGCTCACCGTGCCCTCGAACAGGTTGGTCGTGCCGACGAAGTCGGCGACGAAGCGGCTGCACGGAAACTCGTAAATCTGCGCCGGGGTGCCAACCTGGACCACCTGGCCGCGATCCATGACGGCGATGCGCGTGGCGAGTGCCATCGCCTCGTCCTGGTCGTGGGTCACGACGATGAACGTAATGCCGACCTGCTGCTGCAGATCCATCAGCTCGAACTGGGTCTGCTCGCGCAGTTTCTTGTCGAGCGCCGACAGCGGCTCATCGAGCAGCAGCACCTTCGGACGGCGGATCAGTGCGCGCGCCAGCGCCACGCGCTGGCGCTGGCCGCCAGAGAGTTGGTGTGGCTTGCGCGCGCCAAGCGCGCCGAGCTGCACCATATCCAGGGCTTCCTGGACACGCTGGCGCCTGGCGGCCGCAGCAAGCGGCAGCCTGCGCAGGCCGTAGCCCACGTTGTTCTCCACCGTCATATGCGGAAAGAGCGCGTACGACTGAAACATCATGTTGACCGGCCGCTCGTGCGGCGGCACGCCGCTCATGTCCACCCCGTCGATGCAGACACGGCCGCTGCTAGGATGCTCGAAGCCCGCGAGCATGCGTAGCAGCGTGGTCTTGCCACAGCCCGAGGCGCCCACCAGCGCGAATATCTCACCCTTGAAGATGCTGAGATTGACGTTGTCGACCGCGGTATGGACGCCGAAGGTCTTGCCGACGCCGTCGATTACGACCTGTGGCGTGGCGCCCGGATCCAGCCACGGCCGCTCGGCGAGGGACTTCGACTGGCTCGCGATCATCAGAAATCCGCCGGCGGCGTCGCGCGGCGCCGCGGCGGCGCATAAAACGGACGCTCGACGATCCTCGCCCGCGCCATTCGTCTCTGCCAAACCAGTTCGCGGTTCAGATAAATCTCCGCCCACACCGTCGCACCGGTGGCGAAGTGTGGCGCATCCACCATGGCGAGCGCGAGATTGCGCTTGGTGGTGGGTGACCAGGCCGCGGAGGTAACACTGCCGACCTGGGTCCTGCCGGCGCGATCCGCGTACAGAAGCGCATTATGGGCGGCCTTGTTGCCTTCGATGTCGAGTCCCACCAATAATCGCTCAGGGCCACGCTGCTGCTCCCTGAGCAACGCGCGCCGGCCCGTGAAATGACCCTTGCCGAAGTCGACCAGCCAGCCGAGTCCGAGTTCCAGCGGCGAGCGTTCGCTGCCGATGCGCAAGGTATGCGAGGCGGAAACAAAATCCAGGTTCGGCAGCAGGAACCCCGCTTCGATGCGGGCGATGTTCAAGGCCCGCGAGCCAATGGGCCGAACGCCGCGTGAACGCCCCGCTTCCATCAGCGCATCCCACACCCGTTCCGCGTCCGCGGTGCGCATCCACAGCTCATACCCCAGATCCCCGGTAAAGCCGGTGCGCGACACCATGATCGGCAACGTCGCGAGCTCAAACTGACCGAGTTCAAAGGGCTTCAGCCGCTCCACGCCATCAAGCCCCAGCGCCCGCAGCAGCGCACACGATGTGGGTCCCTGCACTGCAAGCGCCGCGACCTCCTCGGTGACTTCGGCAATCTCGACGTCAAAGCCTATGGAGGATGCGCACAGCCAGTCGAGCTGCCGTTCGCCCGTGCACAGGCGATATTCGTTGGCCGCGAGGCAGAACACCGTGCCGTCGTCGATGAGGTGACCGCTGTCGTCGCACCAGACGCTGTAGGCCACTTTGCCCGGAGCGAGCTTGCGCAGATCGCGCGTCATCAGGCGGTTGAGGAAGCGCAGCGCGTCGGGGCCGGCGATCCGGTACTTCACCATCGGGGTGAGGTCGTACACCGAGGTCGCGTTGCGGATCGCGAAGTATTCCTGCTCGACGGTCGTGAACACATCGACCGTCGTGTAGCCGCTCCAGGGAACGAAGCTGTCCACCTGGCTCAGCGCCCGCGAGCGCTCGTGGAACGGCGTCTTCAGCAGCGGCTGGCGAAAGTGCGGTTCGCTCATCGTGAGCATCTCAGGCCGCCTCGCGCAGCACTTGCCGCGCGGCGTTGCGACCGGCGACGCCCATCACCCCGCCGCCTGGATGACAGCCGGCGCCGCACAGGTACAGTCCGGCCACCGGCGCCCGGTATTGCGCCGCTCCCGGCACCGGACGAACCATGAAGAACTGGTCGAGCGCGAGCTCGGCATGGTGCCAATGCCCGCCGGTAATGCGGAATTCACGCTCGATGTCCGGCGGTGTCAGGAGTTCCGCGCTGTGCACGCAAGCGCGCAGTTCAGGCGCAAACCCCGCGATCGTGTCGATGACGAGATCGGTGAAGCGCTGCCGCTCCCCCTCCCAGCCGGACCTGAGCGAGTACGGTGCGTATTGCACAATGGCTGACAGGACGTGTTTTCCGGGGGGCGCGAGCGTCGGATCGGCCAGCGTCGGCAGCGTGATCTCCAGCATCGGTGCTGCCGAGAACTCCCCGTACTTGGCGTGATTGAACGCGCGCTCGATGTAGTCAGTTGAAGGTGCAAGCAGGAGCCGCCCGCGCAATGCTTGGGTCTCAAGTCCTGCGAATTGCGGCAGCCGCTCGAGCGCCAGGTGCAGCTTCGCCGCAAGTCCGCGGGTGCGCAACTGCGTCACGCGACGCACGAAGCCCGCATCCAGATGCTCAACGCCCAGGAGCCCGAGGAAGGTCGTCTTGGGGTCGGCGCTCGACACCACGACGTCGGCCGCGATCTCCTCCCCGGACGCGAGCACAACGCCGCTGGCGCGATCGGCACTCACGAGGATGCGCTTGACCACGGCCTGGGTGCGAATCTGCACGCCGGCCGCAGTGGCCACGCGTGCCAGGGCATCTGACAGCCCACCGAGTCCACCCTGGGGCTGGGCGAGCGCTTCCCGGCCACCGCCGGCCGCCACGCGATACAGAAGCGCGGCCACTGTTCCGGGTGAGCGCGGCCCGAGGTTGGTTCCCAATACAGCATTGAGCGCCAGCGCGCCCTTGAGGAGCGGCGATTCGAAGCGCTCCTCCAGGAGATCCTGGACATTCATGCCGCCGATGCGCAACAGCTCACGCATATCGCGTTTGCCTAAGCGGCGGATGTGCCAGCCCAGGCGCGCGAGCAGCGCTCGCTCCCGCCACGCTCCGGTCCCCAGGCGTGGTGGCGCCTCGGCCAGCAGCGGCTGCAGTGCCCCCGCGAGGCGCTGCGCCAATCCCTGCCACTCGGCAAACGCCGTGACATCCGCGGGCGCGCGCTGTGTGAGGCCCTCGGCCCCGAGCGACAGGTGCAACCCGTCGGACGACAGCGCCGTGGTGGGCAGCTGCTCCGCGGCGAACTTGAGCCCCTGTGCGCTCAAGCCCAGCTCGCGCATGAGTGTCCCGGGCATCAGGTGCAGGAGATGCGCGCACGCCGACACACGGAATCCGGGCGCAAACTCGCGCGTGACCGCCGCCCCTCCGACTTGTCCGGCCGCCTCCAGCACCAGCACCGAACGACCACCGCGTGCCAGATACGCCGCGCACACCAGTCCGTTGTGGCCGCCACCGACCACAATGCAGTCATATCGGGTGTTGCGAGCAGCCACCATGCTCATGCGGTCAGGCGTTGTGCCAGGCGCAGATCCCGGAGGATTGCGCCCGCTGCATTGGCGCCGGGCGCACCCATCACGCCACCGCCCGGATGGGTGCTCGCGCCGCACATGTACATGCCGTGCAGCGGGGCGCGGTATTGCGCGTAACCGGGAATGGGCCGGTTGAACAGCAGCTGATCGAAGGTCAGCTCGCCCTGGAAGATGTTGCCCTCGGTGAGACCGACCTCGGCCTCGATGTCGTGCGGGGTGCGAACTTCCGCGTGCAGGATCAGGTCTTTGAAGTCAGGGCTGTGCTGGGCAATGGTGTCAATGACCGTGTCGCCAAACGCCTGGCGCTTCGCGGCGGTCCATTCACCATCGGCGAGCTTGTAGGGACAGTACTGCACGAACACCGACATGTAGTGCTTGCCGTTGGGCGCCATGGTCGGGTCGATCTGCGAGGGAATCAGCATGTCGATGTAGGGCGCGCGCGACCAGCGTCCCTCTTTCCAGTCATCGTAGGCGCGTTCCAGCATGTCGATGGTGTCGGTCACGTGCATGTCGCCGCGCGTGCACGGCGAGCCCTGCGGGATCGCCGGAAAATGCGGCAAGCCATCGAGTGCGATATTGAGCTTGCCGGAGGAGCCGCGGATCTTGAAGCGCCGCACCTGCGCGAGGAACTCCGGCGGCAGGTGCTGTGGCGCCACCGTTTCGAGAAACGTACGGCGCACGTCAAGGTTGGAAACCACCACGCCAGCGCGAATCTCCTCGCCGCCCGCGAGTCGTACACCGGTCGCACGGCCGCCGCGCACCAGGATCTCTTCGACGGGCGCGCTGCTGCGCAGCGTGCCGCCGCTGGCCGCAAATGAAGCCGCCAGCGCCTGCGTGACCGCGCCCATGCCGCCGCGGGCGAAGCCCCAGGCGCCCACGGCGCCGTCGATGCTGCCCATGTAATGGTGCAGCAGCACGTAGGCGGTGCCAGGTGAGCGCGGCCCGAGGGCGGTGCCGATGATGGAGCTGCCCGCCATGTGCGCCTTGACAATCTCGCTCTCGAAATATTCATCGAGCAGATCGGCGCAACTTTGCGTCCAGAAGCGCAGCGTGTCGTACATACGCGCCTCGCCGAGCTGGTGAAAATGCCGGCCGAGCCACAGGAGTTCCTTGATGTCCCGCGGCTTGAACGAAGTCGGATCCGGTGGCTCGCGCAGCAACAGCGGCTTGATGAAGCGGCAGTGGCGCAGCATGTCGCGCACGAAGCGGTCGTAGCTTTCGGCATCGCGGCGCGAATGGCGGCTGATTTCACGCCGCGTAGCGTCGTGGTTGTCGTAGAGCGCGAGGTGCTCGCCGTTGCGCATCAGCGTGCAGCCGCCCTCGTAAGGGATGATCTGCAGGCCGTAGTGCGGCAGATCAAGGCCGCGGATGATTTCCGTGCGCAGCAGGCTGCACACGTAGGAGCAGTTCGAGTAGGTGAAACCGTCGTAGAGCTTGCGGCTGACCGCGGCGCCCCCGATGTAAGCGTTGCGCTCGAGCACCAGCACGCCAAGTCCCGCGCGCGCGAGATAACAGGCCGCCACCAGGCCATTGTGGCCAGCGCCCACCACGATGGCGTCATAGCGCTCAGGGGCGGTCGCGTTCACCTTCAGGCCGGCACGCGGTGAGTACTGCCGTGCGCCGCGAGCGTGCGCTCAATCGCCACCTCGAATGCCGCGAGCGTGTCAGCAAGGCACGCATCATCGTGCGCAGCGCACACGAACCACGGCTCGCGTGAGTCCGGCTCGCACAGCACGCCCTCGTCGTGCAGCACCTTCGCCGCGGCGTCGTAGAAGGTGTAGTCGCTGCCCTTCCAGTCGCGGTAGGTGCGCGGCGGATCGTGGGCAAAATAAAGGCCACTCATCGATGGATGCCCGACGAAGCTATGGGCAATGCCGCGGGCCTTGAGGATGACGCTCATGCCGTTTCGCAGCCGCGTGCCGTAGGCGGCGATACGCTCGAGCGCATCGGTGTCAGCGAGAATCTCCAGGGTCTTCTCCGCCGCTGCCAGCGACACCGGATGCGCGGTGTAGGTGCCGCCGTGGGCCACCCCCTTGCCGAGCTTGCGCATGATGTCCTCGCGCCCCGCGAGCACCGAGATCGGATAGCCGTTGCCGATGGCCTTGGCGAAGGTACACAGGTCGGCGCGCACGCCGTACAGCTCCTGCGCACCGCCGCGTGCCACGCGAAACCCGGTCTTCACTTCATCGATGATCATGATCACGCCGTAGCGGTCGCACAGCTCGCGCGCCGCGCGCATGTAGGCCGGATCCGCGGCGATCCCGAGACAGTTACCCATGATCGGCTCGATCAGGAGGCAGGCGATCGAGTGGCCGTGGCGCTTCAGCACGTCCTCGAGCTGATTGGCATCGTTCGCCTGCACGAAGTGCGCGAACTGCCGCGTGCTCAGGGGGACCCCTTCACTATACGGATAGACTTCCGGCTCACCGACCTGCTGCCACTTGTCCATCGGCGTGTACCACATGGCCGCATCAAACAGGCCGTGGTAGCTGCCCTCGAGGATGACGTAGTTGTCCTTGCGGGTGTAGGCGCGCGCCAGACGCAGCGCTGCCATGACGGCTTCGGTTCCGGAGTTGGAAAAGCGCACCAGCTCCGCCGCCGGCACCATGCGCGCGATGCGCTCCGCGACCCGGTACTCGCACTCGGTCGACAGCGCGAACACACCGCCCACTTCCATGCCGGCGCGGGCAGCCGCATCCACGCGCGCATCCGCATAGCCGAGGATTGCCGGCCCATAGCCCATGCGATAGTCGACGTACACGTTGTCATCGATATCGGTCACGCGCGCGCCGCGCCCGTGCTTCACGTAAATGGTGCGGTCCTCGCCCCAGAAGCGAAAATTGGACGCTACTCCGAGTGGCAGGCGCGTAAGCGCGCGGCGGTAGTGTTCGTGATTCCTGGTCAGGACTCTGGCCATGGGTGCACCGCTAACTGTTCAGATTTCAAGGTGTTGCGGCGACGTCCAGTTCGATCACGTCCGTCGCCTATATGATCATATAGTTTTTTTAGGTAGAATTATACGGTCATATAGAACTTCACCCTGAGTCGGTACATACACCATGAAATCCACAGCCGTCCGTCCGGTCGAGCCCGCCGACACCGCCGCACGCCGGGGGCTGCCGGCCTGGGTATACAACCACCCGGAAATGACCCGCCTGGAGTACGAGCGGCTGCTGAAGCCCAGCTGGCAGATCGTCTGCCACACAAGCCAGATCCCGGGCGCCGGCGACTACGTGACCTTCGAGCTGGGCACGGACAGCGTGATCGTGCTGCGCGAGCGGGACGGCGGCATTCGGGCATTGCGTAACGTCTGCCGCCACCGTGGCACGCGGCTCCTCGAGGGCGCGGGCAGTTGTCACGGTCGCATCACCTGCCCCTACCACGGTTGGAGTTATCGTTATGACGGGACGCTCCTCGCGACACCCGCGAAGGAAAGCTTCCCGGGTCTGAACCTGCGCGAACATGGACTCCATCCAGTTCCGACGGAGCTGATGTTAGGGTTCGTATTCGTCTGCCTCGCCACAACGCCTCCGCCGTCACCCTCCCAGATGTGGGCACCGATCATCGACGAGCTGGCGCCTTATCGGTTTGAGGAGCTCGTTCCCACCCAACCGGTCTATCTCGAGGAATGGAATGTCGATTGGAAAATCGCGATGGACAACTACCTGGAGTCCTATCACGTGCCGATCGGCCACCCGGGACTGAACCGCATGATGACGCCCGATTATGAGGACCAGCGTGGGGTTCCCGGCATTGCCCGCGGCACCAGCTGGATGCGCGAGACCCCATCGCCGCGCTGGAGTGAGCGCATCTATCAGAAGCATGTCGGAATGGTGACCGCACCGCACCTGCCCGAACCGCACCGCCGCAGCTGGCGGTTCTACAGCTGCCTGCCCAATCTCGGCATCGACATCATGCCCGAGCAGGTCGGCTTCTTTCAGGTGCTGCCGCGCGGGCCGGGCAAGTGCGTGATCCGCGGGGCCGCTTTTGGATTCCCCGATGATCGACGCGAGATGCGTCTCGTACGATGGCTCGGCAACCGGATCAACATGCAGGTCAACAAGGAAGATCGCTCGTTGTGCGAGCGCTTGCAGCGCGGCCTCGCCGACAGCGCTTACCAGCCCGGGCCGCTGTCACAGCTCGAGACCTGGATGATCGACTTCCATGAACTGCTGCGCGCGCGCATTCCGGAGGTGAATCTGCCGGCGGCCCCGGCCCGATTTGCTTAGGGGTGTTAACGCGGGGGAGCCCACCCCCTTTGGCACCGTCGCAGTGGGCAAAACCCCGTCCGCTCAGCTCCCCTCGAAGTGCTCGGCTGCTGAGGTGATTGCAGCTGGTGCGCATCGAGCCCCGCGTTTTGCCCGCGGAAACGGAACTACTGTCCGCCGAAATCGCCGCCGAGGGTCGCTACAGCGTAGCCGGCAAAAGCCCATGCGCCAGCCTTTGCCACGGAGTGCTCGGCTGCTGCGGTGATCGCGCCAGCTGCGCCTCAAGCCACGCCTTTTGCCGGCGAAAACGGAA
>JANWKL010000097.1 GCA_025451375.1 Steroidobacteraceae bacterium
ACTGGCAGCCGCGATTCACCCTGGGCGACGCCCGTGAGCGAAGCGCCGGCGCGCAGCGCCTCGGCGAAACTTTCCGCGTCGTTGGCCTGCGCCGGCAGCAGCACCGCGAATCGGTCGCCCGAAATGCGCGCTCCGAAGGCCCCGGGCGGCAGTCGTTGCCGCAGGAGCTCGCCGAGCTCGGCGAGTACCCCATCGCCGACGTGCATGCCGGACTTCTCGTTGATCAGATGCAGCTGGTCGACGTCGACGTAGAGCGCACTCCACTGTTGGGCGCCCTTCTTGTCCGTGACCACAGCACGCACGCGGCGTTCGAATGCGGTGCGCGTGTAAAGGCCGCTCAGGGAGTCGTAGTTGCTTTCGATGACACCGATGGCCTTGCGGGCCAGGATCTCGGCGACGTGCGCATCGCGCGCGCTGAAGGGCTCGGCCGAAGGTTCCCGCAGCAGGGCCAGCACCCCCATCGAGCGCCCGGCGCGCGAGCGCAGCGAGCAGCACAACACCCGGAAGGGGAACGCCTCCGGATAGGCCGCCGACAGCGTCTCGTTGGAAATGAGTGGCTCGGGGTTCAGCTGCGCCAGCGCCAGCAGGCGCTTGTGGGCGCGCATCAGGAACTGCATGTCGGGTGGGGAACCAGTGGCCGAGCGCGCCAGCGTGATGTTCTTTTCCGGAACCAGCAGCGCCCCGGTGCAGGCATGCAGGTGTTCGATGGTTTGCTGCAGCAGCAGCTGCAGGTCGTTGCCACCATCCGGCGCGCTCTGCGACAGCTCCGTGCCACCGCGCGCCGGCAGCAACAGGTTCAGATCCTTCTCGTGTGCGCTCACCGTGCCGTTGAGCTCCTCGATGGTGGCGCGCGTGATCAGTTCGCGCCGCAGGCACTCGAGCGCCGGGGCGATGAGCGAATAGGCGAAGGCGAATTCAGGGTTACGCTTGTCGTGTGCGTCATGCGTGCGACAGACGATTGCCGTGACCGCGAGCAGCTGACCGGAGTCGCCGCGCAGTGGGCACAGATACACCGGTGTGTTGCCTTCGAGCGTGCGCAGCTGACCGGTGCCGGTGGTGCCGGCGCGGGCGCCGATCAGCGCATCGTCCACTGCGTTCAGCAGGTCCGGCCCGAGCGTCTGCTCGGTAGACCACATGAGCTCCCCACCGCTGCCAAAGAGCGCTACGCACGAGGCACGCGGCAGGAGCGAGCGCAACAATCGCACGTAGGGGTCGAAGCGTGCTTCGGGCTGGCCGACGGGCAGGTCAGTGTGCGCGGAAGGCTGCATGCTTCCCACACCATTGCTCTTATGTGCAAACGGAACCTTGCTGGAGTTGGCGAATCGCGCGCCACGAACCCCTCAGAGCCCGGAAAGTTGACCGCGGTCACATCCTCAAGCAGCCGGCCGGACTCGCCGACCCAGGACCTGGCAATGAGCAGTCGGCAAAAGCCGCGCCTTTTGCCGGCGGAAACGCAGCCGCTGTCGGAAAAAGCGCCGCAGGCGACTTTTTCCCATCGACTAAGGATCGGCGGCGCGGAACCAGGGCCGGGGGTCGACCGGTTTGCCGCCTTTGCGAATCTCGAAGTACAGCTCCGGGCGGCTGCTGCCGCCGGAATCGCCCGCCGCGGCGATGGTGTCGCCGGCGGCCACGCGCTCGCCCGCAGCCTTGAAAAGCCGGTCGTTGTGGCCGTAGAGACTCAGGTAGCCATCGCCGTGGTCGACGATGGCGAGGAGGCCCAGCCCCGGCAACCAGTCGGCGTAGATCACCCTTCCGGCGCACACTGCCTTCACCGGCGTGCCGCGCTCGGTCGCGACCACCATGCCATCCCAATGCACCCCACCGGCGCGGGCATCCCCGAAACGCGCCACGATCCTGCCGCTCACCGGCCAGGCAAGCTTGCCGCGCAGGCGCGCGAAGGCGTCGTTACCTTCGACCGGAAAGCGCTCCATGGCGGCGCGCAGTTCGCGCACCAGCTTTTCCAGGCCCGCCTGCTGGCTGCGCAACCGTTCGAGATTCTGCGCGCGGCTGCGCGAGCGGGCTTCGAGTTCCGCCAGTACCTGGGTGCGGGTGCCGCGCGCGTGCTCGAGTGCGCCGAGCTGGGTACGCTGCTGCTTCTCCAGCTCTGCGAGCCGCGCGTCCTCGGCTTCGAGCTGCGTCTGCAGCTCGCCGATGCGCTGCACGTCATCCTCGATGTGCCTGATCTGCCCGGCGCGCGCGTGGCCGAAGTAGCTGTAGTAGGCGAACATGCGGCCGGCAACCTGCGGGTCGTGCTGGTTGAGCAGGAGCTTCAGCGGCTCCTGGCGGCCGATCTGATAGGCGGCCCGCATCTGGCCGGCGAGCGCGTCGCGGCTGGCGGCAAGCTCGCTCTCGCGCGTGTGCTTTTCGGTGGCGAGCGCTGCGCGCCGCGCGGCCCGCTCGGCGCGTTCGCGGTGAATATCACTCAACGACAGGCGCGCCTTGCCGACCGAGAGCTCCGCGGTCCGCAGCTCCTGGGTCAGCCGGTCGTGCTCCACCTGCGCTTCGCTGACCTGGCGGGTGACGCGCTCGATCTCGGATTTGACCTCTTTGAGGTCGGCTTCGGCCTTGCGGGCGTCGGTTTCCGGGTGCTGGGGCACGGCCGCCGCCGGCGCCGCAGCCAGCGCCCACAGCAGCAGGAGGCCCAAGCCGCTATAATGCGCGCCCTTTTTCGCCCCCGGCATGCCAGCCTTACTCATGGATCGTGTCCTCGAATACCTGAGCCACCACCCGTGGCTCACCACCGCCACCGCGGTAGTCGCGGCGCTCATTGTTGTATACGAAATGCGCGCGCGCTCGGAAAGTCTCCTCTCGGTGTCCCCGCAGGAGCTGATCCGGCTCATGAACCAGGGGGCGCTGCTGCTTGACCTGCGCACCGTGGAAGAGTTTGCGCTCGGCCACCTCTCGGGCGCACGGCAGATGTCCGGCCCGGAGATCCTCAAAGCCGCCGACTCGCTGAAAAAGTACAAGGAAAAGACCGTCGTCGTGTACGACGGCACGGGCACGCTTGGACCGGCAGCGGTGCGCCAGCTCATCGAGCAGGGCTTCACCCAGGCGGTGACGCTGCGCGGCGGGCTGGCGGCCTGGCGCGCCGACAACCTGCCGCTGACCCGCGCGTGAGCGGCGCGAAGCGTTGGCGAGCATGTCCGCGCCCAGGGTCGTGATGTACAGCACCTCGTGGTGCCCGTACTGTGCGCAGGCGCGCAGCCTGCTCGAGGAAAAAGGCGTCGCCTTCGAGGAAGTCGATGTCGAAGCGGCGCCGCCGGCGCGCGCTGAGATGATTAAGAAAAGCGGCCGTGACACGGTGCCGCAGATTTTCATCGGCGAGACCCACGTGGGCGGGTGTGACGATCTGTTCGCACTCGAATCCGCGGGCCGCCTCGATTCAATGTTGACGGGAGCGTAACGAATCATGGCGAACGAAATGGCCGGCGCACCGGCGCCCACCGAGCCGACGGACTCAGCCCCGATGCTGGTGCTGCAGAACGTCTACCTCAAGGACTGCTCCTTCGAGGCACCGCAGGGGCCGCGCCTGGACGGCAGCTGGAACCCGCAGATCAACCTGGATCTGCAGAGTGGCAGCAGCAACGTGAACGCCGAGGTGCGTGAGGTGGTGCTCACCGTCACGGTGTCGGCGAAGCAGAATGAGGCCACCATTTTCCTGGTCGAGGTCAAGCAGGCGGGCACCTTTTTGATGCGCAACCTGCCGGACGAGGACCTGAAGCGCGCCATCAGCACCGTGTGCCCCGGAGTCCTGTTCCCGTACGCCCGTGCGGTGGTCTCGCAACTGGTCTCGCAGGGTGGATTTCCGCAGTTCCTGCTGCCGCCGGTGAACTTCGAGGCGTTGTACGCCGCCAACCAGGCTCATCCCACCGTTACCAACTGACCGCTGACGCTTAAAGCCATGACGAGTCACACGCCCATCGCCGTACTCGGCGCGGGTTCGTGGGGCACGGCGCTCGCAATCCAGTTTGCACGCAGTGGCCGCGAGGTGCGTCTGTGGGGGCGGGACCGCGTGGCGCTCGCCGCCATGGCACGCGCCCGTCGCAACGAGCGCTATCTGCCCACCGCGGAATTTCCGCCTTCGCTGCAGGTCGTGGGCGATCTGCCCGTTGCACTGGCAGCGGCCCGCGACGTACTCGTCGTCGTCCCAAGTCCGGCGCTGCGAGGCATGCTGCGGGAGCTGGCACCCTTGCTGGAAAAGGACATGCAGGTCGCCTGGGCGACCAAGGGATTCGAGCAGGGCAGTGGCAAGCTGCCGCACGAGGTGGCGCGCGAGGAGTTGGGGGCGTCGCGTGCCGTCGCGGTGTTGTCGGGGCCGACGTTCGCGCGTGAAGTCGGCGCCGGGCTGCCGACCGCCATGACCATTGCGGCCGCGGACCCTGCTTACGCAAACTCGCTCGCGCGCGAGCTGTCGTCGGCGAACTTTCGGGCCTACACGTCCACGGATGTCATGGGGGTGGAGATCGGCGGGGCGGTAAAGAACGCGCTGGCCGTCGGCGCGGGGCTGTCGGATGGACTGGGTTTCGGCGCCAATACCCGCGTGGCGCTCATCACGCGCGGCCTGAAGGAAATGACGCGGCTCGGGATGGCCCGCGGCGCGCATCCCGATACGTTCATGGGGCTGGCGGGCCTGGGCGACCTGGTACTCACCTGCACTGACGACCAGTCGCGCAACCGCCGCTTCGGGTTGCTGCTGGCCGCCGGCTTCACGCCCGCGGCAGCGCTCACGGAAATCGCCCAGGCCGTGGAGGGCTACGCTGCGGCGCGCGCCATTCACGAAGTCGCGGCGCGCGCTGCGGTCGAGATGCCACTGTGCGAAATGGTCTACCGCGTGCTCTACGAGAACCTGCCGGCGAAGGATGCGGTGCGGGCGCTCATGAGCCGGCCCATCAAGGCGGAAACCGCTTAGGCGCGTTCTGCAGCGAGCCACCCTCTTCAAAGCATACCGCGGCGATCCAGTTCCGTTTGCGACGGGCGAGGCGGGATTCGAGCTCCTCGTTTTCGAACCAGGCCGGCGCGCGAGACAGCCGCGACGGGTCCACGTTGCTGAAAGCGTTGACGCTCACCACCGCGTAAAGGTGATTGTCGATGAGACTGGTCACCACGGGTGCAACACCACAACGACCGCAGACGTGGAACACGGCGGTGCACGTGCCGAACGCATACTGCGACACCAGCGCCGGCTGCCGCACGATGACGGTGAGCGAGCCGGCCGGGTTCGAAGTCCACACACCGCCGTGTTTCGTGCAGAAGCTGCACTCGCAGGCGCGGGCGGGGATCTCTCTCGGATCCGGCTCCCAGATCAGCTCGAACGCGATGTTGCCGCAGTGGCAGCTACCGTGAATGAGCATGAGAGTCTGGCGGTCCTTTGAGTTCCACCGTGTTGCCGTCGGGGTCCGTCACGTAGATCGAAGGACCTTCGCCCTCGGCACCGTAGCGCCGTTCCACATTCCCGGGTAGCGCGCCGTTGTCCCGCAGATGGGTACTGATCGCGTCGGCGTCGAACGGTTCAACGCGCAGGCAGAAGTGATCGAGGTTGCGCCCCTCAGCGCCCGGAGGGCTGCCGCCGGCGCGCCCGAGCATGCCGGCCACCGGCACAAGATCGATGAGACTGCGGCCGGCACGCAATTGCACCAGGCCCAGCTCATCCTGCTGGCGCTCCAGGCTGCAGCCGAGCCCCTCGCAGTAGAAACGCAGCATCTTGTCGAGGTTGATCACCCGCAGCACCACGTGATCGATTTCCAGAATGCGGATCATGCTTGCGGGCGTCCTAAGCTTCAGGTCGTCCCGCTCACGCTGAGCTCGGCGCCGTCGGCGTCGCGAAGCTTCATGATCCGCCGCCCGTGAAGATCGGTTGGCGGCGAGAGAATCTGTGTGCCCTGCTCGGTCTGGACCGCGAAGAAGCGGTCGATGTCCGCGACACCGAGTCCGAGCTCACAAGAGCCTGCAGGATGCTCGGCGGAGGCCTTGTGCAGGGCGAGCGTCGTCGGCCCGGTTTCAAACTCGCTCCACTCGGGCGATTGAAAACGCAGCTTGAGGCCGAGACGCGCGACGTGGAACTGGACGGCGGCGTCCATGTTGGCGACGAACTTGATGACGTACGTCAATGCGGTGTTCATGAGCTGTTTATCCTTATGCGCGCTTCGCCAGGAATAGTCCCGCAATCATGAGCAGGACACCCGCTGCGCGCTGCCAGGACAAAACCTGCACCATGGACCCAAACAGGCCGAAATGATCAATCGCGACGGCGGCCAGAATCTGCCCGGTGACGATGAAGCATATGGCATTGCCGACGCCGAGCCTCGGCGCCAGGAACGTGATCGCCAGAACATAGCTGCCGACGATTATGCCGCCGAGGTAACCGTAAGCGGGTGCTGCGCGCCAGGCGCTCAGCGCCGGGACCTGCGCGCGGGTCAGCACCAGCCACGTCGATACGAACGCGAATCCAACAGCGAACACCGCCAGCGAGGCGAATGCAACGCTGCCGAGCGCCCTGCTCATCGAGGCGTTGGTAGCGGCCTGCAGGGGAATGAGAGCCCCCACCACCAGCGCGAGCGCCGCCAGAGATGCGAAAGTCGTGGCAGACACGTGTACAGTCCCTCATTGGCAATGTGAAGGCGGACCATGATCAAAGTCAGCGTGATGTATCCCAACACACCCGGGGCTCGATTCGACCACGACTACTACCGCGACGAGCATATGCCGCTCGTCAAGTCCCTCATGGGCGACAGCTGCAGGCACTACACGGTCGACAAGGGCCTGGGCGGTGCGACTCCGGGATCGCCGGCGACCTATATTGGCATGTGCCATATTTTTTGCGATTCCCTCGCGGCCTTTCAGGGTGGCTTCGGCCCCCACGTCAAACAGATCATGGGCGACGTCGCTAACTACACCAACCTCACGCCGGTCATGCAGATCAGCGAAGTGGTCGTGGGCTAGAGGCTGCAAGGCGCGGCCACAGCTATTGCGGCTTTTGTGCCTGCAGGACCTCTACCGGAATATCGAGTCTGACCTCGTCGCTGTCGTTGCCGATGAAGGCATCGAGGCCGAATTCAGAGCGCCTGATGGTGACACTGGCGTCGGCGCCGCACGAGGGAACCTTCAACAGCGGATGCTGACGGCAGGCGAAGTAGGCAACCTCCAGCACCACCGGTTTCGTGACGCCATGCAGATTCAGCTCACCGGCAACGGCAGTGAGTTGCTGGCCGGAGAACCTGAAAGTGCCGGACTTGAAGGTGGCCGTGGAAAAGCGTGCAGCGTCGAAGAAGCGCGGACTCTTCAGAAACTGATCGAGCATCGGCACACCGGTACTGACCGAGTCGATGGCGATGACGATCTCGGCGCTGCCGCTGTGTTGTGCCGGATCGAACTCGAGCGTGCCAGTGACTGTGTCGAAGCGTCCGCGAAACGACGACAACTCCAGGTGTCGGAACGTGAATGACGGGATGCTGTGCATGCCGTCCACGGTGTAGCTGTCCGCCGCGGCGACGAGCGGGGCGGCCCATAGCAAGGCGCCGAGTACCTGCGGTAGTGCGAACTGGGTGTGCACGGCTTCAGCTCCGTTAGGGATAGGCACCGTCACTTCTTCAGGCGCAGCCTGCCGGTGTAATCGCGCTTGCCGAGCGGCACGCCTTTCCAGCGCAGGATGGCGTAGGTCGTGGTGGCGTGGAAATAGAAGTTGGGCAGGGAAAATGACAGCAGGAAATTCTCGGCGGTAAAGTCGGCCTGGCGATCGCCGAACGCGAAGCGCATGTCGCGACCCATAAAGGCATTCACCTCGGCAGCGTCGACGGCCTCCAGCGCAGCCTGTGTTGCGGTGATGCGCGCCTTGAGCGCCGCGAAACTATCGGGCGGGGGATTCATGTCAGGAGAGAAGACCCCGCGGCGCACACCCTCGATGGCGCCGAGGGAGTGCACCGCCGTCGACTTCACCTGGTAGGCAAAGGGCAGCATGTCAGCGGCAAGGCGAGCCTGAATGATGTCCTGAGGGGCGATGCCGTGCTCCGCACAGAATGCCTCCGCTTTCCCGAGCAGCCCGGAAACCGACCCCAGCGTCTGCAGATAGGACGGAACCGAGGCGTCGTAGAGTGAAAAAGCCATGTGATTTCCGGTGCTATTGGGCGTAGTCGTACAGCGGTTTGTTCTTGTCGACGATGTGGACGGTAAACAGTTTTAGCGGGGTGTCGCCGATAACCGTAAAGCCGGCGTGCTTCACATCGCGCAGGTTCATGAGGGTCGCCCCGGTGATGAGCGCACCCGGTTCCTTGCCCGGAACCTGGAAGCGCGCGCCCTGCACCACATAGGCAACTTCAACGCCGTGGTGAGCGTGCGCACGGACCACGTCCCCAGGCTGGTATTCGGCAACCGAGGCAATGACTTCCATGCCGGGCGCCCCGCTGAGGTCGGTGCGCTTCTGTTCCACGCGCTGCGGGGAATCATTGGCAGGTTGCGTGAGCTGGCCGGTTGCTACACCCAGGCCAAAGAGCAGAACGCCGCCGAGTACCAGAGTATCCATTTTCATTTTTTCACCTGTGCTGCCGCGGGCGATGCGCAGTTGCAGGTTGCTCCTCGGCAGCTGAAACGGTCAAGACTGTCGAACCGGCAGGAACGAGCGCCGGTGCCGGCCTACATCCTGAGGAAGTAAGGGATGGCCATCAGGACCACTCCCACGATGACCAGCAGAACGGTGTTGGCGACGAAGTACGGAAAGATCATCAGCGCCAGACCACAAAGCAGCGGTACGACTACCTTCTGCCTTCTGCCGTAGACAA
>JANWKL010000098.1 GCA_025451375.1 Steroidobacteraceae bacterium
TCCGTGTGCCCGGCGCGCAGGAGCTCAAATGCAACGTGGATGCGCTTGGAATCCACGCCGGCGATGCGCCCGTTCACGATGGCCGTATCATGCTGCTTGACCTCGTGCAGGTAGTGGACGTGCATCTCTACCGTGTACAGGGTGCAGCCGGTCGACTGCTGGTAGGCCGCGTCGATGCCGACGCGATCCATGAGCGCATCGATCGCGTGGCTCACGATCAGTCCATAGTAGGCGTCCCGCAGGTGACCGTTGTAGTCGATCCACTCCGGCAGGATTGCGGTCTGATAGAGGGGTAGGCCCGCCACGTCAGTGCAGCTGCAACCGTTCGCGCGCTTCGGCGGGGGAGGCAATCCGTGCCCCCATGGCCTCGATGATGGTGCGCGCCTTTTCCACCAGCTGCGCGTTGCTCGCGTACACCCCGCGGCTGAGGTAGAGGTTGTCCTCGAGGCCAACCCGCACGTTGCCACCGAGCAGCACCGACTGCGCCACCCACGGCATCTGCATGCGGCTGATGGCGAACGAGCCCCACACGCAATCCGTCGGCAGGGTGTTGACCATGGCGAGCAGGTGGCCAGTATCGGCCGGCACGCCCCAGGCAATACCCGTGCACAGCTGGATCATGGCCGGCGCCGGGATCAGGCCTTCCTTGATCAGCTGCTTCACAAACCACAGGTTGCCCGTGTCGAACACTTCCAGTTCCGCCTTGACCTTCAGATCGCGCAGAATGCCCGCGCCCTCGCGCACGTAGTCGGGCGTGGAAATGTAGGCGCGATTGCCGTCGCCGAAGTTGAGGGTGCCGCAATCAAGCGTGGCGATGTCCGGGCGGTACAGACCTTCCGCGCACAAGTCGATGACGTGCCGCATGCGTTCTTCCTGGGTGACGAAGTCAGTCCCGGGGGCGGGCGTGTCGGCGAGGCCGCGCTTACCGACGCAGATGTAGCCGCCGACGCCGCAGGTGAGGTTCACCAGCACGTCCACCCTGCTGTCACGGATGCGCCTGACGACTTCGCGGTAGTGGCGCGTGGCCATGCTGAATTCGCCGGTTTCCGGATCGCGCACGTGGATGTGTACGATGGCGGCACCAGCGCGCGCCGCCGCGATGGCGGCGGCGGCAATCTGCTCCGGGGAAACCGGGCAGTGGGGGCTCTTGGTGACCTTGGTGTCGTCGCCAGTAATGGCGCAGGTGATGATGACATCGGAGTTCATCGAGGCTCCTCGCCGCGAGCGCGCAACATGATAATATTATGACGACAATAATATAACAGGCGGTATGGCGCGGCAAGCGAGGAGAGCTAAGCATGCAGACGCAGTTATTGATCGGCGGCCGGCTGGTCGCGGGCGAAGGCGTGACGGACCGGGTGCTGGATGCGGCGAGCGGCGCCGAAATCGCGCTGGTGCCGGGAGCGACTGAGCCCCAAGTGAATGCGGCGGTCGCGGCAGCGGAAGCCGCGTTTCCCGCCTGGGCGCGCACCGCGCCGAAAGAGCGGGCGGCGGCCCTCCTGAGGATCGCCGCTCACATCGAGGCGGACGCCGCGGCTTACGCCGCAATCGAATCGCGCAACACCGGCAAGCCGCTGGCGGCGGCGCTGGGCGATGAGCTGCCAGCGATCGCCGATGTATTCCGCTTCTTCGCCGGTGCCTGCCGCTCGCCCCAGGGGCTGGCCGCCGGGGAGTACCTCCCGGGGCACACCAGCATGATCCGCCGCGATCCGGTTGGCGTGGTGGCATCCATCGCGCCGTGGAACTACCCCCTGATGATGGCGGCCTGGAAGATCGCGCCGGCGATCGCCGCCGGCAATACGCTGGTTCTGAAACCCTCCGAGCAGACTCCGCTCACGGCCCTGAAGCTGGCCGAGGCGCTGGCGCAGCTCTTGCCGCCGGGAGTGGTGAACATTATTTGTGGTCGGGGCGAGCCGGTGGGCCGGCTGCTCACGGCGCATCCGCGCGTGCGCATGGTGTCGCTGACCGGCTCGGTGGCGACCGGACAGAAGCTGCTGGCGGCGGCCGCGGATAACTTGAAGCGCACGCACCTGGAACTGGGCGGCAAGGCGCCGGTGATTGTGTTCGACGATGCGGATACCGAGGCGCTGGTCGCTGGCGTGCGCACCTTCGGCTTCTACAATGCGGGCCAGGATTGCACCGCTGCCTGCCGTCTGTACGTCGGCAAGCGCATCTATGAGCGGGTGGTCGCCGATCTCACCGCCGCGGTGCGCACCATCAAGGTGGGTTTGCAGGAAGCGCCGGGCGTGGAAATGGGTCCTCTCATCTCCCAGGCGCAGCGCGAACGCGTCGCCGCCATGGTCGGGCGCGCCGCGGCGCTGCCCCATATCGAGCTCACGACCGGTGGCAGGTCGGGCGCGGGCGGGGGCTTTTTCTACGAGCCCACCGTGATCGCCGGCGCCCGCCAGGAAGATGAGATCGTACAGCGCGAGGTGTTTGGTCCGGTCGTATCCATCACGCCCTTCAGCGATGTGGATGAGGCGATCGGCTGGGCTAACGATTCGGAGTATGGGCTGGCGTCCTCGGTGTGGACGCGTGATATTTCTAAGGCGATGCAGGTAGCGGCACAACTGCAGTACGGCTGCACGTGGATCAACACGCACTTTGCCATGGTGAGTGAGATGCCACACGGGGGCTTCAAGCGCTCCGGCTACGGCAAGGACCTCTCGGTCTATGCGCTCGAGGACTACACCGTCGTGCGCCACGTCATGGTGAAGCTATAGACAAGCCGCGCCGACCGATGCTCGCGCCGCTCACGCGCAGCGCCGCCCTGGTTGTGCTCGCGGCGGGGCTCGTGGCTGGCTGCGGTTCGGGTTCCCGCCAGCCGCATGCCGTGGTCAAAGAAGAGCCGCAGCTGCGCATCTATAACTGGGCGGACTACATCGGCAAGGACACGCTCGCGCAGTTCGAGGCCGCCACCGGCATCACGGTGATCTACGACACCTATGACGCCGATGAAACCCTCGAGGCGAAGTTGATGGCGGGCGACTCGGGCTACGACCTCGTCACCACCTCGACCGATTTCTTCAGCCGGCAGATCAAGGCGGGGATCTATCGGCCGCTGGATCGCACGCTGCTGCCGAACTGGAAGAACCTCGATCCGCACATTCTCGCGCTCGAAGCCAAGGCGGACCCGGGCAATCGCTACGCGATGCCCTACCTGCGCCACGTCAACGGCTTTGCCTACAACGTCGACAAGATCCACGAGCGCATGCCGGATGCGCCCCTCGACAGTCTCGACATGATCTTCAAACCTGAAATCATCCGCCACTTCGCCGACTGCGGCGTGACGTTCCTCGACCAGCCCGAGGACGTGTTGCAACTGGCGCTCAACTACCTGCACCTGGACCCGAACACCACCCGGCCTCAAGACTACCAGCAAGCCGAGAAGCTGCTGCTCGCGGTGCGGCCTTACATCCGCGCCTTCGACTCCTCGGAATACATGAACGGGCTGGCCACCGGCGAGTCGTGCATCTCCATGTCATGGTCCGGGGACTATTCCACCTCGCAGGCGCGCGCCAAGGCTGCCGGGGTCGAGGTGCATCTTGCCTTTACGGTCCCGAAAGAGGGTGCCAACGCCTCGTTTGATGCGTTCCTCATCCCCGCTGACGCGCCGCACCCACTCGCTGCCCACAAGTTTCTCAACTTCATGCTCCAGCCGCGGGTGATCGCCGCCGTCACCAACTACATCCACTATGCCAACGACAACCAGGCGGCTAACCCTTACGTAGATCCGCAAATCCTCAACGATCCGGCGGTCTACACGACGCCGGCGATGGAAGCGCGCCTGTACCACTCCGGGGAAGTCGCACCGGCGCTGGAGCGGCTGCGCACCCGTACCTGGACACGCATCAAGACCGGTCTGTGAGAGCGAGTTGGGCCTCGCGCGTGCGGCGCCGCTCACCGCGCGCCATCAGGTAGCCAGCGCCGACGACACACACGCCCACCGCGCAGACAATCAGGCTCGCCAGCGCGTTGATGTCCGGGCTGACACCCAGCTTCACCTTGGAATAGATGACCATCGGCAGCGTGCTGGCGCCGGGACCTGCGACAAAGCTCGAGATGACCAGGTCATCGAGCGACAGGGTGAAGGACAAGAGCCAGCTGGAGATGATTGCCGGGGAGATGATCGGCAGCGTTACCTCCAGAAATGCGCGCGCCGGACTGGCACCCAGGTCCATGGCGGCTTCCTCCAGCGAGCGGTCCGCCCCTTGCAGGCGCGATTGCACCGTGATGGTCACGTAGGCAGTGCAGAAGGTGATGTGCGACAGCACGATGGTCGTGAAACCACGATGCGGCCAGGAGAATAGCTGCACCATCGAGACGAACAGCAGCAGCTGGGTGATGCCGGTGATGATTTCCGGCATCACCAGCGGTGCGTTCACCATCCCGGTGAGGAGTAAGCGCCCGCGGAAGCGCGCGAAGCGCACCAGCGCGATCGCCGCCAGTGTCCCGAGCACCACCGCACCGCTCGAGGCTGTCAGTGCAACCTCCAGCGACAGCAACGCTGCCTGCAGCAGCTGGCGATTGTGCAGCAGCTGGCCGTACCAGGCGGTGGAGAAGCCGCCCCAGACATTGACCAGCGGTGAGGCATTGAAGGAGTAGCCGATCAGGATCACGATCGGCAGGTACAGCAGCGCGATGCCGAAGAACAACACCGATAGAAGCGCCGTGGAGGAACGCCGTTGCACGAAGTTGGGCCTAAGTCTCCAGCTGCCGTACGTTGTAGTACTGGTAGATCGCGATGGGACCGGCCAGGAGCAGCAGAAAACCGATCGCCACGGCCGCGGCTACCGGCCAGTCGTGGTTGCCGAAGAACTCGTCCCACAGCACCCGCCCGATCATCAGGTTGTTCGGGCCGCCGAGGAGCGAAGGAATCACGAACTCGCCGACTGCGGGAATGAACACCAGCATCGAACCTGCGATCACCCCCGGCAGCGACAAGGGCAGGGTAACGTCGATAAAGGCGCGCCGCGGCGTACTGCCAAGATCCGCGGCCGCCTCCAGCAGCAGCGGATCGAGCTTCTCGAGGGTCGCAAACAGCGGCAGCACCATGAAGGGCAGATACGAATAGACGATGCCGATGTACACCGCGAGGCTGGTGCGCATGATGCGTAGCGGGTGACTGATGAGCCCCAGATGCAGAAGCAGGGTGTTGAGAAAGCCGTTGTCGCGAATGATCCCCTCGAGCGCGTAGACGCGCAGCAGAAAGGAGGTCCAGAACGGCAACATGATGATCAGGAGCAAGAGACCCTGGGCGGATTTCGGGCTGCGGGCGATGGCGTAGGCCATCGGGTAGCCGAGCGCGAGGCAAATCAGGGTCGAGAAAAATGCGGTACGCAGCGAGTACAGGTAGGCGACGCCATAGACTTCATCGGTGAGCAGGTAGCGATAGTTGCCGAGGCTCAGCGCGAGCTGCAGGTGGTGACCGGGGGTGAAGGAGAAGAGGTCGGTGTAGGGCGGGACGTGCGGCGCGGCTTCGGCGAAGCTGATTTTAAAGGCGAAGGCGAACGGAATGAGAAAGAATACAGCCAGGAAAATCAGCGGCGGCAGGATGATGAGCCAGCGGCCCGGACGCCAGGTTGGTTTCATGATGCGCGCTGTGACGGTGCCGGTGGGCTATTGTGCGCGCTAAGCTTCCTGTCAGTACAGCGACGGTGGTCAAGGTGCCGAGTCAACGAGCCCCCAGAGTAAGCGCCCAGCGCCCGGCCCAAGGCGGCGGCTCGCGCATCCGTCAGCGTCAGCGGCTGCGGCTTATCGATGCGTGCATCTCCGCATTGCACCTTTACGGGCCCTCGCGCACTACGGTCGAAAAGGTTGTGGCTTTGGCGGACCTGTCGCCAGGCATCGTGCGTTTCTACTTTGACTCCAAGGCGGCGATGCTGGTGGCCTCGCTCGAGTATCTGGCGGCGGAGTTCGAAGAGCGGGTAATGGTGCCGGTCGCGAACCTCAAGGACTCGCCGGTCGAGGCGCTGCGCCTGCTGGTTGACTTGTACCTCGACGCGGACATCGCCAGTCCGCGTAAGGTGTCGGTGTGGTACGCGTTCTGGGGGGAGGCGAGCTCGCGCCAGGAGTACTACGATATCTGTGGCAAGAAGGACGAGGACTTCGCGCTGCTGGTGCACGAGCTGATCGAACGGATGATCGGTGCCAGCGCCGCCAAGCACCTGGACGCGGACGGGGTGGCACTCGGGCTCATCGGCGTACTCGAGGTGTTGTGGCAGGGGTTCGCCTTTCAGAACGAGGCCGATATCGACCGCGCCGACGCGGTGAAGCGTTCGCTCAAGTATCTGCGCTCGGTGTTTCCCGGGCACTTCTGATCTACTGGCCGAAATTCGCAGGAAGCGATTTCGGCGGACAGTAGTTCCGTTTCCGCGGGCAAAACGCTGGGCTCGATGCGCACCAGCTGCAATCACCTCAGCAGCCGAGCACTTTCGAGGGGAGCTGAGCGGACGGGGTTTTGCCCACTGCGACGCTGCCAAAGGGGGTGGACTCCCCCGCGTTAACACCCCTAAGCAAATCGGGCCGGGGCCGCCGGCAGATTCACCTCCGGAATGCGCGCGCGCAGCAGTTCATGGAAGTCGATCATCCAGGTCTCGAGCTGTGACA
>JANWKL010000099.1 GCA_025451375.1 Steroidobacteraceae bacterium
CAGCGGCTGGCGGGTTTCCTCGGTGAGGGATCGCCGTTTCCGCCGACCAACGAAGTCCGCACCTTGTTTGCGCGGCCCGATGGCGGCACGGTGGAAGCCGGCGATGAGTTCCGTAACCCGGAGTACGTGCGCACCCTCACGCGCCTCGCGCTCGAAGGCCCCTCGGCGCTGTACACCGGATCGATCGCGCGTGAGCTGGTAAGGGTCACCCACGCCGCGCCGTTTCCCGGAACCCTCACCCTCAAGGACCTGTCCGGGTATCGCGCCGAATGGCTGCCGGCCTTGTGCCGCCCTTACCGCCGCTACTCGGTGTGCGTGCCGCCGCCGCCGGCGGGTGGGGTGTCGCTCCTGGAGCTACTCGGGACACTTGAAAAAACCGACATCGCGAGCCGCGGACCCAACGATCCGCAGGCGTGGTTTCTGTTCGCGCAGGCAAGCCGGCTCATGTACGCAGACCGGGATCACTACGTCGCCGATCCGCACTTTGTCGCGGTACCCGTGGAGCGTCTGCTTGACCCCGGTTATCTGCGGGTGCGTGCGCAACTGATCGGCGAGCACGCCGGTCCCGCGCCGCTTCCCGGCAACGTGTTCGTGCCCCGCGGGCGCGATGCGACCCAGGAATCCTCTGGCACCAGCCATTTTGTGATTGTCGATGCCGACGGCAATGTTGTTTCCATGACGACCACCGTGGAGTCGGTGTTCGGGTCCGGGCGCATCGTCGGGGGGTTCGTTCTCAATAATCAGCTCACCGATTTTTCGTTTGCGCCGACGGAGGCCGGCCGGCCGGCGGCCAACGCCGTGCAGGGCGGCAAGCGCCCACGCTCTTCGATGGCACCCATCATCATCATCGACAAGGATCGTAACTTCGTCGCCGCGCTCGGCTCACCGGGCGGCTCGGCGATTCTCGAGTACAACGCCAAGGCGGTGGTGGCAATGCTCGCCTGGAAGCTCACCCTCAAGCAGGCGATCGAGCTGCCGAACCTTATCGCGCGCGGTGACCGCTACAACGGCGAGCTGACGAAGTTATCGCCGGCGGTAGTGTCGGGACTACACGAGCGCGGTATCGATCTGAAGGGCGGGCGCGCGGAGAATTCGGGCTTTCACGGCGTGATGCGGCGTGCCGATGGCGCCTATGAAGGGGCGGCAGATTCCCGTCGCGAAGGGGTTGCCGGAATGATTCCGGCAACACGTCACGCCGAGGCACCGCACGCCGTGCATTGACAGGTTATCGCTTCGGTGCCGGCAGCGGCTTGAATCCAAGATCATCGGCGCCGTTCCAGCGCGACCACCTTCCGATCACCAGATCCGGATAGTTGCGCCGTCCGACGCTGCCGTTATAACGCGCCAGCGCTCTGCGGACGTCGTTGTGCTCGTAAGTGAGATAGAACCGCAGGATGGCGCAGCCCATGCGGATGTTGGGGGCGACATGCACCAGTTCGTAGCGGCGCATCCCCAGCTGCTCGGGCCAGAACGGCATGACCTGCATGAGGCCGACTGCGCCCGCCGAGGATACGGCCCAGCGGTTGAAGCGGCTCTCGATGTCGATGACCGACATGACGAGGCCGGGTGGCAGCCGTGTCTCGCCGCGCCGGTGCGTTTCGCAGTAGACCTGTTTGAGAATATCGAGGCGCTCGCTCTTGTCCGCGACAATGCTGCGCAGGCGCGGCTCCATCAGCGTGTACCAGACGGCGGAGTCGTACTGATCCGTGAAGCATTCCGCCTGCGCGATCGCCCTGGCGACGACGCCTTTGAGTTCAGGGTCGCGCTGCTGGTCGGCGAATGCGGTGCCTGCGGCGGCAAGACCCGTCAGGGCCAGCATCGCGAGCAATCGGGTGGTGCTGCGCGCGTCGCGGCGTGTTACCACGACGGAACCAGTCGTATGGCCGCGGACGCAGCCGGCCAATGGGCTAGCCTTCGAGCCGCGCGCGAACAAAGGCCAGAGCCGTGTCCGCAGGAAACTCCGTGCTCGCCGCGTCGCGGCGATGGCGATACTCGAGCTTGCCGGCATCCAGCCCGCGCTCGGCCACCACCAGGCGGTGCGGGATTCCCAGCAGCTCCGCATCCGCGAACTTGACTCCGGGGCGGGCGTCGCGGTCGTCGTAGAGAACCTCGATGCCGGCCGCGGTGAACTCGGCGTACAGACGATCGGACAGTTCGCGTACACGTGCGGATTTTTGCAGGTTGATGGGTACCAGCACGACCTGGAAGGGTGCGATCGCCGCCGGCCAGATGATGCCGCGCTCATCATGATTCTGTTCGATGGCCGCTGCCGGGATGCGCGTCACGCCGATGCCATAGCAGCCCATGTAGAGCGCGGTTTCCCTACCACTCTCATCGAGCACCACTGCCTTCATGGAGTCGCTGTACTTCCTGCCGAGCTGGAAGATATGACCCACCTCGATGCCGCGGGCGATTTTCAAGAGCCCCTTGCCGGTGGGACTCGGATCACCCTCGACAGCGTTGCGCAGGTCCGCCGCAACGGCACCGGGCGCGTCGCGCTCCCAGTTCACGCCGGTCAGGTGCATGTCTTTCTCATTGGCGCCGCTGACGAAATCAGCGAGCGCCAGCGCCGCGTGGTCCGCGTACACGCGACACTTGAGTCCGGTGACGCCGACGTAACCCGGTTCGGTCCCGGTCGCCTTGAGCACGTGTTCGGCGCTGGCCATCTTCAGCGGGCTGGCAACACCTGCCAGCTTCTGCGCCTTGACCGCATTCAGTTCGTGATCGCCGCGTACCACCAGCGCCACCGCATCGCCGTCGCTGCCCTCGACGATCAGCGTCTTGACGCAGCGTGCGGGCGCCACCTTGAGGAACTTCGCGAGGTCCTCGATGGTGCGCGCGCCCGGAGTTGCGACCTTGCGCAGCGCTTCGGCAGGCGCCGGGGGCGCGGCGGAGGAAGGCACAGTGGCGGCGGCTTCCAGGTTCGCAGCGTAGTCATCACCGTCCGAGAACGCGATCGCATCCTCCCCGGATGGGGCGAGCACGTGGAACTCCTGGGAGACATCCCCGCCGATCGCGCCGGAATCGGCGCGCACGGCGCGAAAGGTCAGTCCGATGCGCGTGAAAATGCGGGTGTAGGCGTCGTACATGGTGCGATAGCCGGCGCGCAGTGACTCTTCGTCGAGATGAAAGGAGTACGCGTCCTTCATGATGAATTCGCGCGCCCGCATGACGCCAAAGCGAGGCCGCACCTCGTCACGGAACTTGGTCTGGATCTGGTAGAAGTTGACCGGCAACTGGCGGTAGCTCTTCAGTTCCCGTCGCGCGATATCGGTGATCACTTCTTCGTGCGTGGGGCCGGCCACGAAGTCCCGCTCGTGCCGGTCCTTGAAGCGCAGGAGTTCCGGGCCGTACATCGTCCAGCGGCCGGACTCCTGCCACAGCTCAGCCGGCTGCACCACCGGCATGACCAGCTCAAACGCCCCCGCGCGGTTCATTTCCTCGCGCACGATACGCTCCACCTTCTGCACCACCCGCAGGCCCATGGGCAGCCAGCTGTACAGGCCCGCGGCGAGGCGCCGGATGAGCCCGGCCCGCAGCATGAGCTGGTGGCTGACGACCTCGGCTTCCGCGGGGGTCTCTTTCAGGGTGTTGATGGGGTACCGGGACAGCCTCATCGTGGGGTCGCCTGCTCGTTCACGTGGGGAGTCTGGCATCTTAACAGGGACCCCAAGACAACCACCCCGGCAAATTGCGGCTGCCGCGGATAAGATTGCGCACCGTGAACACCGACACCCAGGAAACCCAGGAATACACGCGTCCCCGCGGCAAGGGCATTTACCTCCTGCCGAACCTCCTGACCACCGCCTGCCTGTTCTCGGGCTTCTACGCCGTGGTCGCGGCCATCGACAAGCATTTCGCGCACGCCGGCATGGCGGTGTTCGCGGCCATGATCTTCGACACCCTGGACGGGCGCATTGCGCGCCTGACGCGCACCGAGAGCACCTTTGGCAAGGAGTACGACAGCCTTGCCGACATGGTGTCCTTCGGGGTGGCGCCGGCCATCGTCGCCTACCAGTGGGGCGTGGTGCGCATCGCCGAGTACGGGCGTCACTGGGGGCGCTTCGGCTGGCTGGCCTGCTTTTTCTATGCGGTCGCGGCCGCGCTGCGCCTGGCGCGGTTCAACGCGCGCTCGGCGGGCGCCGACAAGCGTTTCTTTGAAGGTCTGCCGAGCCCGTCGGCGGCAGCCATCGTGGCGGCATTCGTCTGGTTCGTGAGTGACTGGCCCGAACCGGGACTGACGGGGCTGATCGCCGCCTTCCTCATCACCGCCAGCGCGGGCGCGCTCATGGTGAGCCGCTTTGGCTATCCGAGCTTCAAGCAGTTCGATCTCGACCGGCGCATCCGCTTCGTCTACATGCTGCTCGTGCCCCTGGTGTTCGTACTCATCGCGATCGAACCGTCCACCATGCTGCTCGCAGTGTTCGGCACCTATGCCTTGTCGGCGCCGCTATTGTGGGTGGGGCGGCGGCTGCGACGCGTGGTGCGGGGCGCTCCCGCCCCGAGCGCCTGAGAAGCGCCATGGACGAGCTGCGGCGTAACGAATATCTGGAGGCGATCGGTATCGACCGATGGGTCTCGCGCGCGAGCGCGGCCGTCGCGCCGGCGCCAGTCAGCGTACCTTCCGAACCGGAAAGCCAGGCGCCCGCGCTGTGGGAGGCGCTGCGCCGGGAAGTCGCAAGCTGCACGCGCTGTCCATTGCATGCAACGCGGACCCAGGGTGTTCTGGGTGTGGGACCCACACACTGCGACTGGCTGGTCATCGGCGAAGCCCCCGGCGCCGAGGAGGACAAGCGCGGCGAGCCGTTCGTTGGGGCCGCAGGGCAATTGCTGGATGCGATGCTGCGCGCGATCGGGCTTGATCGTGCCACCAACGTCTACATTGCCAACGTGCTGAAGAGCCGGCCGCCGGGTAACCGCGATCCGAAACCAGAAGAAGTGGCGGCCTGCCTGCCGTATCTTGTCCGCCAGATCGCGCTGTTGCGGCCAAAGATCATGCTGGCGGTGGGGCGGATCGCGGCGCAGAACCTGCTCGGCACGCAGCTGCCGCTCGGCAAGCTTCGCGGCCAGGTGCACCAGTTCGGTGAGTTCAACACCCCCGTGGTGGTGACTTATCATCCTGCCTATCTTTTGCGCACGCCCGCCGACAAGCGCAAGGCGTGGGAGGATCTTAAGTTTGCCCGCGGCGTCTACCAGCGCTTAAGCCAGGGCGACGTCTGACCATGTCCACCGCACCTGAACTGTTTTCCGCCGCGCCGGAAATGCTGATCCGGCAGATGCGCCCGCTCGATGTGGCCGACGTCGTTGCCATCGAGCACGCGTCCTACCAGTTCCCCTGGAGCGAAGGCATATTCCGCGACTGCCTGCGCGTCGGGTACCTGTGCCGCGTGGTGACGGTGGGCCAAGTGCTCATGGGTTACGGCGTCATGAGCACCGGCGCCGGTGAGGCCCATATCCTGAACCTGTGCGTCGGCGAGAACTTCCGCTGCCGGGGCATCGGGCGGCATCTGATGTTCGCCCTCATTGAGCGGGCTGCTGCTGCGGGCGTGAACGAGGCGTTCCTCGAGGTGCGTCCCTCCAACACCGCCGCGATCCGTCTGTACCAGTCGATGGGCTTTGTGCAGCTCGGCATGCGACGCGGCTACTACCAGGCGGCCGTCGGTCGCGAGGATGCCGCGGTACTGCGACTGCGCATCGGTGCCGGCACCCGCGTGCCGGGCGCCGCTCCCGCCACCCAGCCGTGAACCCGGTGGAACCGCAACTGGCTGCCGAAATCCGGCGCCGGCGGACGTTTGCGATTATCTCCCACCCGGACGCCGGCAAGACCACGCTCACCGAGAAGCTCCTGCTCTTCGGTGGCGCCATCCAGATGGCCGGTACCGTGAAGGGACGCAAGGCGGCGCGCCACGCGACCTCCGACTGGATGCGACTCGAACAACAGCGCGGCATTTCCGTGACCTCATCGGTAATGCAGTTCCCCTACCGCGACTGCATCATCAACCTGCTCGACACCCCGGGACATGAGGACTTTTCGGAAGACACCTACCGCACGCTGACGGCGGTGGATTCGGCGCTGATGGTGATCGACTGCGCCAAAGGGGTCGAGGAGCGCACCATCAAGCTGATGGAAGTCTGTCGCCTCCGCGACACGCCGATCATGACTTTCATCAACAAGCTCGACCGCGATGGCCGCTCGGCCGTAGAGCTGCTCGATGAGATCGAGAGTGTGCTGCGCATCAGCACCGCGCCCATTACCTGGCCCATCGGCATGGGCCGGGACCTGCGCGGCATCTATCACCTGGTGGAGGACCGCATCTACGTCTACGCGGCCGGCGAGCGCGGCCGCCTCGGCGAGAACCGCACCATCGGGGGTCTGCACAGCGCCGCGGCGCGTGAGTTCCTGGGCGACGCGGCGGCGGCCTTTGATGAGGAGATCGCGCTGGTGAAGGGCGCCACCGAGGGCTTCGATGTGGAAAGCTATCGCGCCGGCCAGCAGACGCCGGTGTTCTTCGGCTCCGCCGTCAACAATTTCGGTGTTGAGGAGCTGCTCGCCTCCTTCGCCACCCACGCGCCGGGGCCGCTGCCGCGCGCGACGCGCGAGCGCAGCGTGGCACCCACGGAAACACCGCTCGCGGGTTTCGTCTTCAAGATCCAGGCGAACATGGACCCGATGCACCGCGACCGCATCGCTTTCCTGCGGCTGTGCGCGGGTAAGTACTCGCGGGGCATGCGCCTCTTCCATGTGCGCCTGGACAAGGAAATACGCGTCGCGGATGCGCTGACGTTCATGGCCGCCGACCGCTCGCAGGCCGAGGAAGCCTACGCTGGCGACATCATCGGGCTGCACAACCACGGCACCATAAACATCGGGGACACTTTTACTCAGGGTGAGACGCTGCGCTTTACCGGCGTGCCGAATTTCGCCCCGGAAATCTTCCGCCGCGCGGTGCTGAAGGATCCGCTGAAGATGAAGCCGTTGCAGAAGGGGTTGTCGCAGCTGTGCGAGGAGGGCGCGACGCAGCTGTTCAAGCCGCTGCGCAACAATGACCTGATCCTCGGTGCAGTCGGGCAGCTGCAGTTCGAAGTGGTGGCGTTTCGCCTCGCCGACGAATACTCCGTGCAGTGCGTCTTCGATCCGATCACGGTCCACACGGCGCGCTGGGTGGAATGTGCCGATGCTGGCAAGCTCGCGGAGTTCCGCGCGCGCGCCTACGACCACCTGGCGCTCGATCACAGCGGCGCGCTGGTGTATCTGGCGCCCTCGCGCGTCAACCTCGCGCTCACGCTCGAGCGCTGGCCCGGGATTACGTTCCGCGAGACGCGCGAACACGCCTGACGGGCCGCCCCGGCAGAGGGATGGCGCGCGGGCTGGATTTGTGCGACATACGCCCCCATAGCGGAGCTCTTATGAACGATTCCACTGCGGCGGCGGCCCCCCAAACGCGCGAAGTCCTGGTCAACGCGCTCTACGAGGCGTCCGAGCTCGAGCACAACCTCATGTGCACGTACCTCTACGCCGCCTTTAGTCTCAAGAGCGGCGAGAGCGACGGGCTGAAGGCGGAGGAGGCGGCAGCCGTGAAGCGCTGGCGCGACGTGCTGGTCGGCGTCGCGATCGAGGAAATGGGCCACCTGGCGGCGGTGTGGAATATCACCGCGGCGCTCGGGGCGAGTCCGCGCGTCGGCCGCACGAACTTTCCCCTCGATCCGGGCTACCTGCCGGCGAGCGTGGTGGTGAAGCTCGCTCCCTTCAACGCCGAAACCCTGCAGCATTTCGTGTTTTTGGAGCGGCCGCAGGAATCCACCGAAGCTGACGGCGCGGGCTTTGCTTACGAGCGGCAGTACGTGCGCGGCGTCGACCGGCCGCACCTCACCACCATGGCCACCGACTACGACACCGTCGGCGCCTTCTACGAATGCCTGGGTGAAGCACTGCAGGCATTCGTGAAGCACCACGGCGAGAGGATTGCCTTCGACGGCGACCCGGCGTTGCAGCTTTCGAGCGCAGAAGTGAACCTCGGCGGCGCGCAGCCGG
>JANWKL010000100.1 GCA_025451375.1 Steroidobacteraceae bacterium
AGGATTTCCACGAAGCGCGACATGTGGGTGCCCTTGAAGTTGTGCGGCAGGCCCACGTACATGTTGAAAGTGGCGATGGTGTGCTGCTCACCCGCGGAGCGGTCCTTGACCCGCACCGGGTGGCTGATGTCCTTGATGCCGACGCGGTTGATGGGCAGCTGGCGCGTATCGGCGCGCGCCTGCACATCCTCGACCTCGGTAACCGGGGCACGCCCGATTTTGGCGGTAGCAACTGGGGGAGTCATGGGTTAAAGCCTACAGGAAAGGTGCGCAGGTTCTGAAGGGAAAGATTGTCGCCGCCCCCGCAGGGGGCGCGGAATCCCTCTTATTAAGTAGAGTCAGGCCCCGCCAGCGGAACGCAGGCGCTCCGGGGCCTGCAGAGCCCACCAACGCTCGATGCTGGCCGCAAGTCCTTCCCGATCCAGGCCTGCGGCGGTCAGACACCCCTCGCGCGAGCCGTGTTCGATGAAGCGATCCGGGATGCCGAGCTGCAACAGCGGGACCTGCACGCCTTCAGCGGCGAGCAGTTCACCGATGGCGGAGCCCGCGCCGCCCTGGGTGGCATTCTCTTCGATGGTTACCAGCGCCCGGTGCCGCCCGGCGAGGCTCAGCACCAGATCCTCATCGAGCGGTTTGACGAACCGCATGTTGACGAGCGTGGCATCGAGCTTGTCTGCGATCTCCTGGGCGCTCGCCACCAGCGCGCCGAATGCCAGCAGCGCAAGCCCGCTCTTGCCCTCGCGCCGCAGCTGGCCCTTGCCGACCGGCAGCGCTGACATCTGCGCCACCACCGGCACGCCGGGGCCGCTGCCGCGCGGGTAGCGAACAATCGCCGGCGAGGACAGGGTGGTCGCGGTGTAAAGCATCTGGCGGCATTCGTTCTCATCCGCCGGCGCCATGATCACGGTGTTGGGAATGCAGCGCAGGTACGACAGGTCATAGCTGCCCTGGTGGGTCGCGCCATCGCTGCCGACGAGTCCGGCGCGGTCGACGGCAAACACTACCGGCAGGTTCTGCAGCGCCACATCGTGGATGAGCTGGTCGTAGGCGCGCTGCAGAAAAGTCGAGTAGATCGCGACCACCGGGCGCAAGCCCTCCGTGGCGAGTCCCGCCGCGAACGTCACCGCGTGCTGTTCGGCGATCGCCACATCGAAGTAGCGGTCGGGAAAGCGCTTGGAGAATTCCACCAGCCCTGAGCCTTCGCGCATCGCAGGCGTGATGCCGATGAGGCGCGGCTCGAGCTCCGCCATGTCGCACAGCCACTGGCCGAAGATCTGCGAGTAAGTCGGGCCGGTGCTTTTTTCCTTGAAAATCGTGCCGCTCGCCGGGTCGAACGGCCCCGGCCCGTGCCACTTGATGGGATCGGCCTCGGCCGGTGCGTAGCCTTTGCCCTTGCGTGTAACGACGTGCAGGAACTGCGGACCGCGGAGCTTGCGCACGTTGCGCAGCGTGCTGACGAGGGCCTTGACGTCGTGGCCGTCCATGGGACCGATGTAGTTGAATCCCATTTCCTCGAACAGCGTTCCGGGCAACACCATGCCCTTCAGGTGCTCTTCGGAACGGCGCGCCAGCTCCCACGCCGTGGGCATCTGCTTCAGGACTTTCTTGCCGCCTTCGCGCAGGTGCGCGTACACCCGACCCGACAGGGCACGCGCAAAGTGATTCGACAGCGCGCCGACATTTTCCGAGATCGACATGTCGTTGTCGTTGAGGATCACGAGCAGGTCCGCGGGCAGCGCGCCGGCATGGTTCAGGGCCTCGAAAGCCATGCCCGCCGTCAGCGCGCCATCCCCGATGATGGCAACCACGCGGCGGTCATCGCCGGTGCGCGCCGCGGCCACCGCCATCCCCAGCGCCGCGCTGATGGAGGTGCTCGAGTGACCCACGCCGAATGTGTCGTACTCGCTTTCCGCGCGCGCCGGAAACGGCGCGAGTCCCCCGTCCTGTTTAATGGTGTGCAGGCGATCGCGGCGGCCGGTTAGTACCTTGTGCGGGTAGGCCTGGTGGCCGACATCCCACACCAGCCGGTCACGCGGCGTGTCGAAGACGTAGTGCAGGGCAATGGTCAGCTCGACCGTGCCGAGGCCGGCGGCGAAATGCCCACCGCGCGTACTGACACTCTGGATCAGGAACTCGCGCAGCTCGCGCGCCAGCCCCGGGAGCTTCGCCGGCGCGAGCTTGCGCAGGTCCGCCGGGGACTCGATGGTGCGCAGGAGCGGGTAGTTGTCCAGCGGAACGCTCATCGGGCATGAGTGTACACGGGCCGCGCGAACCAGCCCTTCAGGCTTTGCCGATGAGCCCTAACTGCTGCGGCTTACGACAAAATGCGCTAGCTCACTCAGCGGTCCAGCCTGCTGTCCCAGGGGCGCCAGCGCCGCGATGGCGGCGTCGCGCAGTTCAACGGCTCGCGTGCGCGCCGCGGCGAGCCCGGCCGTGCTCGGGTAGGTGGGTTTGCGATGTGCGGCATCCGCGCCGATGGACTTGCCGAGGAGTGCCGGGTCGCCTTCCACATCGAGAATGTCGTCCTGGATCTGGAACGCAAGCCCGATTTCGGCACCGAAGTGCTGCAACGCTGCGAGCTCAGCCCCGCCGGTTACCCCGGCCGCGAGCGCTCCGAGTACGACGCTGCACTGGATCAGGGCGCCGGTCTTGCGGCGGTGCATGTCTTCAATCGCAGCGACACTGAGACTGCGCCCGACCGCCGCCAGATCCACGGCCTGGCCACCGGCCATGCCACCGGTTCCGGTTGCACGCGCCAGCACCTGGATCATTTCCAGGCGCACGGCAGCCGGCGTGCCTTCCATCGGCTCGTTCGCCAGCACCGCGAAGGCCAGTGCCTGCAACGCGTCTCCAACCAGGATGGCGGTGGCCTCGTCGTAAGCGCGATGGCAGGTGGCGCGCCCGCGGCGCAGATCGTCATCGTCCATCGCCGGCAGGTCATCGTGCACGAGGCTGTAGACGTGGATGAGTTCAACCGCCGCGGCGGGCGCATCCAGGCGCTGCAAGGGCGCGCCCAGGCTCTCCCCCGTGAGATACACGAGTGTGGGCCGCAGGCGTTTGCCGGCGCCGAGCGCGCTGTAGCGCATCGCCTCGCGCAGGCGTTGCGTGCCCGGATCAGGCAACAGGAGGGCGCGATCCAGTACCCCTTCGATGCGCGTCTGGCACTCGAGGACGCGCTGCGCGAAATCCGCGCCCGGCCGGGGCGCAATGCCGGCGGCGTTAGGCATCACTCGCCGGCGGGCGCAGTGCCGGCAGCGGACGTCGAGTCGGTGTCTTCCGCGGACTCCTCGAATGGCTCCAGCGTCGCTTCACCGCCGCGCTTCATCAGAATCTCGACCCTGGTCTGCGCGGCCTGCAGCGACGCCTGGCAATGGCGCGTGAGCGCAATGCCCCGCTCGAAGCTTTTCAGCGCTTCATCGAGCGGCAAGTCGCCACGCTCCAGATGCGCGACGAGTGTTTCCAGCTCAGCCAGCGCCTGCTCGAATTCGGGAGGTTTAGTTGTCCGCGCCAATTTTCGCTCCAGCTGCGTGGCGTTGAAGGGCGGGCAACGTTACACAGCCGCGCGCTCAAGGGTCAACGCAAGCCGCGTGATGCGCCAAGGCGGTGGGTCACGGTTGACGTCGCTTGCGTTCCGGCGATAGAGTCGCCGCCTGCGTTAGACCGAGTCTAAGTGAGGAACATCATGAATCTCAAAGGCAGCAAGACCGAGAAGAATCTCAAGGACGCGTTCGCCGGGGAATCTCAGGCCAATCGCCGCTACCTGTATTTCGCACAGAAGGCCGACGTCGAAGGCTTCAATGACGTGTCGGCCGTGTTTCGCTCCACCGCGGAAGGCGAGACCGGCCACGCCCACGGGCATCTTGAGTACCTCGAGGCGGTCGGCGATCCGGCGACGGGACTTCCCATCGGCGAGACGCACTTGAACCTCAAGGCCGCCATTGCCGGGGAAACGCACGAGTACACGGACATGTACCCGGGGATGGCGAAGAATGCGCGCGAAGAGGGCTTCGGCGAAATCGCCGACTGGTTCGAGACGCTCGCCAAGGCCGAGCGCTCGCACGCGAATCGCTTCCAGAAGGCTCTGGACGGCATCTGAGCACGCCGGCGGGACCGGGTCCTGGCACGGGCGGTCGCGAGGGGAGCCTGGAGGCTCCCACGCGACATCCGCTCGCGTGGCTCACGCCTGAGTTCTACGACTCGAGCGCGCTGGAAAAGGAACTCGAGCGCGTATTCGACATCTGCCACGGGTGTCGCCGTTGCTTCAACCTGTGCAACGCCTTTCCCACGCTGTTCGATGCGGTCGACGCCACGACCCAAGGCGAGGTTGGGAGGGTCGAGCGGCAGGTGTTCTGGGAAGTCGTGGATCACTGCTACCTGTGCGACATGTGCTTCATGACGAAGTGCCCGTACGTGCCGCCGCATCCCTGGAATGTTGATTTTCCGCACCTCATGCTGCGGGCGAAGGCGGTGCGGGCGCGCGACGAGGGAATTGGTGCGCGTGAGCGTGTGCTCGCCGCGACCGATACGGTGGGTGCGATCGCCGGCATCCCGGTCCTGGTCGAGATGGTCAACGCGGTCAATGCGTCGAAGCCTGGCCGCGTGATGCTGGAAAAGACGCTCGGCGTCGACCGCACGGCGCCGATCCCCGAATACCACTCCCGCACTGCGCGCAAGCGTCTCGCGCGCCTCGGTACGGTGGCTGATCCGCCGGTCGCCGCCGCGAGACAGGAAGTGAAAACGACCCCAGAGACGACTGGCCGGGTCGCGCTCTTCACCACCTGCTACGGCAACCGCAACGAGCCGGAGTTGGATGAGGACCTGGTCGCAGTGTTCGAGCACAACGGCATCCCCGTTGCGCTGCTTGCGCAGGAGCGCTGCTGCGGCATGCCGCGGCTCGAGCTCGGTGATCTTGCGGGGGTCGCGCGGCTGAAGGAAGCCAACGTCCCGCAGCTTGCGAAGGCGGTGGCGGCTGGGTACGACCTGGTGGCGCCGATTCCCTCCTGCGTCCTCATGTTCAAGCAGGAGCTGCCGCTCATGTATCCGGACGATGCAGAGGTGCAGCAGGTCGCCCGACACATGTTCGATCCCTTCGAGTATCTGATGCTGCGCCACGAGGCGGGCCTCCTGCGCACCGACTTCAAAGTGGCATTGGGAAAGATCAGTTACCACGTGCCGTGCCATCTGCGGGTACAGAACCTCGGCTTGAAAACACGCGATGCGCTGAAGCTCGTGCCGGGCACGAGCGTTGTGCCGATCGAGCGCTGCTCGGGCCACAACGGTACCTATGGCGTCAAGCAGCGCTTCCGCGCCGCAGCCGTGAAAATCGGCCGTCCGGTGGTCGAGCGCGTCGCGGCAGCGCAGGCGGATCACTACGCGAGCGATTGCCCCATGGCCGGCCACCAGATCGAAAGCGGCCTGGACTCCGGCAAGGCTCCTGAGCATCCGCTGCGGCTGCTGCGCATGGCGTACGGCTTGTGAGGAAGCGGGTGATCACATGAGCAAGCTCGTGCCTTCGGATCTCATGTCGCTCGAGGAGTACGCACGCGAACGATCCGCGTTTCGCGCCCGGGTGCTCGAACACAAGCGGGCGCGGCGGCTCGCCGTGGGACCCAATGTCACCTGGTGCTTCGAGGATCGCCTGACCATGCAGTACCAGGTGCAGGAAATGCTGCGCGCCGAGCGCATCTTCGAGCCGGCGGGAATCGCCGAGGAACTTGCTGCCTATAATCCGCTGATCCCGGATGGCAGCAACTGGAAGGTGACGCTGCTCATCGAGTTCCCGAAACCGGCAGAGCGCGCCCGGGCGCTCGCGCAGCTCAAAGGGATCGAGGATCGCTGCTGGGTGCAGGTCGCGGGCGAGCCGCGGGTGTTCGCCATTGCGGACGAGGACCTGGAGCGCGAGAACGACGAGAAGACTTCCGCGGTGCACTTCCTGCGCTTCGAGCTCACGCCGACGATGGTCGTGGCCTTGCGCGCGGGGGCGGCGCTCGGTGCCGGCGTCGATCACGAGCATTACCGCCATACGCTGGACGCGCTGCCTGCGCCGCTGCGTGCGGTGCTCATCACGGATCTGTCCTGGCGGCGCTCGTAACGTCGCGCGAGCAAATCGAAGGGTTTTCGGACCCGGGGCTGGGGTGGCCCAACGGCGTGCGTTGGTCCCTCGCAGACGAAGCGCGAAGCGGGCAACGGAATCGAGTCTGCGTCGAGCAGGCGCGATTCCGTTAGCAGCGTGGTCAAGTGGTAATATCGCGCGCGCCTGCGCCCGACATGCGCCCGAATATTTCGCGCTCGAAGCGGCGCTAATCGTGGAAACCCAAGCAACCGGATGAGTCAGTCCTACAACGCTTCCGATATTGAGGTCTTAAGCGGTCTCGAACCTGTCCGGCGACGTCCGGGCATGTACACCCACACCCAGCGGCCGAATCATCTCGCCCACGAAGTCATCGACAACAGTGTC
>JANWKL010000101.1 GCA_025451375.1 Steroidobacteraceae bacterium
GAAGAGTCGATCGCCGGCTGGAAGGAGTTCGAGCTCGAGGTGATGCGCGACCGCAAGGACAACGTCGTCATCATCTGCTCGATCGAGAACCTCGATCCGATGGGTGTGCACACCGGCGACAGTATCACCGTCGCTCCGGCGCTGACCCTCACGGACAAGGAATATCAGCGCATGCGCGACGCCTCGATCGCCGTGCTGCGTAAGATCGGCGTCGACACCGGCGGCTCGAACGTGCAGTTCGCGGTGAGCCCCTACGACGGGCGCCTGCTGGTGATCGAGATGAACCCGCGCGTCTCGCGCTCCTCGGCACTCGCCTCCAAGGCGACCGGGTTTCCGATCGCCAAGATCGCCGCGAAACTTGCGGTTGGCTACACCCTGGATGAGCTCAGGAACGACATCACCGGCGGGGCGACCCCGGCGTCCTTCGAGCCCTCGATCGACTACGTGGTCACCAAGATCCCGCGCTTCACCTTCGAGAAGTTTCCGGCGGCGAACGATCGCCTCACGACCCAGATGAAGTCGGTGGGCGAAGTGATGGCCATCGGGCGCACCTTCCAGGAGTCGCTGCAGAAGGCGTTGCGGGGACTTGAGACCGGGCTTGATGGCCTGTCGCCGATCCTGACTCTGCCCTTGACCGATGAGAGCCGGGACAAGCTCGCCTACGAGCTGCGCGCGCCGGGCGCCGACCGGCTGCTGTACGTCGCCGATGGCTTCCGCGCCGGCTGGACGATCGCCCAGATTGGCGAGCTGACGCGCATTGATCCGTGGTTCCTGGCGCAGATCGAGGATCTGGTAAGGGAGGAGTCACAAGTGCGCGAGGAGGGCCTGGGTGCGCTCACCGCTGAACGGCTGCGGGTACTCAAGCGCAAGGGCTTCTCCGACAGCCGTCTCGCGAGACTCGTCGACATGCCGGAGAAGGCGATCCGTGACAAGCGCCACGAGCTTGACGTCCTGCCGGTCTACAAGCGCGTTGACACCTGCGCGGCGGAGTTCGCGACCTCCACCGCCTACCTCTACTCCACCTACGAGGAGGAGTGCGAGGCCGCGCCCACCACCCGCCGCAAGATCATGATTCTCGGCGGTGGCCCAAACCGCATCGGCCAGGGCATCGAGTTCGATTACTGCTGCGTGCACGCGGCGCTGCAGCTGCGCGAGGACGGCTTCGAGACCATCATGGTCAACTGCAATCCCGAGACCGTCTCGACGGATTACGACACTTCCGATCGGCTGTACTTTGAGCCGCTGACGCTCGAGGACGTGCTGGAGGTGCTCGCCAAGGAAAAGCCGGAAGGGGTTATCGTGCAGTTCGGCGGCCAGACGCCGCTGAAACTCTCACGCGCGCTGGAAGCGGCGGGCGCCCCGATCATCGGCACCTCGCCCGACTCCATCGATGTTGCCGAGGACCGCGAGCGCTTCCAGGCACTGGTCAGGGAGCTCGGCCTCAAACAACCGGCGAACGCCACCGCGCGCACCGAGGACCAGGCGGTGCGTCTCGCGCGCGAGGTCGGATTCCCGCTGGTGGTGCGGCCCTCGTACGTGCTCGGCGGGCGCGCCATGGAAGTGGTGTTCACCGAAGAAGACCTGCGTACCTACATGACGCACGCGGTGAAGGTGTCCAACGACAGCCCGGTGCTGCTGGATCGCTTCCTCGACGTCGCCATCGAGGTCGATGTCGATGCGGTGTGCGACGGTGAGGACGTCCTCATTGGCGGCATCATGGAGCACATCGAGCAGGCCGGCGTGCACTCGGGCGACTCGGGCTGCTCGCTGCCGCCCAATAGCCTCACGCGCGAGATGCAGACCGAGCTGCGCGAACAAACACGCAAGCTCGCCCGCGCGCTGAAGGTGGTGGGGCTCATGAACATCCAGTTCGCCATCCAGAGCGGCGTGATTTACGTGCTGGAAGTGAACCCGCGCGCCTCACGCACCGTGCCGTTCGTCTCCAAGGCCACGGGCCTGCCGCTCGCCAAGATTGCGGCGCGCGTCATGACCGGGCGCAAGCTGAAGCAGCTGGTGGGCGCGGTCGAGCGCGTGCCGGCTTACTTCTGCGTGAAGGAAGCGGTGTTCCCATTCGCGAAGTTCCCGGAGGCCGACCCGATCCTCGGGCCGGAGATGAAGTCCACCGGCGAGGTCATGGGCACGGGGCGCACTTTCGGCGAGGCCTATGCCAAGGCGCAGAGTGCCTCCGGGGTGACGCTGCCGCGCAAGGGCGTGTGCTTTATCAGCGTGCGTGACCGTGACAAGCCGGGCGCGGTAGGCCTGGCGAAGAATCTCATCGAACGCGGCTTTGAGGTGCTCGCGACCGAGGGCACGGCCGCGGCGCTCGAGGAGGCCGGGGTCGCCTGCCGTCGGGTGAACAAGGTGCGTGAGGGGCGACCGCACATCGTGGACATGATCAAGAACGACGAGATCGATCTCATCGTCAATACCACCGAGGGCAAGCAGGCCATACGCGAGTCCAACTCGATTCGCCGCGAGGCGGTGCATCGGCGCGTCACCTACTACACGACGCTCGCGGCGGGACTTGCCACCTGCGAGGCCATGGATCACCTCGACGAGGTCGAGGTCAACCGGCTGCAGGACCTGCACGCCGAGACGGTGCGGGTATGAAACGCACGCCCATGACATTGCGCGGCGCGGAGGCGCTGCGCAGCGAGCTGAAGCGGCTGAAGTCCGAGGCGCGCCCCAACATCATCAAGGCGATTGCCGAGGCGCGCGGCCATGGGGATCTGTCAGAGAACGCTGAGTATCACGCGGCGCGCGAGCAACAGGGTTTTATCGAGGGGCGCATCAAGGAGATCGAGCACAAGCTCGCGAGCGCCGAGGTGATTGATCCGGCGCAGCTCACCTTGAGCGGCCGGGTGGTGTTCGGTGCGGTGGTGGAGCTCGAGGACCAGGCCGCCAGCACCCGCGTCATCTACCAGATCGTCGGTGAGGATGAGGCGGATATCCGCCAGGGACGCATCTCGGTCACCTCGCCCATCGCCCGTGCGGTGGTGGGCAAGGAGGAGGGGGACGTGGTGGACGTGGCGGCGCCCGGGGGCACACGCTCGTGGGAGATTGTCGCGGTGCGCATGCCGGCTTGTTAGATTGGTCAAATTGCGCCTGCGGCGAATCTGGCGGACATCAGCTTCGTTTCCGCCGGCCAAAGGCGTGGCTCAATGCGCACCTGCCACGATCATCTCAGCAGCCGAGCACTCCGTGGCAAGGCTGGCGCAGGGGCATTGGCCGGCTGCTGTGGTGCGACGGTTGCGCGACTGGTTCAAGCGTCCGGGATCACGATCCGGGACAGATCCGCACGGGCGCGAAAGAAAACCGCGACGTTGCCAATGCGATGCACCAGCACGCTCCTGGTCCTGGCGGCGAGCGCGGCGAACGTGGCATCGCGCGCCTCGCGGTCCCCGCCCACGCCTTTTATTTTGATGAGCTCGTGATCATGCAGCGCGCGTTCGGCTTCGAGCGCCACCCCTTCGGTGAGCCCGGTCTTGCCGATACGCACGATCGGCTTCAAGGGGTGCGCGAGCCCGCGCAGGTACCGCAGCTGGCGTTCCGAGAGCGCGGCGGGTGGGGTGGCCGGGGAGCTTGCCATCGGCACATTGTAAGAGGAACAGCCTCAGGTTAGGGCACACAAAAGCGATGGCGCGCCGTTCTAAAAGCAGTGATCGATGGCTGACGGAGCATTTTGCGGATCCGTTCGTGCAGCGCGCCCAAAGCGAAGGCTGGCGCTCACGAGCGGTGTTCAAGCTCGAGGAAATTGACCGCCGTGAGCGGCTCATCAAGCCCGGCGCGATCGTGCTGGACCTCGGCGCGGCCCCGGGCGCGTGGAGCCAGTACGCGCGCCGCAAGGTCGGAAAGAACGGGCGGGTGGTGGCGAGCGATATCCTGCCGATGACGGAGCTTCCCGGGGTCGAGTTCGTGCCGGGGGATTTTCGCGAGGAGGCCGTCTTTGGGGAGATCCTCAAGCTCCTGCCCGCTGCGCAGGTGGATGTGGTGCTCTCGGATATGGCACCGAACTTGAGCGGCGTGGACGTTATCGACCAGCCCCGGGCCATGTACCTGGCGGAGCTGGCGCTGGATCTGGCGGGACGCGTCTTGAAGCCCAAGGGGTGCGCCCTGATCAAGGTGTTCCAGGGGAACGGGTTCCAGGAGCTGGTAAAGGCGACGCGGGAACAATTTATCCGCGTGAGACTGGTCAAACCCCTTGCATCGCGGGCCCGCAGCCCTGAGATGTACCTGCTGGCCATGCAGTATCGCTTGGTGTAGGTTGAACTGGACAAGGCCTCAGGAACCGCGCGCCATAAAGGACGGAAGCCCTTGAATGATCTGACAAAGAACATCCTGCTATGGGTGGTGATCGTCACCGTCCTGCTGCTCGTGTTCAGCCGCTACATGCCCATCGCCGGGCAGCCCCAGGAGATCCCGTACTCGCAGTTCCTGGATGATGTGAAGGCGGGTCGCGTCGAGTCGGTCGTGCTGCAGTCCGAAATGATCTACGGCGTGCACAAGGACAAATCGCAGTTCAAGGCCTACAACCCGGAGACGGACTTCACCGCGCTCATCGGCACGCTGGAGAAGGCGAATGTCGTGATCGAGGGCCGTCCACCGAAGCAGCCGAGCGTGTTCTGGCAGCTGGTGCTGCAGATGGCGCCGGCGCTCGTGCTGATCCTGGTGTTCCTCTACATGCTGCGCCAGATGCAGGGCGCGTCCGGCGGCCGCGGAGCCATGTCCTTCGGCAAGAGCCGTGCGCGGCTTTTGGGCGAGGACCAGGTGAATGTCACCTTCGCCGATGTCGCCGGTATCGATGAGGCCAAGCAGGAAGTGGGCGAGATCGTCGACTTCCTCAAGGACCCGGGCAAGTTCCAGAAGCTCGGCGGCAAGATCCCCAAGGGCGTGCTCATGGTGGGCTCGCCCGGAACCGGCAAGACCCTGCTGGCGCGCGCCATTGCCGGGGAAGCCAAAGTGCCGTTCTTCACCATCTCCGGCTCCGACTTCGTCGAGATGTTCGTCGGCGTGGGCGCCTCGCGCGTGCGCGACATGTTCGAGCAGGCGAAGAAGCACGCGCCGTGCATCATTTTCATCGACGAAATCGATGCCGTCGGACGTCACCGCGGCGCGGGCCTTGGCGGCGGTCATGACGAGCGCGAGCAGACCCTGAATCAACTGCTGGTCGAGATGGATGGCTTCGAGGGTAACGAAGGCATCATTGTCATCGCCGCGACCAACCGTCCCGACGTGCTGGACCCGGCGCTGCTGCGCCCGGGCCGCTTCGATCGGCAGGTGGTGGTGCCGCTGCCGGACGTGCGCGGCCGCGAACAGATCCTGCGCGTGCACATGCGGCGCGTGCCACTCGGCGAGGACGTCAAGCCGGCGCTGATCGCGCGCGGCACACCCGGATTCTCCGGCGCCGATCTTGCCAACCTCGTCAACGAAGCGGCGCTGTTCGCCGCGCGCGCCAACAAGCGCATCGTGGGAATGGACGAGTTCGAGCGCGCCAAGGACAAGATCTTCATGGGCGCCGAGCGACGCTCCATGGTGATGTCGGACCAGGAAAAGAAGATGACGGCCTACCACGAGGCCGGGCACGCCATCGTCGGCTTCATGGTTCCGGAGCACGACCCGGTCTACAAGGTCACCATCATTCCGCGCGGGCGCGCGCTCGGGCTCACCTGGTACCTGCCGGAAGGCGACCGTTACAGCACCAGCCGCCGCGAGCTGGAAGGCCGTATCACCTCGCTCTTCGGCGGCCGCTGTGCCGAGGAGCTGATTTTCGGCGTCGACGGCGTCACCACCGGTGCCGCGAACGACATCGAGCGTGCCACGGAGCTCGCCCGCAACATGGTCACCAAGTGGGGCCTGTCGGACAAGCTCGGGCCGCTGACTTATTCGGAAGAGAGCGGCGAGGTGTTCCTCGGGCGCAGCGTCACGCAGCACAAGCAGGTGTCCGACGTCACGGCGCACGCGATCGACGAGGAAATTCGCCACGTGATCGAGGCGAACTACAAGCGCGCGCGGGAAATCCTCGTCGCCTCGCTCGACAAGCTGCACATCATGGCCGAGGCGCTGGTGAAGTACGAAACCCTGGGCGATGAGCAGCTGAAAGACATCATGGAAGGCCGCACGCCCAAGCCGCCCGCGGATTGGGACGACGCGTTGTCCAACAAGCCGCCCAAGGCGCCCACCGAGGGCCCGCTCGAGGGCGGGCCAGTCGTGCCGGCGGGACAGCACTAAGCGCGCGTTTATCGACGCGGCCCCGCACGCAGGACGCCGTCGCCGTAATGTTCTCCCCGCCAGTCGTGCTGCGCTGCGCCGATAAGACGGTCGATCTGTCGAGGCCGGCAGTGATGGGCGTACTCAACGTCACGCCCGATTCGTTTTCCGATGGCGGGCGATTTTTCTCACCAGCGGCCGCGGTGGAGCAGGGCGTGCGCATGGCCGCCGAGGGCGCCGCCTTCATCGACGTCGGTGGCGAGTCGACCCGGCCGGGAGCCGCGAGCGTCGACGCGGCCGAGGAAGCGCGGCGCGTACTGCCGGTGATTGAGCGGCTGCGCACCCTTACGAGCGCGGTGATCTGCGTCGATACCAGTAAACCCGAGGTCATGCGGGCCGCCGCCGCCGCCGGTGCCGGACTCATCAATGATGTGCGCGCTTTGCAGGCGTCAGACGCGCTTGAAGCCGCGGCCGGCAGCGGCTGCGCGGTGTGCCTCATGCATATGCAGGGAGAACCTCGCACCATGCAGCGCTCGCCCCACTACGGCGACGTCGTCGGTGAAATCCGCGCGTTTCTTGCCGGGCGCGTGCGCGCCTGCCGGGACGCGGGCATGAGTGCCGAGCGGATCGCCGTGGATCCGGGATTCGGTTTCGGCAAGACCGTGGAGCACAATCTGCAGCTGCTGCGCAGGCTGCCGGAAATCGTCGCCGACGGGCCGCCGGTGTTGGCCGGGTTGTCGCGCAAATCAATGCTGGGCACACTGACAGGCCGGGCATCCGGGGAACGTCTGGCTGGCAGCGTGGCGCTGGCGGTGATCGCAGCGCTCGCCGGTGCGCGCATCATCCGCGTCCACGACGTGGCGGCGACGGTGGACGCGCTCAAGGTGGTCGCGGCGTTTAGGGCGTGTTAACACTGCGGGCACCACCCGCGTGGTACTGCCGCAGCCGGCCAAAGTCCATGCGCCTGGCCTTACTATGAAGTGCTCGGCTGCTGAGGTGATCGTGCAGGTGTGCATCGAGCCACGGCTTTGGCCGGCGGAAACGGAGCTACTGTCCGCCGAAATCGCTTGCTGCGATTTTGGCCTATGGACCAAGAGGGGAGGATAGGAATTTGGCGAGGGCGTATTTTGGCACCGACGGGATCAGGGGCCGCGTCGGCGAGCACCCGATGACCGTGGACTTCGCGCTGCACCTGGCGAGCGCGGCCGCACGCGTTCTCGCGCCGCAAGGCGGCAGTGTGCTGATCGGCAAGGACACCCGGCTGTCGGGGTACATGTTCGAGTCGGCGCTGGAGGCGGGATTTGTCGCCGCCGGCGTCAACGTCATGCTCATCGGGCCGCTGCCGACGCCCGGCATTGCCTACATGACGCGGCGCTTCAACTGCGACTTCGGCATTGTCATCAGTGCCTCGCACAACCTCTACGATGACAACGGCATCAAGTTCTTCGACGCCTCGGGGGGCAAGCTCTCGGACGAACTGGAGGAACAGATCGAAGCGCAGCTGGCGCAGCCGCCGCTGACCCGCGCTTCGCGCAGCCTCGGACGTGCGACGCGCGCCGATCGCTCGCGGCTTTTCTACCAGGAATTCTGCGCGTCGACGATGCCGCCAGGCGTGGACCTATCGGGTCTTAAGATCGTGATCGATTGCGCCAACGGTGCGGCCTACAAGGTGGCGCCGCGCATTCTCGCGGATCTCGGCGCGGAGATCGTGCCGGTGGGCTGCTCGCCGAACGGCCGCAACATCAACGACGGCTGCGGTTCGACCGCCCCGGATCTGCTGCAGCTCACGGTGCCGGGTGTGCGCGCGCACGTTGGCGTCGCGCTCGACGGCGATGGCGACCGGCTCGTCATGGCCGATCACCTCGGCCGGATCGTGGACGGCGATCAGCTGCTGTACGTCATCGCCCGCGCCCAGAAGGAGGCCGGCACACTGCGCGGCCCGGTGGTCGGCACGGTGATGAGCAACCTCGGGCTCGAGATCGGGCTGCGCTCGGCCGGCATTGAGTTCCGCCGCGCCGCGGTCGGGGACCGCTATGTGCTGGCGATGCTGCGTGAAACCCAGGGCATTCTCGGCGGCGAGGCTTCCGGGCACATTCTGTGCCTCGACAAGACCACCACCGGTGACGGACTGGTGAGCGCATTGCAGGTGCTGGCGATCATGAAACAGACCGGCCGCTCACTGGCGGAGCTGGCCTCTGGAATGCAGAAATTTCCGCAGGTGCTTCTCAACGTCAAGGTGGCCGAACGCTTCGACCCGACCGGGGTGCCCGCCGTGCAGCAGGCCGTGGCGCGCATCGAGCAGCGTTTGGGTGCCGACGGCCGCGTGGTGTTGCGCGCTTCGGGAACGGAGCCGGTGATACGGGTCATGGTCGAAGGGCGCGACGAAGATACGACGCGCGCCGCGGCCAACGAGCTCGCCAAGATCATCCAGGGCATCGCCGGCTGACACTTAGCAGGCGCTCGCGCGATGGGCGCCTGCGCTATCAGCCCCGGAGGCGAGCGAAGAAGACTCGTTTCGGGGCCGTCAAAAACAGGGATGTTTTTGCCGGAGCCTCCACGGATGGATTCACGGCGTCCCCGAAACGAGTCTTTTTAGATCGACTCCCGGGGTTCCTTGCCGCCGGCGCCGAGCGCCGTTGCGCCGCCCCCCTCACATGGCTATCATCCCGCGCCCCATGCGTCGCCCCATTGTCGCCGGTAACTGGAAGATGCACGGATCGCGCAGCGAGAATGCGCGGCTCGTCGAGGACCTTGTGGCCCATTGCCCGGCGAACCCCGCGGCGCTGTGCGTGCTGTGTCCGCCGTTTGTTTACCTGCAGGAAGTGGCGCGCGGTCTGCGCGATTCGGTGTTCAGCCTCGGCGGCCAGGATCTCTGCGCCGATACGCCGGGCGCTTTCACCGGTGAAATCGCAGCGAGCATGTTGAAGGACGTCGGCTGCGAATACGTGATCGTGGGGCATTCGGAGCGGCGCATGCTGTATCGGGAAAGCGATCAGCTGGTGGCGCGCAAGTTCGGCGCCGCGCGCGCTGCGGGCCTCATCCCGATCCTGTGTGTCGGTGAGCAGCTTGCGGATCGGGATGCCGGCCGCACGCGGGAAATCGTCGCCCGGCAGCTGGACGTGGTGCTGGAGCTGTCCGGCGCCGGGGCCCTGGAACACGCCGTGGTGGCATACGAACCGGTGTGGGCCATCGGTACGGGCCGTAACGCGACCCCGGAGCAGGCCCAGGACGTCCATGCCTTCATCCGCGCCCGGATAGCGGCCCGGGATGCTAGAATTGCCGCCGCCACACGTATCCTTTACGGCGGCAGCGTCAAGGCCGGTAATGCGGCGGAGCTGTTCGCGATGCCGGATGTAGACGGCGGTCTGATTGGTGGCGCCTCGCTCAAGGCTGATGAGTTCCTGACCATCCTGGCCGCTGCCGGACCGGGATAATAGGTTTTGCGATGTTGCGTTCGATTCTGACTATTGTGCAGTGGGCCTCGGCGCTCTCGATTATCGGGCTGGTGCTGCTTCAGCGCGGCAAGGGTGCGGATGCCGGCGCCGGCTTTGGCGCCGGCGCTTCCGGCACGGTGTTCGGTGCGCGCGGGGCGAGCACCGCGATGTCGCGCGCCACGGCCATTTTCGCCGCGGTCTTCATGATCAACAGTCTGCTGCTCACCTATACCGGCACCCGCGCCTCGCAGGTCCAGCAGAAAACGATTCTCGATGAGGTCGCCGCGAGCAAGAAGGCCGCGCCGGTTGTCGGTACCTCGGTGCCCGCGCCCACGGGCTCCGGGCCGGCGTCAGCGCCTGCGGCGGCTCCTGCTTCCACCCCCGCGCCGGCTTCTGCACCGAAATAAGGCTCGCCGGCCGCGCGGATTTTAATATTGCCGACGTGGTGAAATTGGTAGACACACTAGCTTGAGGGGCTAGCGCCGCAAGGCGTGTCGGTTCGA